>NZ_JAWLNX010000010.1:0-53087 GCF_035320975.1 Saccharopolyspora mangrovi | reverse complement strand
GGGCCGCGGCCCCCCCCCCCCCCGCCGGGGGGGGGGGGGCCGGGGGCCCCCCCGCCCCCCCCGCCTCTCGTGGTGAGCGGTGGGGTGTTAGCCCGTGACCGCGTGATGTCCTTCCACCGCAACGGGAGACGGTGCGGTCGGCAGGTCTTCGGACTCGTCCTCCACCTCGGTCGAGGAATCCGCCGGTGGGGTCTCGTCCTGGTCGGAGCTGTCGTCCGTCGGCGGCTGGTGCGCCGGCGGCTCCTCCGCGGGTGGCTCCTCCGCGGGTGGCTCTTCCGCTGGCGGTTCTTCCGCAGGGGGCTTGCTCTCCGGGTGGTCGACGATCGGCGCGTTGGTGCACTCGACCGTCTGCGGCGAACCGATCGGTGCCACCGCACCGAGAACGGCAACGTTGTTGCCGCACAACTGGACCGGCAGGACGCTCAGGTTGTAGTCGTTGCCGATGTTGAGGCCGTCGTTGTCGCTGCGGTTGGCCGAGGAGGGTGCGTCGCCGACGAGCAGGTGGCGGGAACGGCCGATCAGGCGCGGTGGACGCCGGTGAGGGAGAAGAACTCCTGCCGGGACCGGGCGTCGGAGCGCAGCGTGCCCAGCAGCGTGGAGGTGACCGTGTGCGAGCCGGTGGCCTGGACGCCGCGCAGCGTCATGCAGGTGTGCTCGGCTTCGATGACCACTCCGACGCCTTGCGGCTCGAGGTGCTCGGACAGCCAGTCGGCGACCTGCTTGGTCAGGCGTTCCTGCACCTGCGGCCGGCAGGCGAAGTGCTCGACGATCCGGGCCAGTTTGGACAGTCCCAGGATGCGCTGACCCGGCAGGTATCCGACGTGCGCCACGCCGACGAAGGGCAGCAGGTGGTGCTCGCAGACCGAGCGCACCGGGATGGACCGCGCCAGCACGAGCTCGTCGTAGCCCTCGTCGTTGGGGAACGTGGTCAGGTCGAACGCGCGCGGGGTGAACAGCTCGGCGTAGGCGCGGGCCATCCGCCCGGGGGTGCCCGACAGGCTCTCGGAGTCGGTGGAGATCCCGAGGGCGCGCAGCAGCTGCCCGGCGGCGCGTTCGGCGGCGTCGAGGTCGATGCCTGCGTCGGGCTCGTGCGCGACGCGCAGTGCGGTGGCGGGGGTCATCAGCAGGTCCTCGCATCTCGGCGCGGCGGGTGCGGCCCGCCGCGTTTCGGCAAAGGACGTTAGTTTTATTCGTGCCGAGAAGCAAGAGACCTGGAGCACAGTGGAGATCGAGGTGTTTCGGCGAATCCACGTGGGTGGAACTGCGCTACGCTCGCGGGGTGAGCACAGGTGGTGACACCCCGGGCTTCCCGTTCGCGACCGTGGCGGCCCTCGACGACGACCTGCGGCGCGGGATGTACGAGTTCATCCGCCGGTCCCGGCGGCCGGTGACCCGCGACGAGGCGGCGGCCGAGGTCGGCATCTCCCGCAAGCTCGCCGCCTTCCACCTCGACAAGCTGGTCGGTGCGGGCCTGCTGACCGCGCGGTTCGAGCCGGTCGGCGGCATCCGCAAGGTGGGCCGGACCCCGAAGGTCTACGAACCGGCCGAGGTCGACATCCGCGTGAGCATCCCGCCCCGGCGGCACGACCTGCTGGCCGAGATCTTGCTGGAGGCCGTGCGCACCGAAGGCGAGGGCGAAACCGCCCGGCAAGCCGCCGTGCGCACCGCTCGCGAGCGCGGCCACGAGCTGGGCGCGGCGGACCGGGAACGGCTCCGCCCGGGCAAGCTCGGAGCCGAACGCGCGCTCACCCAGGCCGAGACGACCTTGGCCCGCTACGGGTTCGAGCCCGCACGCAGGTCACCGGGCTGCGTGCGGCTGCTCAACTGCCCCTTCCACCCCCAGGCGGCGCACTCCCCGGAACTGGTCTGCGGGATCAACCACGCGTTCCTCGAGGGATTCCTCGCCGGACTCCACGCCACAGCGGTCGAGGCCACCCTCGCCCCGCAACCCGGGGAGTGCTGCGTCCAGCTCCAGCGGACCTGACCGAAGCCGGGCCTCCGGCTCGCTAGTGGCTGTCGGGAACCGGGGTTGCGAAGGCCGGCGTTCCGTCGGGTTTCCAGCCGAGGGGCTGGACCCGGGTGTGGCGGTTGGGGTCGAGCAGCGGGTCGCCGTCGATCTCCCGGTACTGCCGCGCGTGGTAGACGAGCAGGTCGGTGCTGCCGTCCTCGGCCACGGTGAAGCTGTTGTGCCCCGGCCCGTACTGCGAGTTGGCCTCGCTGGAGGTGAACACCGGCTCCGCCGACTTGGTCCACGCGGCGGGGTCCATCAGGTCGGCGTCGGCGGAGGCGGTGAGCAGTCCCAGGCAGTAGTTGGCGTCGGTGGCGCTGGCCGAGTAGGCCAGGAACACCCGGCCGTTGCGCTGGATGACCGACGGTCCCTCGTTGACCTTGTAGCCGCGGGTCTCCCACTCGTAGGTCGGCTGCGACAGCCGCACCGGTGCCCCGGTGAGCGTCCAGGGGTTGCTCAGCGGCGCGAGGTAGAGGTTGCTGTTGCTGTCGATGCCGGGTTCCCGCTGCGCCCACGCGAGGTAGCGGGTGCCGCCGTGGACGAATGTCGTGGCGTCCAGCGAGAAATCGTCCCAGGCGGTGGCGATCTGACCCTTCTCCACCCATGCACCGGTGAACGGGTCGGCGGCGGAGTTCTCCAGCACGTACATCCGGATCCGCCACACGTCCTCGGCGTCGCCCGCGGCGAAGTAGAGGTACCAGCGCCCGTCGACGTGGTGCAGCTCGGGTGCCCAGATGTGCGCGCCCATCGGCCCGGTTTCGTGCTTGCGCCACACGACGGCCTCGTCGGCGTCGGCCAGCCCCTGGATGGTGCGGGCGCGGCGCAGGATCAGCCGGTCGTACTCGGGAACGGTGGCGGTGTAGTAGTAGGAGCCGTCGGTGTGCCGGGTGATGTGCGGGTCGGCCCGCTGCCGGATCAGCGGGTTGGCGTAGCGCGGTGCGGCCGCGCCGGCGGTGGCCGGGAGGGCGGTGGCGCCGAGCGCGAGGGCGCCGGCGGCCAGGGCGGTGCGGCGCGAGATCCGTGCCTGCATCAGGTTCTCCTCGATGTCGGTATGTCGGACAGCGTTCGAACGTCGGGTGAGTCCGGTGACCGGTTGAAGGTCTTCGGCGATCGGACGGGGGTTCTCAGCGCACCCTGGGCCAGCCCTGCTCCCAGCCGAGGAGGTTGATGCCCAGCCTGTGCGCACCACCGGCGTTGGCGTCGTAGTAGTGGTAGACGAGGAGGTCGCCGTCGGAGTCGGCCAGCACGCTCTGCCCGCCCGGCCCGATGATGTTGGCGTGGCTGGCGAGAACCTCAGTGCCCCCGCCCTCGGTCATCGGAGTTCCCGCGGCGTCGAGGTAGGGGCCGGTCGGCTCGGCGGAGCGGCCGACCATGATCCGGTAGGTGCTCTGCGCGCCCTGGCAGCACCGGTCGAACGAGACGAACAAGTAGTACATCCCGTCGCGTTCGACGATCGCGGGCGCCTCCACGGCGTGCTGCGGGTCCTGCTGGCGCGTGGCCAGCCGGTGCACCACCTGGTCGGTGGGATGCCGCATGCCGGTGGCCGGATCGAGCTGGATCAGCCGGATCCCGGTCCAGAACGAGCCGAACGACAGCCACCACCGCCCCTGCGAGTCGACCAGCAGGTTCGGGTCGATCGCGTTGTGGTCGTCGGCGGTGGTGGTGGCGTGGACGATGCCCTGGTCCTGCCAGCTGCCGGGTTCTCCGGTGGGGCTGGTGGCCAGCCCGATCGCGGAGTGGTTGGAGCCGAATCCCGAGGCGGAGTAGTACATCCAGTACTGGCCGGCGTGGAAGGAGGTGTCCGGTGCCCACACGTCGCCGTCGGCGTTGTAGTCGTAGACCCACGCGAGCACGGAGGTGAAGGCCGAACCCGCCCGGTCGAACTGGGTGCGGTCGCCCGAGCTGCGCATCTCGATGCGGTCGTGCGTGGAGTAGAGCAGGTACCCGGCACCGGATTTCAGCAGCGACGGGTCGTGCGCGGCGAGGTCGCCGGTGACCACACCGGGCATCGGGTAGTCGGCTGCCGAGGCCGGGGTTGCTGAGGCGAACGCGATCACGGTGGTGAGCAGCACGAGTGGGGGTGGGCGCACGTCGATTCTCCGTTCCGGTCACGGTGTTTCCGGATGCGCGTCGGAAGTGCGTGATGCGCGCGGGATTTCGTCGATCGCTCAGGAAGTGAGCGCTAACATGACGTGATCAGGACGTTACGGGGGTGTGGTCAGCAGGTCAAATCACACTTATTCGGCCCGGTTCCAGGCGCGTTCGTGTTGCGGGAGGAACCTCAGGCGTCCGAAAGCGCGCTCTCGCGCAGGTTTCCGATGCTGCTGTGGCGGGTGATCAGCTCGGGCGTTATCACCACCGACTCACCACCGGGGGAATCGCCGGAGATCTGCTTGAGCAGGAGGTCGATGCTGGCCCGCCCCACCGCGTCGAAGTCCTGCCGGACGGTGGTCAGCGGGGGAGTGAAGTAGGCGGCCTCGGGCACGTCGTCGAAGCCGGCCACCAGCACGTCGGCGGGGACGCGGACACCTCGCTCGTGGAAGGCGCGCAGGACCCCGAGCGCCATCTGGTCGTTGGCCACGAACACCGCGCGCACGTCGGAGCGCTCGGCCAGCAGCTGCCCGTTGGCGTACCCGGAGGCCGGGCTCCAGTCGCCACGCAGCGGCTCCGGCGGTTGGATCCCGGCGCGTTCGAGCTCGGCGCGCCAGCCGGCGA
Organism: Saccharopolyspora mangrovi; assembly: GCF_035320975.1. Lineage (NCBI taxonomy): Bacteria > Bacillati > Actinomycetota > Actinomycetes > Pseudonocardiales > Pseudonocardiaceae > Saccharopolyspora > Saccharopolyspora mangrovi. The sequence continues at coordinate 48,364 of NZ_JAWLNX010000010.1, read as the reverse complement.
CCCGGCCCTGGGCCTCCAGCCAGTCGGCCGGGCCGGCGATGTGGAACACCGACTCGGCGCCCTGCGACAGCAGGTGCCGCGTGGCCAGCGCGGCGCCCTCTTCCTGATCGACGCACACCGTGGAGTGGCCGTTGCCCTCGCCGCCTTCCACGGCCACCACCGGCAGGTCGGACGGGACCGTGCGCAGGGCCTCCACGGTGGACAGCTGAGGTGCGATGACGATCGCGCCGTCGACGTTCTGCCGGTTCAGCCGGTCCAGCGCCTGGCTGGCGCGGTCGCCGTCGAAGGACTTCGCGCTGGTCACGCTCACCGAGTACCCGGAGCGGCGGGCCGCCTGCTCTATGCCGTAGAGCGTGCTGGCCGGGCCGTAGAGCGTGGTGTCGAAGCTGACCACGCCGATCATCCGGGTGCGGCGGGAGGCGAGCGCCCGGGCGGCGGAGTGGGGCCGGTAGTCGAGCTCCTCGACCGCCGCCAGCACCCGGGTGCGGGCCGCCGGCGAGACCGACGGGTGCCCGTTGAGCACGCGGGAGACCGTTTGCTGCGAGACGCCCGCCAGCCCCGCTACGTCGGCCATCACGGCCCGACGTGGTGACGAAGACGTGCCCCTGCCCATTTCCCTACCTCCGAACTCGGCCGCTGCGACGACGCTACTCCAGCGGACACCCCAACGCGGTGATGCGTCCACATGAGAGGCGCGGCGTCCGGTCCCCGGCGCGAGTTCCCCGGGGACCGCAGCGGCGCTCAGGGGCCGAGCAGGATCTTGACCACGTCGTCGCGCTCGGTGCTGAGCACGCGCAGCGCCTCCGCAGCTTCGGTGATGGAGAACTGCCTGCTGATGAGCTTCTCGGGCTGGAGCACCCCGGCTGCGAACGCCCGCACGGCGTGGTTCCAGGCGCGGGGAGAGGCCCCGAAGACGGTGTGCACGGTGACTTCCGAGAGCACCAGGTGCGCCGATGACAGCGGCTGCTCGTCGCGCTCCGGGATCCCGGTCAGCGCCACCCGGCCGCCCCGCCGGACCAGCCGCGTGGCCAGATCAGCGCACCCGGAGGCGCCCGCGGCCTCGATGACCGCGTCGAACCGGCCGGTCAGCTCCTCGGCCTGCGGCGAGGTGACGTAGCTGGTCGCGCCGCAGGCGGCGGCGAGCTCCTCCCGGCCGGGTCGGGAGTGCACCAGGGTCAGCTCCGCGGGCGAGGAGGCGGCCAGCAGCTGCGCGGACAGCAGACCGAGGCTGCCGCCGCCGATGACGGCGACCCGTTCGCCGGGTGAGACCGCCAGCTTCAGGCACGCCGCTGCCGCGCAGGCGGCCGGTTCGAGGACCGCCGCCGCCCGCAGGTCGGCTCCGTCCGGCAGGACGTGCAGCAGGCGGGCGGGCAGCGTCAGGAAGCTCGACCAGGCTCCGGGCCGGGTGAAACCGGTCTCGTCGTAGTCGGCCGCGCACAGGTTGGCGTCTCCGCGGCGGCAGGCCGGGCAGACCTGGCAGTTGCGGAAACCCTCCCCGACGACGGGCTTTCCGACCAGTGCCGGGTCCACGTCGTCGCCGACGGCTTCGACCGTGCCCGACCACTCGTGGCCCGGGGTCACGGGGTAGCGGACGAAGCCGCTGGGGCGGGTGCCGGTGTAGACGTCGCGGTCGGAACCGCAGATGCCGCTGTGGGCCACCTTCACCAGCGCTTCGCCGGGGCCCGGGGCCTGGGCTTCGGTGGGGACCAGCCGCAGGTCGCCCGGTTCGGGGATGACCACTGAAAGGCCGTTCAAGACTTCTCCTCGGTGCTGCGCGACGGGTGCTCGGGGGCAGACGGGTGCGCGGGGCACCCGTCGCGCGTGGGTCGTCGTCGATCAGGTCGCCGGCCGCAGCCGCATCCACAGCAGGAACAGCGCGCCGACGACGAACATGCTCACCCCGGTCCAGAGGTTGATGTTGATCCCCTGGGCCTTGGTCAGGTCGGCTTCGGTGGCGAGCAGTCCTGCACCGCCGATCATCACGCCGTAGAGCAGGAACAGGCCGCCGATGACGGTGCGCACGTCGAACAGCTTGGTGGCGGTGCCGGAGTGCCGTTCGAGCTCGTCGACTTCACCGGTGCGGGGGGTGGGCAGGTCTGGCATGGGAAACCTCCTGGTGGGCTCAGAACGAGAACGGGACGTAGCACAGGGCGGCCAGCACGATGGCGCTCCAGCCCAGCAGCGCCGGGCGGCGGTACCAGGCGTCGTCTCCCGGTGCCCGCTCGCCCTGGTCGCGGGCGGCGCTGCGGGTGTAGACCAGGCCGTCGAGCTCCTCGTCGGTCTTGGGCGTGGTCGCCAGCGAGATGGGCACGCTCACCGCCATGTTGACGGCGAAGGCGATCATCGACGCGGTCATGTTGGCGTCCTGGTCGGAGCCCATCTGCACGAGTCCGCCCTGGTAGGCGAAGTAGAACGTGATCGGTGCGACGGTGCCCAAAAGCAGGCCCCAGAAACCGGCCTTGGCGGTCATCCGCTTCCAGAACAGCGCCAGGATGAACGTGGCGAACAGCGGGACGTTGAAGAAGGAGAACAACGTCTGCAGGTAGTTCATGATGTTGCTGAACGACGCCGCCAGGAACGCCGTGCCCATGCCCACGACCACGCCGATGACCGTGACCGCCCGGCCGACCGCCAGGTAGTGCTGGTCGGGCATGTGCGGCTTGATGTAGGCCTGCCAGATGTCGGTGGTGAACACGGTGTTGAAGCTGGAGACGTTGGCGGCCATGCCCGCCATGAACGAGGCCATCAGGCCGGTGACTGCCAGCCCGAGCACGCCGTTGGGCAGCAGGTCGCGCATCAGGATCGGGATCGCGTCGTTGTAGTCGTACCCGCTTCCGGCCTGGCCGATCGTGGGTTGCACGAGCAGCGCGATGATGCCGGGCAGCACCACGATCAGCGGGATGAACATCTTCGGGAACGCCGCGATCAGCGGGGTGCGTCGCGCGGCGGAGAGGTTCTTGGCCGACAGCGATCGCTGCACCTCGGCGAAGTTGGTGGTCCAGTAGCCGAACGAGACGGCGAAGCCCAGGCCGAGGGTGATGGTCAGCCAGTTCGCGCCGAGCGGGTTGTCCTGCCCGATGCCGGTGTTGCCCCAGGCGGTGAGGAATCCGGGACCGGGGCCGGTCATCACCTTGTCGATGAACCCGTCGATGCCGCCGACGCGTGCCAGGCCGAGCACGGTCAACGGGACCAGTGCGGCGACGATGACGAAGAACTGCAGCACCTCGTTGTAGATCGCCGAGGACAGCCCGCCGATGACGATGTAGGCCAGCACGAACAGGCCCGCGGTGAAGATGGAGACCGGCAGCGGCCAACCCAGCAGCGCCCGCAGCACGATCGCCAGCGCGTAGAGGTTCACCCCGGCGATCAGCACCGAAGCCACCGCGAAGATCACCGAGCTGAGCAGGTGGGAGGACTTGCTGAACCGCAGCAGCAGGAACTCCGGAACGCTGCGCACCTTCGAGTTGTAGTAGAAGGGCATCATCACCAGACCGAGGAACACCATCGCCGGGATCGCGCCGATGAGGTACCAGTGGACGGTGTACGCGCCGTACTGGGCGCCGTTGGCCGCCATGCCGAGGATTTCGGTGGCGCCGAGGTTGGCCGAGACGAACGCCAGCCCGGTCACCCAGGCGGGCAGCGAACGGCCGGACAGGAAGAAGTCCAGGCTGTTGCTCACGCTGCGCTTCGCGGCGAAGGCGATGCCCAGCACCACGGCGAAGTAGGTGATCAGGATCAGGTTGTCCAGCCAGTTCATCGACAGCCGTAAGCCGTCGGCGAGAGTGTGCATGATCGAAGTTCCTCGTCGTCGTTGGCGAGCTGGCCCGCGCGGTACCTGTCGGCGCGGGTCGGGTTGCGGTCCCGAGGAGCTCTCGCGCGGCGCGCTGGGCGTGCGCGTGCTCGTCCGGTCACGTCGTTGACCGGACCTCGTCCGGAGTTCTTCGGACTCGTGCGGTGCGGAGCCGGCCGCGTGTCGGCCTGTGTTCCACGTCTCCTTCGGCACGAGATGTTAGCGCTAACACAAGGCGCGTCCAAGGCGTTCGAGCAGATCCGCGGGCCGAATTGATAACCATCCGGCAACGCGCCCGTACGGTGCGGCGCCGTCGCGCCTCGGCGGTTCCAAAACCAGGCGTTGCACAGTCGACCTTTCCTTCGCTGGCAAGTGGGGGAGTGGGAACCGGGTGCCGCACGGCCGGGAGGCTGACGCGCGGCACCCGGAGTCCGGTCACCTCCCGGCGGGCTTGATCCGCAGGACGGTGACGGAGTTCGGTGGGAATTCGTGGCTGAAGCTGCTGCTCACACCGTCCACCGTGGACTCCCGAGGCCGGATGGGCGCCGAGTCGCCGGAGTTGACCGCAGCGGGGTCGCCTTCGAGGGTGGTGGCGCGGGCGGTGGGCTCCACCGGGGTGTCGCCGAGGTCGATCTGGGCGGTGGCCGCCTCGGCCTGGGCGTTGACGACCTTGACGATCAGCTCGCCGGTGGCGTTGTCGCGGGTGACGACCTGGCGGAAGGACTCGTCCTCGGCGGTGGTGCTGGGCACGACCTCGTCACCGACGTTGTTCATGAACAGCTTCTGGGTCTCGTAACTGGTGGAGCCCCAGGACTTCTCGTCGTTGAACCAGATCATGTCCGGGGACCACTGCACGTCGCCCTCGTGGGCCAGCAGCGGCGCGTAGGAAGCCAGATTGACCACGTCTGCGTTGCGCTCCAGCCCGGTCATGTAGGCGGCTTCGGCCAGCGAGTTTCCCCAGCGGTTGTCCTTGGAGGCGTACTCGCCGAGGAAGACCTTCGGTCCGTTGCGGTCGTAGGCGTCGTATCGGTGGTGGTTGGCCAGGAACCAGGCGGGATCGTTGTAGTAGTGCTCGTCGACCATCTCGACGCCGTGGTCGCGGTTGAGCTGCCAGGCGCGGTCGAAGATCTCGCCGCTGTCGTCCGGGCCGGAGTTGCTCACCACCGTGATCTCCGGGTGCGCTGCCTTGATCGCGTCGCGGAACTGCACGAAGCGCTGCATGAACTCGTCCGGCAGGTTCTCCTCGTTGCCCACGCCGATGTGGGTGAGGCCGAAGGGCTCCGGGTGTCCCATCTCGGCTCGCTTGGCGCCCCACGGCGAGGTGGCCGGGCCGTTGGCGAACTCGATGAGGTCCAGGGTGTCCTGGATGTGCCGCTGCAGCAGTTGCGGGTCGTCGGTGGCCTGGTTCTGGCCGCACCCGGTGACCAGCGCGGGTACCACCGGCAGCGGCATCGCGCCGATGTCCTCGGCGAATTGGAAGTACTCGAAGTAGCCCAGCCCGTAGGACTGGTTGTAGCCCCAGAAGTTGGCGTTGGTGGCGCGCTGCTCGACCGGGCCGATCGTGTCCTTCCACTGGTAGGAGCGCTTGCGCTCCCAGCCCGGCGCCTCGTAGCCCTCGTGGCTGCCGGTGTTGACCAGGCAGCCGCCGGGGAAGCGCAGGAAACCGGGGTTGAGCGCGGCGATCTTCTCGGCGAGATCGGGGCGCAGACCGTGGTTCTTGTACGTCTCTTGGGGCAGCAGCGAGACCATGTCGAGCGCGACGGTGCCGGTGCCCTCCGCGGTGACGCTGAGGCTGCCGGTCGAGGACGTGCTCTTGGCGGTGAACCGCCCGGTGTACTTGGTCCAGCCGTCGCCCGCGACCTCGACGCGCACCGGATCGGCGAGGTCGGTGCCGCCGTCGGTGAGGCGCACGGTCAGCGGGGTGCCCGACGGTCGGTCGGTGCGCGCCCAGACCGAGAACTCGTAGGTCTTGCCCGCTTCGGTGCGCAGGCCGTTGAGGAACCCGGCGTTGGTGACGCCGTAGGAGCCACGGGCGTTGCCGGCCAGGTCCAGCCGCAGGTACCGCCGGTTGCGCTCGTTGAGCCGGCCGTCGTCGTCGACGACCTCGGCGGTGCCTTGCCCGCCGTCTGCGGCCACCGGCGTCCAGGCGGTCATCGGGTGGTAGTCCTGGTTGTCGGCCGGGTCGAATTCGAACGAGCGGTTCTGCACGAGCTCGGGGTAGAGGCCGCCGTCGGCGGCGCGGTTGATGTCTTCGAAGAAGACGCCGTACATCGTCGGGTCGATCGCCGGGCCGCGTCCGGCTGCGTCGATGTTCACCTCGTACTGCGGTGCTGCCGAGGCGAAGGTGCTCGGCGTCAGGGCGATGATCGTCGCCGCCAGCGACAGGCCGATCGCGGCCCGGGTTCGCGCTCGTGCGGGCATGCTGCTCCTCCTCGAAGAGGGACCGTGCGGACGTGGAGGTGCGCCGGGGGCCGCTGGTTCAGCGGGCCGCGGGGTAGGCGTTGCGGACTCGCTCGTGCTCGGACTTGGTGAGCGGGAGAACCGTGCCGTGACGCGGGTTCGCGGGCAGCGCGTAGTCCGGGGATTCGCGCCAGCGGCCGGAGCCGAGGTCGTCGGTCTCGAACGGGACGTAGCCGCGGCCGCCGTACTCGTCGATGAACAGGTACCACTTGTGCTCGGTGTTGGACCGGAACGCGGTCGGCCCTTCGCCGTAGGCGATGCCCTCGCCGGTCTCATCGCCCTTGCCGATGCAGTCGGCGACGAACTCCCACGCGGGGTTGAGCAGCGCGGTCGACTTCTCCTGGGTGATGAACTTGCCGCACGGGTTGGCCGCGTCCTGGGCGCGTTCGTCCTTGGTGAAGCGGTAGTGGGTGCCGGCCTGGTCGATGACGGTCGAGTCGATGACGGAGTGCCCCGGGTCGTGCCACACCTGGGCGGGGCTGAAGGTGATGAAGTCCTTCGTCGTCGCGTACATCATCCGGTGGTGGCTCTGGCCGGTGTGCTCCGGATCGTCCGGTGAGTACAGGGTGGACGCCCAGAACACCACGTACTGCTGGGTTTCCGGGTCCCAACGCGCCTCAGGTGCCCACGCGTCGCCGGCGGTCTCCGGTGCGACCTGGGCGGCTCGCTGCGGTGACCAGTGCACGAGGTCGGTGGATTCCCAGATCATGATCGAGCGGCTGCCGTGCCGCTGGGCGTTGTCCCAGTCGCCGTCGCCGTGCATCCGCAGATCGGTGGCCAGCAGGTAGAAGCGATCGCCGGTAGGGGAGCGGAGGAGGAAAGGATCGCGCACGCCCTGGTCGCCGAGCGTGGAGCGCAGCACCGGTGCGCCGCCGTTGAGCGCGGTCCAGTGCAGCGGGTCGTTGCCGTTGCTGGCCGCGAGGTGGATCTGCTCGCCGTCAGGAGATCCCTCGCCGGTGAAGTAGGCGAAGAGGTAGCCCTCGTAGGTCTGGTCCTGCGCGGCGGCGGCGCTGGGCGCGGTCGTGCTCACGGCGAGCGCGAGGAGGGAAGCGGATAAGGTGGAGATGAGTCCATGCGCTGTTCGAAGGGACATCGGTGACCCTCGTTCCAGTGGATGTGAGCGCTAACAAAGCTGAACTTGGATGCGGAAGCTACCGCTCCCGCAATGGGGCGTCAACCGCTCCGGAAGCGCCCGCACCAGGCATGTTCACCGATGCTGGTCCGAACGGGTGCATCGCAGCAGCCGGAGATGGCCGCCTGGCGCCGCTCGCGATCGCGGTGCGACGCCAGGGAAATCGCTGTTGAGCCGCCCGGAGCGGACGTGGGAGGTGTCCACAGTGGAGTGATCGGCGGTTCCGCGTTGGTCCATTCGCTGGATTGTTCGCAAGTGTCGAGTCGGCGCCGGCGTCCGCGTGGGGAGACGGTGTTCGAAATTGCGAACGACCTCAGGCGCGGCTGATCACGTCCCGGCGCGGAAGGTGGTGCGGTAGGCGCGGGGGCTGACTCCGGCGAGGCGGCGGAACTGGGTGCGGAAGGTGTTGGGGCTGGCGAAGCCGACGCGGCGGGCGATGGTTTCCACGCCGTGGTCGGTCGTCTCCAGCAGTTCCTGGGCGTGGCGGATCCGCACCCGGGTCAGCCATTCGATCGGGCTCTGGCCGGTTTCGGCGTGGAAGCGCCGGTGGAGGCTGCGGGTGCTCATCCGGCCTTCAGCGGCCAGGTCGGCGAGGGTGAGGTCCTCGTGGGCGTGCTGTTCGATCCACCCGAGCAGCGGTTCGAGGGTCGTGGTGCTCGCGGTCGGTGCGTTGTGGACGATGAACTGCGCCTGCCCGCCGTCGCGGTGCAGCGGCGCCACCGCCAGCCGCGAGGCGTCGGCGGCGACGGCGGTGCCGTGGTCGCGGCGGATCACGTGCAGGCACAGGTCGAGTCCTGCCGAGGCACCGGCCGAGGTCAGGACCTGGCCGTCGTCGACGTAGAGCACCTGCGGATCCACCTGCACGCGCGGGTACCGATCGGCCAGGAGGTCCGCGGCGGCCCAGTGGGTGGTGGCGGATCGTCCGTCGAGCAGGCCCGCTTCGGCGAGAGTGAAGGAACCGACGCAGATCGAGGCGATCCGCGTCCCGGCCGCGGCGGCTGCGCGCAGGGCCTCCAACGCCTCCGGCGGAGCTGGGACGTCGAGGTCGTGGCGGCCGGGCACGACGATCGTGTCGGCGTGGGCCAGCTCCTCGAGCCCGTGGTCGGTGGCCAGCTTGACCGGCCCCGCGTCCAGCAGTGGCGCGGTCCCGCACACCACGACGCGGTACGCCGGCCTCCCGTCGGGCAGCCGGGCCCGTCGGAACACCTCGATCGGCGTGGCCAGATCGAAGGCGATCGTGTCCGGCAGCGCGAGCACCACGACGTTGTGCATGGCCCGACTATAGCCACAACGATGCTGGTCACAGCGGTGTCAATGCGGCTGCGGTGCCGGTGGCGAGATCTGGTGGCTTGTTGGCTTTCAGACGGTGGTGCGGTGCGCGCACCCGGCTCCACGATGGCGGTACCTGCCGCGACAACGCCGCGAACGATCACGAGGAGTTCCGCTGATGCCCCTGACCACCCAGATCGTGTTGTTCGACGGGTTCGACCCGCTGGACGCGATCGCCCCGTTCGAGGTCCTCGCCGCGGGCAGCGACGAGGCCGGCGACGGGCTGCACATCGAGTTCGTCTCCGCCGAAGGACCCCGGCGGGTCGTCTCGGGAACCCGGGGCATGGCCCTGGAGGCCACGGCCGTGCTCGACCCGGACCTGCCCGGTCACATCGTCGTGCCCGGTGCCTCCGGCCCGATCGACGGTGACCCCGACGACGGGGTGGACACGATCCCGGTGCTGCTCAACAGGTTCAGCCAGAGCACCGCCGGACCGCTGCTGAAGCGGGCGCTGGACAACCCGGAGGTGACCGTGGCGACGGTCTGCGGCGGTTCGCTGGTGCTGGCGATGGCCGGGCTGATCGAGGGCCGCCACGCGGTGACGCACGCGCTCGGCATGGAACTGCTCGAAGCCACCGGCGTGAAGGCCGTCCACGCTCGGGTCGTCGACGACGGCGACCTCGTCTCGGCCGGCTCGGTGTCCTCCGGGCTCGACCTGGGCCTGCACCTGCTCCACCGCCAGTACGGCTCGCACGTCGCCCACGCCGTGGAAGTGCTCTTCGCCCACGAGCGCCGAGGCACCCCGTGGCTGTCACCAACAGCGGACCGCGCCGCTGGCCGGGAGGAGCACGCATGAGCGCCCTGCACGGAACCTGGGACCTGAAGCTCAAGACACCGATCGGCACCCTCGCGGTGACCTACGAGTTCACCGAAACCGCGGGCGGGCTGAGCGGCACGGCCACCGACGAGCACGAAACCGTGCCGCTCACCGACGTTTCCAGCCGCGCCGAGGCCGACGGCGAGCGGGTCACCTGGCGCCAGTCGGTGACCAGGCCGATGCGGCTGAACCTGGAATTCGACGTCGTGGTCACCGGAGACCAGCTCACCGGCCACTCCCGGGCGGGGCGGCTGCCCCGCACGGCGGTCCCCGGCCCCCGCCGCACCTGACCGGCAGGAGTGGGGCGCGCCCGGTGCCGCTGCGGCACCGGGCGCCCGCTCATCCGGCGAGACCGGCCGCTTCGTCCAGCTGGGCGGCGATGCCGTCCGGGAACGGCACGGCGCGTCCCTGCGCGGTGTCGACGTGCAGCGCGACGATCTCCTCGGTGGCGACCAGGGTGTCGCCGACGCTCATCTCGTGGGCCAGCCGCAGCTTCTTGGCGCCCCGCTCGGTGATCCGGGTGGTCACCAGCAGGTCGGTGTCCGGCCCGACCTCGTGCAAGTAGCGCACGTGGGCTTCGACCGTGTAGAGCGAATGACCGGTGTCGGTGCGGTACTGCGCGTCCATGCCGGTGCGCTCCATGAACGCATCGGTGGCGAAGCCGAAGACCAGCACGTAGTAGGCCTCGCTGAGGTGGCCGTTGTAGTCGATCCACTCCGGCCGGACCTGCTGCCGGAACGTGCTCGGTTGGCTCATCGCGACTCCTTGAGCTGCTGCATGGCCCGCATGACCGCGATGACCGCGCGGTCGCGCTCGGAGACGAGAGCGGCGTTGTCCCGACCGTCGGCGGCCTGCTCGCAGCCGTCGACCATGCGGTCGCGCAGCTCACCGGTCAGCTCCGGCGCCTCCAGCCGAGTCCACGGTGCCTTCAGCGAGGGGCCGAAGTGGTCGAGCATGTGCGCCATGCCGCCCTCACCACCGGCGAGGTGGAAGGTCAGGCACGGGCCGAACAGCGGCCAGCGCAGGCCGGGGCCTTCGGTGATCGAGGTGTCGATCTGCTCCACTGTGGCTTCGCCGTTGGCGACCATGTGCAGCGCCTCGCGCCAGATCGCCTCCTGCAGGCGGTTGGCGATGAACCCGGGGACCTCCCGGTCCATGGTGATCACCGACTTGCCGGCGACCTCGAAGAACTCCGAGGCGAAGCGCACCGCCCAGTCCTCGGTGGCTTCGCCGCCGACGACCTCGACCAGCGGGATGAGGTAGGGCGGGTTGAACGGGTGGCCCACCACCAGCCGCTGCGGGGAGGTGCAGCGCTGCTGCATCTCGGTCATGGTGAAACCCGAGGTGGAGGAGCTGATGACGACGCCCGTCGGGGTGGCGGCGTCGATGCGCGCCAGCAGGTCGCGCTTGAGCTCCAGGTCCTCCGGTGCGCTCTCCTGCACGAACTCCGCTTCGGCCACGGCGGTTTCGAGCGTGTCGGCGACGGTGAGGTTGTCGCGGTCGGCGCCGTCGGCGAGCCCGAGCTCGGTGAGCGCCGGCCACGCGAGGTCGACCAGGCGGTGCAGCTTCTCGGCGGCGTCGGGGGCCGGGTCCCAGGCGGTGACCCGGTAGCCGCGGGCCAGGAAGTGCGCCACCCAGCCGCCGCCGATGACCCCGGCGCCGATGCAGGCGATGTGGCCGACCTCGGCCGGTGCGGTCGGTGCGGTCATGTCAAGACCTCCGCTTCAGGCCGAGCTTCTCGCGAGCCTGGTCGGGCGTGGCGACCTTGGCGCCGAGCGCTTCGACGATGGTCACCGCGCGCTCGACCAGCTGGGCGTTGGTGGCCTTCACGCCGCGGCTGAGGTAGAGGTTGTCCTCCAGGCCGACGCGCACGTGACCGCCGAGGATCGCCGACTGGGCGACCCACGGCATCTGGTTGCGGCCGATGGCGAAGCTGGCCCAGTTCGCGCCTTCCGGCAGCATGTTCACCATCGACTGCAGAACGCCCGGGTCGGCGGGAGCGCCGTAGGGGATGCCCATGCACAGCTGGAACAGCGGCGGGGCGTCGATGAGGCCTTCCTCGATCATCTTGGTGGCGAACCACAGCTGACCGGTGTCGAAGATCTCCATCTCCGGCTTCACGCCCAGCTCCTGGATGCGCTTGGCGCCGGCGCGCAGCATGTCCGGGGTGGAGATGTAGAGCTGGCTGCCCTCGCCGAAGTTCAGCGAGCCGCAGTCCATCGTGCAGATGTCCGGCAGCAGCTCCTCGACGTGCGGCAACCGCTCCAGGCCGTTGACCAGGTCGGTCCCGTCGACCGGCTTGAGCGGGTCGTCCTGGTCGATGACCAGGTCGCCGCCCATGCCCGCGGTCAGGTTGATGACGACGTCCACACCGGACTCGCGCACCCGCCGCACGACCTCGCGGTAGAGCGCGACGTCGCGGGATCCCTTGCCGTCGTCGACGTTGCGGACGTGGATGTGCACGACCGCGGCACCGGCGTTGGCCGCGTCCACCGCCGAGGTGGCGATCTGCTCGGGGGTCACCGGGACGTGCTCGCTCTTGCCGACGGTGTCCCCAGCGCCGGTGAGCGCCGCGGTGATGATCACTTCGTTGTTCAACGCGATTCCTTTCTCGAACCAGGGTTTTTCGGGCAGCGCGCAGCGCGCCGGTCACGGACGTGCCGACGACTGATTTCCGCTGATCAGGTGGGGGTGTGGGGGCGAGTTCGGTTCAGTGCCGGACGATGGCGCGGTTGACGTGGTCGTGCAGTACCTGCCGCATCCGTTCCACCGAGCGGCCGGGGCGGTCAGTGAGGACTTGGATGCCGAGGCCGTCGATGAGGGCGGTCAGCGGGACGGTGAGGTCCTCGGGGTCGGTGTCGGTGACGAACACGCCCTGCTGCTGGCCTTCCCGGATGGTGCGGGCGATGGTGTCGTGCCAGCGGGTGTAGGAATCCGAGTGCAGCACACCCATCTTCGGGTTGCGCGCGCTCTCGTTCCACACCTGCAGCCAGATCGACCACTCCAGGCGGAGCAGGCCGGGTTTGGGCAGCTGCAGCTCGACGAGCCGCAGCAGCCGCTCGTGGGCGTCTTCGATGCTGTGCAGTTCGGCGACCTGCCGGTCGAAGGCCTGCCGCACGGAGTGGCGGAGGGCTTCGGTGAGCAGGTCGTCGCGGCCGGGGAAGTGGTAGTGGATGGTCGCCGCGCTGATCCCGCAGGCCTTGGCCACGTCGGAGATCCGCACCGCGTGGTAGCCGCGCTCGGCGATGAGGTGCCAGGCGGCGTCGAGGATCTGCTGGTGGCGTCCGGCTTCCTGGGCGTCGCGGGTGCGGGCCAGCACCGCCGAGCGCTGCGGGGCGGCGGCGACCGTCTCGGCCTCGTCGCTGCCGTTGATCAGCCAGTTCACCGTGACGTTGCCGGTCTCGGCGATGCGGGTGAGCTCGGCGGGGGTGAAGCGCCTGGTGCCCGCCAGCGACTTGGACAGCTTGGTGGCGTCCAGGCCGATCTGCTCGGCGAACGCGCGCTGGCTGCCCGGGTGCTCGCGCAGCACGTCCCGCACCCGTTCGCGCAGCGCCGACTCCATGTCCTCCACGGCACGCAACGCTAACAGTGCATTGCGACAATCGCAACGCATGGGTGCATCGCAACGGTGCTGGTTGTCACGAGCAGGCGCGAGAAGGACGAAAAACGGCGTGTTTCATGCGGTTATGTCGATTGGGGCTTGACGGTGGCGCGAAAGCCGCTCAAGGTGTACGCCATTGCGAAACTGACTCATCAGTAGAATCGCAACGCAATCCGATCGGTGAAGGCCAGCCGTGCAGGCCTCGGCCGCGACACTCTGGAGGTGCTTCCGTCATCCTCGCGACAGGCGGAAAAGTTCGAATCGACAGACGGATCTTCTGGTTCTCGGTGCTGCTCGTCGCCGCCATCTGCGTGCCGGTGATGATCGCGCCGGAACGAGGGCAGCAGGCCCTCGACAGCGTGCTCGGCGTGCTGACCGGCAAGTTCGGTTGGCTCTATCTCTGGTTCGCCGCGGCGGTCGCCGGCTTCCTGGCGTGGCTGGCCTTCAGCCGCTACGGCCGGGTGAAGTTCGGCGGTCGCGACGACAAACCAGAGTTCTCCACGCACAGCTGGCTGGCCATGATCTTCACCTCCGGCATCGGCGGCGGGATCATCTACTGGGGCGTCATCGAGTGGTCCTACTACTACGTGGAGCCACCGATGGGCATCCAGCCCCGCAGCACCGAGGCGGCCGACTGGGCGGCGACCTACCCGCTGTTCCACTGGGGCTTCACCGCGTGGGGCTTGTTCTGCCTCCCGGCCCTGGCGCTGGCCTACGCCTACCACGTGCGCAAGCAGCCGACGTTGCGGCTCAGCGACGCCTGCCGGGGCGTCATCGGTGACCGCGCCGACGGCTGGCTCGGCCGGCTCATCGACGTGCTGTTCATCTTCGGCCTGATCGGTGCCGCGGGCACCTCGCTGGGCCTGGAGGTCCCGCTGGTGTCCGAGGGCATCGCCGCGATGACCCCGCTGGAGAAGGGCACCCCGCTGGACGTCGGGATCGTCGTGGTGTGGACGGCGCTGTTCGGCGTGAGCGTGTTCCTGGGAATGCAGAAGGGGCTCAAGCGCCTCGCCGACGTCAACGTGTGGCTGGCGCTGGGGCTGGGACTGTTCATCCTGGTGCTGGGCCCGACGGTGTTCCTGATCGACACCTTCACCCAGAGCACCGGGATCCTGCTGCAGAACTTCGTGGAGATGAGCTTCTACACCGACCCGGTGGGCGGGTCCGGGTTCGAGGAGACCTGGACCATCTTCTACTGGGGCTGGTGGATCGCCTACGCGCCGTTCGTCGGCCTGTTCACCGCGAAGATCTCCAAGGGCCGCACGGTCCGCGGCATGATCGGGGCGATGTGCCTGGCGGGCAGCGCCGGGTGCTGGCTGGCGTTCATGCTGCTGGGCAACACCTCGTTGTACTTCGAGCTCAACAAGATCGTGCCGGTGGCCGACATCGTGCAGAACCAGGGCGACACCGCCGGCATCATCGCCACCCTGGCGCACCTGCCCTTCGGCTCGTTCGCGGTGGTGGCGTTCCTGCTGCTGATGGTGGTCTTCCTGGCCACCACGCTGGACTCGTCGGCCTACACGATGGCGGCGGTGGCGTCCAAAGATCTGCCGCAGGACAAGGAACCGGCGCGCTGGCACCGCGTCTTCTGGGCGGTCGTGCTGGCCGGGGTCTCGGTGGTGCTGATGTACACCGGTGGTCTCGAAGCCCTGCAGACCTTGTCCATCATCACCGCCTTCCCGCTGATCTTCGTGCTCGTGCTCGTGGCGATCTCGCTGGGCAAGTGGCTGCGCGCCGACTTCGCCGACACCGAGGCCCACCGCCCGCTGGTGGCGGCCCGCACCGAAGAACCCGAGGAGGAACCCGTGGCCGCATCGGTCTGATGCGTCCACCGCGGGCCGGGACCGCCGCTGCCGGGCGGCGATCCCAGCCCGCTGCATCAGTGGATCGCGATCAGGCCGAGCGCGAATCCGGTGCCGATGACCACGCCGCAGACCAGCAGGGCCCACTTGATCGCGAAGCGGTGGTGGTCGCCCAGATCGACCTTGGCCAGTCCGATGAGGACGTACATCGCGGGCACCAGCGGGCTGAGCATGTGGATCGGCTGGCCCAGCAGCGAGGCGCGGGCGATCTCCAGCGCACCGATGCCGTGCTGGGCACCGGCTTCGGCGAGGATCGGCATGACGCCGAAGTAGAACGCGTCGTTGCTCATGAAGAAGGTGAACGGCACGCTCAGCACCGCGACGATGACGCTGAAGAACGGGAACAGCGCGTCCGGCAGCGCGGTGAGCAGGTACTGCGCCATCTGCTCGATCATCCCGGTCCCGGACAGCACCCCGGTGAACACCGCGGCGGCGAAGACCATCGCGACCACCGAGACGATGCTGTCGGCGTGCGAGGCGATCCGGGCCCGCTGCTGCTCCAGGTGCGGGTAGTTGACGATCAGGGCCAGCGCGCAGCCGATCATGAACAGCACCGCGATCGGCAGCACGCCGGCGATCAGCGCGACCAGCAGCGCGATGGTCAGCCCGGCGTTGAACCAGTACAGCTTCGGGCGCAGCGATTCCCGGTCCGGGGCGAGCACGTCGAAGTCCGCCGAGCCGCCGTCGAAGGAGGCGGTGTCGACGGCGTCGGAGCCGCCGGTGCCGACCAGCACCGGTGCGGCGGTGCGCAGCCGGGCGCGTTCCCGCAGTCCCAGGGCGTAGGCGATGACGAACACCGTGAGCAGGCCCGCGGCCAGGGCCGGGATCATCGGCACGAACAGCTCCTGCGGGTCCAGCCGCATGGCGCTCGCCGCCCTGGCCGCCGGACCGCCCCACGGGACGACGTTGAGGATCGCGTTGGTCAGGCACGCCAGGCCGGTCATGATCACCGGGCTGACGCCGAGCCGGCGGTAGATCGGCAGCAGCGCCGAGACGGTGATCATGAACGTGGTGGTGCCGTCGCCGTCCAGCGACACCAGCGCTACCAGGCCCACTGTGCCCATGATCAGCCGCAACGGGTCGTTGCGGGTGAGCCGGACCACGCCGCGCGCGATCGGGTCGAACAGCCCGGCGTCGATCATGATCCCGAAGTACAGGATCGCGAACAGCAGCATCGCCGCCGTCGGCGCGACCGACTTGATGCCGTCGGTGATCATGTCGCCGAGATCCGGCGCGAAGCCGCCGACCAGCGCGAACGCGATCGGGATGGCGATCAGCGACACCATCGGTGAGAGCCGTTTGCTCATCACCAGGTAGAGGAAGACGGTCACCATGCCTAAGCCGAGCAGCGCGATCAACGCGTCCTCCTCTCTGCGGACCAGCGGTGGTCCTCGTTACAGCGCCGTTGCGTTTCGGGGAACCGTAGGTGAGCCCGCACACCCTGACGAGAGTTGTCGATGTTGTCCGCGTATCCCGTGTTGAGCACGTTCTGCGCGTTCTGCTCACGTCGTATGGTCGGGGGATGTCCCACCGCCCGATGCGGTTCGCGCGACAGGCGCTGCTCCTGCAGATCGGCTTGATCACCCTGGTGACCACGATCGGCTTCTTCCTCGTCGCGTCGCTGCTCGACCGCCACCTCGTCGACCAGTACGGTCAGCGCGCGCTCACCGCCGCTCGCGTGCTGGCCACCGATGCGGAGCTGGCGAACGCGGTGGCCGCGGGCGATCTGCCCCGGGTGCACACCCAGGCCGAGCGGGCGCGGGCCGCCTCGGGCGCGCTGTTCGTCGTGATCACCGACCGCAACGGCATCCGGCTCTCGCACCCGAATCCCGCCGAGGTCGGCGAACCCGTCAGCACCGATCCGCGCTGGGTACTCGCCGGGCACGAGGTGGTCGACGTCCAGCGCGGCACGCTCGGCGTCTCCGCGCGCGGCAAGGTCCCGCTGCGCGCCCCGAGCGGCGAGATCCTCGGCCAGGTCAGCATCGGTTTCGACGCCGAGGAGATCAACACCGCGCTGCTGCGGCTGATCGGCACGGCCGCGGCCTTCACCGGGGGAGCGCTGCTGGTGGGCATCGCCGGTGCCGCGTGGCTGACCCGCGTGCTGAAGAGGCGCACGCTGGGGCTCGAACCGCAGGAACTGGCCGAGCTGGTGCGCCAGCGCGAAGCCGTGCTCTACGGCATCGACGAGGGCGTGCTCGCCGTCGACGCCTCCGGCGAGGTCTCAGTGCGCAACCGCGAGGCCGAGAAGCTGCTCGGCGCACCGCTGGAGGTCGGCACGCCGACCGCCGAGCTGGACATCCCGACGCGGCTGCGCGAACTGCTGGTCAGCGGGCGCCAAGCCGACAACGTGATCACCTTGAGCGGGCAGCGGGTGCTGGTGGCCAACCACCGGCCCGTCCTGCGCGGCGACGTCGAGCTCGGCAGCGTGCTGACTCTGCGCGACCGCACCGACCTGGAGTCGCTGAACCGGGAACTGGACAAGGTGCGGAGCGTGACCAACACGCTGCGCGCGCAGCGCCACGAGTTCACCAACCGGTTGCACACCCTGTCCGGCCTGCTGCAGACCGGGCGCAACGAGGAAGCCGTCGAGTACGTGCAGGCCCTCACCCACGGCGAGGTCACCGGCCTCGGCCCGGCCGCCGAAGCGGTGCGCGACCCCTACCTGGTGGCGTTCCTGTCGGCGAAGAAGTCGGTGGCGGCCGAGAAGGGCGTCTCGCTGGAGCTCGCCGAGACCAGCTGGGTGCCGACGGCGCTGCGCGCGCCGGTGGAGGTGATGACGGTGGTGGGCAACCTCGTCGACAACGCCGTCGACGCCGCCCGGGTGGGCGCGGCCCGACCGGCCCGCGTCGAGGTCGACTTGCTGGCCGACGGCACCGCGCTGCACGTGTCCGTGCTGGACAGCGGCGACGGGGTCGCTGAGGAGGCGCGCGAGGAGATCTTCGCCGAGGGCGTGTCGTCCAAGCGCTCCGGCGGCAGCGGTCTCGGTCTGGCGCTGAGCAGGCAGGCGGCGCGCAGCCTCGGTGGTGAGGTGCGGCTGGCCGGTCCCGCTGGGCAGCCCGGCGCGCTGTTCGTGGCGGTGATGCCCGATGCTCTCGAAGAAGAGGGTTCCCCTGCGAGCGAGGAGGCGCAGTCGTGATCGGTGTGGTCGTGGTGGACGATGATTTCCGCGTCGCGCAGGTGCACGCGGAGTTCGCCGATCGCGTTGCCGGTTTCCGGGTCCTGGGCACCGCCCGCACCGCCGCGCAGGCGCGTGAGCTGATCGACGAGCAGAACCCGGACCTGGTGCTGCTGGACAACTACCTGCCGGACGGCGACGGGGTGGGGCTGCTCGCCGAGCTGGAGACCGACGCCATGATGCTCACCGCCGCCACCGATCCGGCCACGGTGCGCGCCGCGTTCGCCGCGGGAGCGCTGAACTACCTCATCAAACCGTTCACGGCCGAGCAGCTCGCCGACCGGCTCAACGCCTACGCCCGCTACCACGCGCGCCTGCCGGTGACTGGCGGTGCCGTGGACCAGGAGGAGGTGGACCGGGCGATGCGGCTGCTGCGCGAGGGCGACCGCCCGGCCACCCCGAAGGGCCGCTCCTCGCTGACCACGCAGCTGGTGCTCGACGCCCTGCGCAACGGCGGTCGCGCCCGCTCGGCCGCCGAGATCGCCGACGAGCTGGGCATCTCGCGCGCGACGGCGCAGCGCTACCTGGCCGCCCTCGCCCAGCAGGGCCAGGCCATCATGACCCTCCGCTACGGCGCCAGCGGCCGCCCCGAGCACCAGTACGAACCGATCCCGGCGAGCCGGTAGCCGAGATCACCCCGGGGTGAGCACTGCGACATCGACATCCCGGTGCTTCTGTAAAAGGGCTGGTCAGGAGGGGTTCCCGTGGCTGGCGACACGATGTGCGGCCTCCGTCGGTGAGCCAGGCCGGACGGATAGAGTTCATGTTCGTCCTGCCGTCCACGAGCTCAGCCGGAGATCTTCGCGTGTCTGATCCGTTCGTCCACCTGCACGTGCACACCGAGTTCAGCATGCTCGACGGTGCAGCCAAGCACGATGCGCTGTTCTCCGAGGTGGCTCGCCTCGAAC
Organism: Saccharopolyspora mangrovi; assembly: GCF_035320975.1. Lineage (NCBI taxonomy): Bacteria > Bacillati > Actinomycetota > Actinomycetes > Pseudonocardiales > Pseudonocardiaceae > Saccharopolyspora > Saccharopolyspora mangrovi. The sequence goes on along the minus strand of NZ_JAWLNX010000010.1, from coordinate 29,290 downwards.
AGCCCGCGGTGGCGATGACGGACCACGGGAACATGTTCGGCGCGCACTCCTTCTACACCAAGGCGGTGAAGGCGGGGGTCAAGCCGATCATCGGCATCGAGGCCTACATCGCTCCCGAGAGCCGGTTCCACAAGAAGCCCGTGTTCTGGGGCGAGCGCGCCCGCACCGGCAAGAAGGAAGTCGACGAGTACGGCGAGAGCGGCGACGTCTCCGGCGCCGGTGCCTACACGCACATGACGATGCTGGCGCAGAACTCGGCCGGGCTGCGCAACCTGTTCAAGCTGTCGTCGCTGGCGAGCATGGAGGGCTTCTTCCGCAAGCCGCGCATGGACAAGGAGCTCATCGCCGAGCACTCCGAGGGCATCATCGCCACCTCCGGGTGCCTGGCGGGGGAGATCCTGACCCGGCTGCGGCTCGGCCAGAAGCAGGAGGCCCTGCAGGCGGCCTCGGACTACAAGGACATCTTCGGGCCGAACCGGTTCTTCATCGAGGTCATGGACCACGGCATCCAGATGGAGCGCAACATCCGGGGCGAGCTGCTCGACCTGGCCAAGCAGCTGGACCTGCGCACGGTGGCGACCAACGACAGCCACTACGTGACCAACGACCAGGCCGGGCACCACGACGCGCTGCTGTGCCTGCAGACGCGCTCGATGATCGCCGACACCGACCGGTTCAAGTTCAACGGCGACGGCTACCACATCAAGAGCTCCGAGGAGATGCGCGAGTACTGGGACGAGGAGGTCCCGGGCGCGGCCGACAGCACCCTGCTGATCACAGACATGGTCGAGGGCTACGAGGAGGCCTTCGCCGCGCACAACCGGATGCCGCAGGCCAAGGTCGAGGTCGGCCGCACCGACGTGGAGGTGCTGCGCGACGAGGTCGAGTCGTTCATCCCGACGCGCTTCAAGGACGGCGAGTTCACCCAGGAGTACCGCGACCAGCTCGAGTGGGAGCTCAAGGTCATCACCGAGAAGGGCTACAGCTCGTACTTCCTCGTCGTCGGCGACATGATCCGCTGGGCCAAGAACAACGGCATCCGCGTCGGCCCGGGTCGTGGTTCGGCGGCCGGTGCGCTGCTGTCCTACGTGCTGCACATCATCGACATCGACCCGCTGCAGCACGGGTTGCTGTTCGAGCGGTTCCTCAACCCCGAGCGCGACTCGCCGCCCGACATCGACATCGACTTCGACGAGCGCCAGCGCGAGCGGGTCATCCAGTACGCCAAGGAGAAGTACGGCGAGGAGTTCTTCGCCAAGGTCATCACCTACGGCACGATTAAGACCAAGGCCGCGTTCAAAGACGCCGCCCGGGTGCACCTCGGGCAGGCGGGTTTCCAGCTGGCCGACCAGTTCTCCAAGGCGCTGCCGGCGCCGATCGCGGCCAAGGACATCCCGCTGTCGGGCATCGTCGATCCCGAGCACGAGCGCTACCCCGAGGCCGCCGAGGTGCGGTCGCTGATCGAGACCGACCCGCAGATCGGCAAGATCTTCGACACCGCGCGCGGGTTGGAGGGCCTGATCCGCAACGCGGGCGTGCACGCCTGCGCGCACATCATCTCGCGCGAGCCGCTGCTGGACGTGCTGCCGCTGTGGAAGCGCGACGACGGCGAGATCATCACCGGCTGGGACGGTCCGCAGTGCGAGGCGGTCGGCCTGCTCAAGATCGACATCCTGGGTCTGGTCAACATGACCACGATCGACGACACCGTGCGGATGGTGAAGACCAACCACGGCGACGAGATCGAACCCCTCGAGATCCCGCTCGACGACGACAAGACCTACGAGATGCTCGGCCGCGGCGAGAGCTTGGGCGTGTTCCAGCTGGAAGGTGGCGGCATGCAGTCGCTGCTCAAGCGCATGCAGCCCACCCGGTTCGGCGACATCGTGGCGTGCGTGGCGCTGTACCGGCCGGGTCCGATGGACGTCAACGCGCACCTGGACTACGCCGACCGCAAGAACGGCAAGAAGCCGGTCGAGCCGATCCACCCGGAGCTCGACGAGCCGCTGAAGGACATCCTGGGCGAGACCTACGGTCTGATCGTCTACCAGGAGCAGATCATGGCGATCGCGCAGAAGGTCGCCGGGTACACGCTCGGACAAGCAGACCTGCTGCGTCGTGCGATGGGCAAGAAGAAGAAGGAGGTGATGGACGAGCAGTTCGCCCGCTTCGAGGCCGGGATGAAGGAACGCGGCTACTCCAAGGAGGCCATCGACCAGCTGTGGGCGACGGTGCTGCCCTTCGCCGGTTACGCGTTCAACAAGTCCCACGCCGCCGCTTACGGCCTGGTGACCTACTGGACCGCGTACCTCAAGGCCCACTACCCGGCCGAGTACATGGCCGCGCTGCTGACCGCCAACAGCAACAACAAGGACAAGACGGCCGTCTACCTGTCGGAATGCCGGCGCATGGGCATCCAGGTGCTGCCGCCGGACGTCAACGAGTCCATGACCCAGCACACCGCGGTCGAGGGGCGCATCCGCTTCGGCATGGGCGCGATCCGCAACGTCGGGTCCAACGTGGTCGAATCGGTCATCGCTTCGCGCGAGGAGAAGGGGAAGTTCTCCTCGTTCACCGACTTCCTCGACAAGATCGAGATCACCGCGTGCAACAAGCGGGTCATCGAATCGCTGATCAAGGCCGGTGCGTTCGACTCGCTGCAGCACACGCGGATGTCGCTCAACGCCCACCACGAGGCAGCGGTGGACGCGGTGATCGGGCTCAAGCGGCAGCAGGCGATGGGCCAGTTCGACCTGTTCGGCGGCGGCGATGAGGGACCCAGCGAGGACACCTCGCCGCTGGCGCACCTGCAGTTCTCCGACGAGGAGTGGCCGCGCAAGCAGCTGCTCGCCTACGAGCGGGAGATGCTGGGCCTGTACGTCTCGGCGCACCCGCTGGACGGTGCTGAGCGGTTGCTGGCGCCCTACCAGGACACCACGATCGCCGAGCTGGTCGGTGGCGAGCGCGAGCCCAGCGGTTACGGCAGCAAGGAGCAGCAACCCAAGATCGCGGGAATGATCTCGGGCATCCAGCGGCGGCTGAACAAGAACGGCCAGCCGTGGGCGATCGTGACGCTGGAGGACTTCGAGGCCAGCGTCGAGGTGCTGTTCTTCCCGAAGTCCTACGAGATGTTCGCCGACTGCCTGGTCGAGGACAACGCGCTGGCGGTCAAGGGCCGGGTCAACGAGCGCGAGGGCGAGATCAGCGTGTTCGCCTCCGACGCCGTGCCGATCGACATCACCGCTGCCGAGACCGATCCCGGCAGCGAACCGCCTCTGGTGCTCAAGGCCGACTCCCGCAAGCTCAACGCCGACGTGATCAGCGAGCTCAAGCAGACCCTGACCGCGCACAAGGGCACCACGCCCGTCCACGTGCACCTGGGCAAGACGCGCCTGGAGCTGCCGAAGTGGCCGGTCAACGTGTGCACCGAACTGGTGTCGGAGCTCAAGTCGGTGCGGGGAATCGCGGTCGAGCGCGCAGGACGGTGACCAGTGCCGCCCGCTCCGGTCCACAGTGGACGCGGGGCGGGTGGCCAGCCTGACTGCTCCGTGGTCTCAGCGCACCCGCGCGACGGCGCCGTAGCCCAGCGGGCTGGCGACGTCGGTGGATTCCGCGGGTCGTCGCAGCGCCACTCGGGCAGGGTCACCAGTCGGGCTCGTCCAACCAACGTTCGGCGCTCTCATGTCCGCCGCGCGGTGCGCGGCTAGGGTGAACTGGCACGTTTCGGACTGGAGGTGAGGATGGCTGACACGACGGTCGAGGAGTTGGTGGCCGAGCTGGCCGAACTCGAGGACCCGAAGGTGCGCGCGGTCAACGAGCGGCACGGCGACGACCACGGCGTGAACCTGACCAAGCTCCGCGCCATCGCCAAGCGCCTCAAGACCCAGCACGACCTGGCCCCGCAGCTGTGGGCGACGGGTGACACGGCGGCGAAGCTGCTGGCGGTGCTGATCTGCCGCCCGAAGTCCTTCGACCGCGACGAGCTCGACGCGATGTTGCGCCAGGCCCGCAGCCCCAAGGTGCACGACTGGCTGGTGAGCTACGTGGTGAAGAAGAGCCCGCACGCCGAGGACCTGCGGCTGTCCTGGTTCGACGACCCGGATCCGGCGGTCGCCAGCGCCGGGTGGGCGCTGACCAGCGACCGCGTGGTGAAGAAACCCGACGGGCTCGATCTCGTCGGTCTGCTCGACACGATCGAGGCGGAGATGAAGGACGCGCCCGAACGCCTCCAGTGGGCGATGAACACGTGCCTCGCCCAGATCGGCATCGAGCACTCCGAGCACCGCGCCCGAGCCCTCGACATCGGCGAACGCCTGCAGGTCCTCAAGGACTACCCGACGTCCCGAGGCTGCACGTCACCGTTCGCACCGATCTGGATCACCGAGATGGTGAGCCGCGAGGAGAACTAGGAGGAGTTCGTGTCGTTCGCCGTGATCGCCCGTTACGTCTGCGCCGAGCCGGACGTGGAGGAAGTGCGCGCAGCCCTGCTCGACGCCCGCGAGGGAACCCTGCAGGAACCGGCGAACCAGGCCTACATCGTGCACCAGGACGCCGACGACCCGCGGGTGTTCCACCTCTACGAGCAGTACACCGACCGCTCAGGCTTCGACGCCCACACCAACAGCCCCCACTTCGCCGAACACATCCTCGGCCGAGTCCGCCCCAAACTCCTCGACCGCACAGTCACCTTCGCCAACGTCCTCTAGCGCTGCGGAGCTGGAAAGCGGCGCCGGCTTGACGGAGCAATTCCCGCTCTTGGGTGCCTTCGCACGCGCTGGGGCGGCGCTCGTGTGATCACGTCCGAACTCCCGAGGGCTTGTCGGCGTCGATTCTGCTGGTGGCATGGGTATTCCGGCGATTTCGTGCGCGCGTCTGTCGCATTCTGGGCAGGTTGGCCAGAACCAGGCCACGTCGCTGCGGTCGGCTGTCCCCAACTTTCCGCAGAGCGTTTCGAATTGTTCGCCATCTCGGGGTGCCATTTGTGCGGTCGCACGTCGCGCCGCCTCGCTCGGGCACCACGTGAAGGGGTGCGGGCGGTAACTCATGGCAGCAGCTAACTGCGCGTGATCGAAAGGGTCGAGAGCGCCTGTTGGGCGGCGATGAGGCGACCATCGGGCGTCGGCGCGGTGAGGTGCGAAGACAAGGCGTTCGGGTCCCGGTCTGTTCACCTGTTCGGGGAAGAACGGGACGTTCGGGCAGGCTGGTTCAGCTGTTCCTGATCAGAGTGCACGCGAACTCGGTATCGTGGGTGCGCCTGTGATCGGGGAGAGGACGATGGCGAGACGACGGGATTCTCTTGCTGCGCGGCGTGAGGCGCTGGGACTGACCCAGGAAGCTCTAGCGTGAAAGCTCGGCGTCGAACTGTCGACGGTCGGACGATGGGAACGTGCGACGTTGACACCGCAGCCGTGGAGACGGCCGTCGCTGGCGAGAGCGTTGCAGATCTCGCTCGACGAGCTGGACGACCTGTTGCGTCCCGAACAGCCGGCTTCCCCGGGCACGCGTGATGATCAGCGACCGGTTGCGAGCCGACGCGAGGTCATGGTCGATGCCGCCGTTCTCGCCGGGGCGGCGGTCGCCGATCACATGGGCAGCGGAGGTGGAAACGAATCAGACGAAACTGGTTCGTCGACGTCGGCGCAGTTCTCCGTCGCAGGAGTGTCAAGCCAGGTCGCCGAAGTGCATGGCCGGTACCAGGCTGCGCGCTATGCCGATGTTCGACAGCTGATCCCGTCGGTGGCCGCGATGGTCGACGCATTGGCCGCCGAAGTGCCGGGGACTCCGAGCAGGGCCGTGTTCGGCGTGCGATGCAGTCTCAAGATCGTCGAAGCGAAACTGGCGACCAAGGCCGGAAACGCGTGCCGAAGAAGTGGCCGCGGAGGCAGCGCAGCGAGTGCGCGGCCACGACCCGCACAGCCTGACCTGGCGAGGTGCGCTGACGTTGGTCGGCGCGATCATCGCTGCTCGTCGTGATGACCCCATCGAGGTGTATCGCCGTCTCGATCACGCCGAGGAATTGGCCCGGTTTCTCGGCGCGGACGAGAACATCGGGTGGACGGCCTTCGGCCCGACGAACGTCCGGATTCACCGCCTGTCCGCCGCAGTGGCCTTGGCTGATCCTTCCGTCGCGCTGCAAGAGTCCGAAAAGGTGGATGTCACCCGGATCCCGGTTGGGCTGCGGGGGCGGCAAGCGCAGGTCCACCTGGACAGCGCTTGGGCTCACACGCAGCTCGGTGAAGATGCGGAAGCGGTGATCCACCTGCTCGACATAGAACGAGTCGCACCTGAACTCGTGCGTGCCAACCCGAATGCTCATGAACTGATCCACACGTTGATGCGGCGTGAGCGTCGCTATCGCGTTCCGGGGCTGCGCGGGCTTGCGCAGCGCGTGGGATGTGCCGCATGAATCCGACTGCGCCTTGCTCGTACCTCGTGGTTTGTGCTGCTCCGCCGGTTTTGCGGATCGAGGAGCTCATCACGTCGTTGCAAGCCGATGGCTGGAACGTCGTGGTGATCGCAACCCCGATGGCAGCTACGTGGATCGACCTCGACGCCGTCTCGCGCAACACTGGATGTCTGACCCGAGTTCACGCGGAGCCGCCTCAACAGCGTGACTCGCTGCCGCGTGCTGACGCGGTCGTGGCCGCTCCGCTCACCTTCAACTCCGTCAACAAATGGGCAGCGGGAATCAACGACACGCTCGCGCTCGGCGTGCTCAATGAAATGCTCGGCGCCGATGTCCCGATCCTCGCAGTCCCGTGCGTGAAGTCGGTCCTGCGCAAACACCCCGCCTACGACGAGAGCATCCGGCGACTGACCGGGTGCGGCGTGTCGTTGCTCGACCCCGACGCGGTCACGGTCCGAGCCGATGACGGCCTGGCGACTTTCGCCTGGCCGCAGATCACCGCAGCGCTGAGCGAACTCAACGGCACATGAGCGAAGAGCGTGCTTCGGTGGGTGGGGTTCGGAGTGGCGCGTTTCGGTGTCTTCTCGGTTCGTGGGGTGCTTCGTCGGTCGGGGACGGGGTGCTCACGGCGGCCTTGCCGCTGTTCACGGCGGTGAGCACTCGTGATCCGGTGTCGGTGTCCGTCGTGGCGGTCGCGTCGGTGTTGCCCTGGCTGGTCGTGGCGCTGCCCGCTGGGGCTCTCGTGGATCGGTGGCCGCCGCGGACGACCTTGATCGTCAGTCCCGTGACTCGCAGTGGGCTGACGTTGTCCTTGGGCTCCCTGGTCATGTTCGGGCGCGCGGACGTCGTGGTGGCGGTGTGCGCGTTCCTGTTGAGCAGTGCTGAGACGTTCGCGGATTCTGCTGGTCAGACTCTGTTGGTGACGGTGGCAGGCCGGTCCGAGCTGGAGCGCGCCAACGGGCGCGTGGTCAGCACCGAAACCGCGGGTGTGGAGATCGCCGGGCCGTTGGCCGCAGCGGGGCTGTTCGCGTGGAGACCGGAGTTCTGCTTCCCGGCCGGGGGAGTCACCTTCCTCATCGCGGGTGTGCTGGCGGCGACGGTGCGGGTTCGGGTCCAGCGGCCGGTGAAGGCGGAGACCACGGCGGTGCGCGCCGAAGTGCTCGAAGGGATGCGGTTCCTCGTGCGGCAGCGCACGCTGCGGGTCGTGGTCGGTGTCGTGGGGATGACCGCCTTCGTGACCAGTGGTGTCAACGCCGTGGCGTTCCTCTACGCGATCGAGTCGCTGCGGCTTCCCAAGGCCTCCGTCGCCACCTTGCTCGTCTGCACCGCACTGGGGGCGCTCGCCGCGGCGCCCCTGGCGTCCAGGTTGGCGCTGCGATGGGGCGGCGGCAGGGTGATGATCGGCGCTCTCGTCATCCTCGCCACCGGCATCGCGACCTTGGGCGCCGGAAGTTCGCCGTGGGCGGCGTGGTTGGCTTACCTGGGCATGGGTGTCGGCGCCGGGGCCTGGAACGTGCTGTCCTCGGCCAACCGCCAACGGCTCACCCCGCCAACGCTGATGGGCAGGGTGACGAGTGCCCACCGGGTGCTGGCGTGGGGGCTGATGCCGCTCGGTGCGGCACTCGCCGGGCCCGTCGCTGAGGTGACGTCGCTGCGTGCGGTCATCATCGGTGCCGCCGTCGTCGTCATGGCGATCGCCTTGATCTCCGGCCCGAGGTTGGTCGTCCTGGGCCGCATGGCCGCCGAGAGCGAGGTCGTCGAATCCTCGCCCGGGTAGGGAAGATCAGCGCAGGTGACCGACTGCGGCGTAGCAAGCGGTGCGTTCCGGGTGCTCGCCCGGGCGCATGTCGGGGCGCCATTCGACGGTGTAGACGACGCCGGGGTCGACGAGGTCGAAGTCAGCGAGCAGAACCTCGATCTCGGCTTTGCTGCGCAGCGTCATCGGGTTCCGGCTCTCGGCGAAGAACGGCGCCGCGGCACGCATCTCGGGCAGGTCGCTGGTCAGGTGCGAGGCGATGAGGTACGAGCCGGGTGCCATGCGGGCCTGGTACTCGCGCAGGAGGCGTTGGGGCGCGGCCGCGTCGTTGACGTAGTGCAGCATGCCGACCATCAGCAGGCCCACGGGCTGCTGGAAGTCGATGAGGCGCAGCGCGTCCGGGTGTTCGAGGACATTGTGCGGTGCGCGGATGTCCTCACCGAGGATGGTGACGCGCGGGTTGCTGGTGAGCATGCTGCAGGCGTGCGTCACGGCGACGGGATCGTGGTCGACGTAGACCACGCGGCATTCCGGATCGACCTTCTGGGCCACTTCGTGCACGTTGCCGACCGTGGGGATGCCGGAACCGAGGTCCAGGAACTGCCGGATGCCCTGGTCGAGGCAGAATTGCAGCGCCCGGTGCAGGAAAGCGCGGTTGGCCCGGGCCGCGTCGTTGAGGTACGGGAACACTTCGAGAGCCGCGTCCTGCGCTTGCCGGTCCGCCTCGAAGTTGTGCGCCCCGCCGAGGGCGTAGTCGTAGATCCGCGCCACGCTCGGCTGGTTCCAATCGATCTGCGACGGAACCCAATTCGGAAGCTCGTTCACCGCTTCTCTCCCTGACCGGCACCGAATGAGCTGCGCAGTATTCCACGCCGGTGATCCGGGAATCCAGAGTTCGGCACGTGGCTGCGCTACCGGATCGATCGCGTGCGCCGCTCGGTCGTCGAGGCCAACGCCGCCGCAGCGGTCAGTGCGATGGCGAGCACGAGGGGCAGGTGAGCTGAGGCGGTGACGAGCGTTCCCGCCAACGCCGTGCCGGCCGATCCAGCGGTGATCTTGAGAGCTCCGGTCCAGACGAAGACCTGACCGCGCATCTCATCCGGGGAGTACTCGCTGCGCGCCGCGAGGGTGGCGGCGAAGAAGTAGCCGTTGGCGATCCCGGCGGCCGCGTACGCGGCGGCGGCCAGGCCGAACGTGGGGGAGAGGACGACGGCGAAGAGGGTGGTGGCCACGACGACGGCCAGTCGCGTCATGAGCCGGTCGGCGTTGCCCTCGAGCGGGCGCGCCATGACCCCGACCGAGCCGGCGAGGTTGCCCAGCCCGTAGGCGGCCGTGAGCACTCCGGCCGCTGCTTCGCCGGTGCCGAGCATCGCGGCGCCGGCGACCGCGGTGATCGGCAGGGCGGCCACGCTGAACGCGACGATCATCGTGAGGTACAGGGTCCGGCGCAGCGGACCCGTCGAGAGCATCACTGCGAGAGTGCGCGCTGGGCGCGGGATGTCGCTCGCGGCGACCGGTGGCGGCGAGTACGGCAGCAGCATCACGAACGCGGCGGCGATCACCGCGCCCGCGGCAAGCACCAGCCCGGCGGCGAGCGGGGAGGCCCAGGCCGAGAGCGCTGCCACGATGCTGGGCCCGGCGGTGCCCCCGATGCCGTAGGTGGCGACGTCCCAACCTTGGGCGCGGCGCTGGCTGGTCCGGGTGGGTCCGGCGATGGCGGGCAGACGGCTGCTGATGCCCCCGGTCAGCAGTGGTCCGAGCAGCCCCGAGGCGATCAGCAGCACGGCGGGGACGATCGGGTGCGTCTCCGCGTGGAGCAGGACCGCTGCGGCGAGCGTGACACCGTGCAGCAGGCTCGCCAGGGCGATCACGCGGCGTCCGTCGCGCGCGGTGTCGAGGCTGCGGGCGATGAACGGGCCGAGCAGGTGCGGTGCGGTGACGCAGGCGCCGAGCGCACCGGCCAGCCACCCCGGATCACCGCTGGTGGTGGCGAGCAGGACGATGGCCACGACCGCGCCACCGTCGGCCGTGCGGGCCGAGGTCGCGGCCAGGACGTAGCGCGCAAGCCCGGCGCGGGGGCGCGCTGGCGCGATCGTGGTCTCGTCGCTCATCGGTCAGCGGAGGTCGAGCCGCTGGACCACGTCGGCGACCGCGGCGCGCTCGCCGTCCGGCAGTCCCCGCAGCGGGAGCGGCAGGTTGGGGTGGCCCACCAGGCCGAGGACTTCAGCGATGGCGGACACCACCCGGAGGCTCCCGAGCCGGCTGAACAGGTCCCACAGCGGTTGCAGGCGCTCCGATTCCGCAGCGGCCGTGGCCGCGTCACCGGCTTGGGCCGCGCGGGTGATCGCCAGCGCGGGTTCCGGCAGGGTTCCGGCGATCACGGAGTACCAGGCCTGGCTCCCGGCGTTGAGACCGGTTGCGGCGAGCGGATCCCCGCTGACGCCGATCGTGACCGAGGGAGGAAGCAGCGCCCGCAGCGCTGCGAGCCGCTGCTCGGCGGCTGCGGCCTGCACTCCGGGAATCTTGATGGAGGCGACGTGGGGCAGCTCGGCGATGCGGGCGTAGAGCTCGTCGGTGAACGTGAAGTGGGTCGTTCCGGGGTTGTCGTAGACCACCAGCGGAACCGACAGCGAGGCGGTGACGTCTTCGTAGAGCCCGAACACCTCGTCCGCGGTCAGCGCCTGGTAGGACACCGGCGCCAGCAGGACACCCGAGGCGCCGGCTTCCTGCGCGTCCTCGGCCAGTTCGAGGACATCGCGGGTGCGCAGCGCACCGATGCCGACGATCACCGGAGTCGACCCGGCGTGCTCGACCGCCAGCCGTGCCGCGCGGGCGCGCTCGGCGCGGTCGAGGTACGGGTACGAACCGGTGGAGCCGAGCGCGGTGATCGAGTCGACGCGTGCGGTGGCCAGTCGCGTGACGAGCCCGGCGAACGCCTCCTCGTCGATGCCGCGGTCGGAGACGGGGGTGAGTGGGAACGCGCTGAGTCCGGTGAACACGGATCCTCCAGGAGGTCAGGCGGGCAGGGCGATGTCGAGCGCCGCGCGGAGGTCGGCGATGAGGTCGTCGGTGTCTTCCAGCCCCACCGCGAGCCGCAGGTGCCCGTAGCGCTGGAAGGGCTCGGGGTAGTGCTCGTCTCCGCCCCGGGTTCCGGGCGCGACGTGCACGATGAGGCTCTCGTCGTGCCCGAGCGAGACGGCGGAGGTGATCACCCGCAGGGCGTTGACGAACCGGTTCTGCACCGCCGGGTCGCCGTCCAGTGCGAAGGCGAGGACCGCGCCGCAGCCGCGCCCGCCGAACTGCCGAACGGCCAGCTCGTGCTGCGGATGACTGGCGAGCCCGGGGTAGGCGACGAAGGCGATGCGCGGGTCGGCTTCGAGGGATTCGGCGATCTGCTGCGCGCTGGCCAGGTGCTGAAGCAGCCGCAGCGGCAGCGTGACCGACCCGCGCATGATCAGCCACGAGTTGAACGGGGAGAGCACCCCGCCGACGTCGACAAGGGCGTCCGCGCGGATCCGCGAGACGAGTTCGCGGGAACCGATGACGGCCCCGCCCATCGCATCACCGTGCCCGTTGATGAACTTCGTCAGCGAGTGCACGACCACGTCCGCGCCGTCGGCCAGCGGGCGGTACAGCGGCGGCGGGGTGAACGTGCCGTCCACGCTCAGCAACGCCTCGCCGGCGTGGGCGATCTCGGCGACCGCGGCGATGTCGGTGACCGCGGTGGTCGGGTTGGCGATGGTTTCGACGTGGACCAGCCGCGTCGTCGGGCGCATCGCGGCGCGGACCGCCTCTGGGTCGGTGGCGTCGACGAACGTGGCTTGGATGCCGTAGCGGTCCGGCAGCAGCTCGGAGAACAACCGGTGCACCGCCTCGTAGGTCACGGCGGAGACGACGACGTGATCACCGCTGCGCAGGTGCGTGAAGAACAGCGCGTGCAGCGCGGCAACACCGCTGGCGAACACCACCGCCTCCTCGCCGCCTTCCATCGTGGCGAGCTTGTCCTCCAGCGCGTGCTGGTTGACGTGGCCGCTGCGGCTGTACATCAGCGTGCTGGTGTCCGACCAGTTGAGCTGGGAGGCGTCCTCGGGCAGCAGGTAGGAGTTCGCCAGCACCAGCGGGGTGCGCAGCGCCCCCGACCCGTCCGGGGAGTTCCCGCCGTGCACCGCCCACGTCTTCTCGCCGACCGTGGACGGATCGTGCTTGTCCGGAGCAGACATTCATGTCCCCTTCGTCGAGTGCAGGACCGCGGCGAGGTCAGCGGCGAACGCCTCCGCCTGCAGCGGGCTGATGGTCGAGGTGGTCACGCGCAGCGCGTGTGCGCCGCGCCCCGACACCGCGAAGTCGGAACCGCCGCGAACGGCCCAGCCCCGAGCGGCGACCGCGTCGATCAAGCGCTTCTCCCCGCGCTGCACCGGGATCCACGCGTTGAGCCCATCGCGATCCGGTGGCAGCGCGATCCCGTGCTCGTGCAGCGCGTCGGTCAGCGAGCGCAGGCGCTCGGCGTAGGAGTCGCGGGCGCGCTGGAGCAGCTGCGCGGTCTCGGTGTCGTGCAGCAGCGCCGCCACGATGTGCTGCAGTGCGTGGCTGACCCAGCCCGAGGTGGAGCTCAGCCGTGCGCTCACCTGCGTCGCGCTGTCCTCGTCGCAGAGCACGAGCGCCAGGCGCAGGTCGGGGCCGAGGAACTTCGAGACCGACCGCACCAGCGCCCAGTGAGCCGCGCCTGTCGGAGTGATGCGGTGGTAAGGCTGGGCCGAGATGGCCGAGAAGTGGTCGTCCTCGACCACCAGCACCTCCGGGTGCTGGGACAGCAGCTCCCGCAACCGCGTTGCGCGCTCGTGGGTGAGGCTGGCACCCGTCGGGTTGTGCGCTCGCGGCGTGCACACCACGGCCCGGACGCCCGCGCCCAACGCCGCGGCCAGCCCGTCGGGAGTCATCCCGTCGGCGTCCACGGGCACCGGGACGCTGCGGTATCCGTTCAGCCGCATCGTGCCGATGCTCGACAGGAAGCACGGGTCTTCGACGGCCACCGCGTCACCGCGGGTCAGGTGTGCGCTCAGCAGGCGCTCCACCGCGTCGGCCGCGCCGTGGGTGAGGACGAGCTCGCGGGGGACGTCGCCGACGTCAGGAGCCATCTCGGCGTCGACCCACGCCGCGAGGCGCTCGTCGATCGGGGGGTGCCCGTACAACGGCGGCGAGTACCCCGGGGCGAAGGCTGAGCGGAGATCCGGCAGGTATTCCACCGCCGGGTTGCCGTCGGCGAGGTTGACCAGGTCACGGGCCGCGCCGCGGCCCTCACCGTCCAGGGCGGGGACACCGCGCACGACAGTCCCGCCACGGCGCCGCGTCTCGACGAGCCCCGCTGCCGCCAGCTGCGCGTAGGCGGCCGCGACCGTGTTCCGGTTGACCCCCAGCTCGGCGGCGAGCCCGCGTATCGGAGGCAGCGCCGCCCCCTCCTTGAGCGAGCCGGAGTCGATCAACCTGCGGATCGATTCGACGATCTCCGCGGCGCTGGAACCACCGATCGCACCCAGCTTCCCTCGTCGCTCCACGGCATGGACGGTAAATGTCCTAGGACATAATTGGCAACCTGCGTGGCGTGCGTCACGGTCGCCCGCTGCCGGGCGCGACCGAGGGGGCTTGCTCTTGGTGTGGCTCCGTGCTCTCGGAGGTGGTCGGGGAGCGGAGCCAGTTCTGGTCAAAACATGGCGGGTTCGGCCAGGGCGGAGGTCGGGTGCTCGTAGCGCTTCTGTAGGCGCGCGTGAAGTAGCACTCTGAGTCAGGAGTCGCTTGTCGTTCGAGGGATTTGGCTGTCTTTCCGCGTTGCCGAGTTGTGGTTCCCGCGGTGTTTGAGGGCTTCATGGGTGGGATGAGTCCACGCTCGACGGAGATTCGGGTTGAGTTGATCCGGGCGGGCGGAGCGGGACCAGGCCGTGCGGCGTGCGATGGGTGATCCGGCGAGTTCTGCGGAGTGTGAGGCGGTGAAATCCGTTGATGCCGAGAACTCGCCGTGGCTCGAGGGTGCTGTGGCTGAACACGGCTGGCCTGGTTTCACAGCCGTCGGTGAGGACGGCGCGCACGTGGGGCTCGAACCGCAGGAATTGGCCGAGCCGGCCCGGGGCTTCCGAATCCGGTCCCGCATGAGGTGGGCCGACCTCCGCGGTGTGATCGTGGGAACAGCGACTTGATCTCCAGTGCGCTGGAGGTTTGAGAATCGGTGGGCCTCGGCTCCGCCGGACCGCCCAGCTCCGACCGGCCGGTGGAGCCGAGGCCTCGAAAAACGCTCGCTGCCGGGCGGGTTCACTCGAAGCCGAGACCTCGGCGGCCGGTCTCGTTGAGCTGGTCGGCGGTGAAGCGGCCCTCCCAGTCGCGTTCGTAGTGCTCCGGCGGGAAGTCGCTGGGGCTGCTGCCGGTCAGGAACGCGTCGCGGACGCTGGCGGCGTAGGTCTCGTTGCGCGGGCACCACGGAGCGGCGGGGATGTACATGACGTTGCCCCAGCCCTCCTGGTCGGCGACCGGCGCGACGCTGTGGATCATGTCGCAGTGCCACCACACCGAGTCGCCCGCCTTGACGTCGGGAATGCCGGTGAGGCTGTCGAGCAGCTCCGAGTGCCACTTGTGGTCGGCGGGGAAGACCTGGTTGGTCGTCACCCCGCACATCTCGTCGTCGGGCACGTCGGGCAGCAGGGGCCGCAGCATCAGGTACGACATGGCCTCCGGGATCGGCACGGTGTGCAGGACGCCCTGGTCGTGGTCCATGTCCGACAACGCCGTCCAGCCCTGGAAGGTGCGGAACGCCGAGCACATCGTCGATCCCGGGTACTGCGGGCCCGCCGTGCGGTGGGCGGCGTCCCACGGGTCGTAGTGCTCCACGGTGCCGTCGAAGAGGTGCCGGAACGCCTTCTGGTAGGCGCTGGTCATCCACAGGTCGAGAGTCCCCGGATCGCAGTGCGTCCCCAGCCCCGCCGAATCGGTGCCCGGCGGACGCCTGCGGATGCGGTCGGGATACATCGCGTCGCGGTCGGGCTCGAACCACCGCACGCCTTCGGACTCGTGCTTCCAGAACGAGTTGAGGAAGGACTGCACCCGCGCCATCCGGTCGCTCTGGCGCGCCTGCATCTGGGCCGGTGACCAGTAGATCGGGTAGATCTCCGGCTTGGAGCCGACGCTGCCGAAGAAGTCGTCGCCGGGACCCCGGTAGTGGGTGAAGAAGTCGTTGCGCTCGACGTAGTCGACGACGCCCGCGTCCCACGCCAGGGCCTGGTCGCGGTCGAAATGACCGCGCACGACGAGGCATCCGCGCTGCTCGACCTTCGCCCGCTGCGCCTCGGTGACCGTGCCGCGGGCGATGTCGGTGTAGTTGATGACCGGCCACACCTGCTCGCCCCGGTCCGCATCGGCGCGGATCTCGGCCGCCCGCTCGGCGATGCGGCGCTCCACCACGGCGAAGACGTCCTCGACGGTGCGGCCGGAGGCCTCGATGCGGGCGCGCAGGGCGGCTTTGACCTCGCGGATCGCGGCCGTGAGGTCCTCGGGAGCGGTCTCCCAGTGCGGTAGCGGAGGCAGGGCCCGGCCCTGATCAGGTGCGATGGTCACGCTGAACTCCTTTGGTAAGGACTCCTAACTAAAGGAGAAGGTAGCCACTTCTCCCGCATTTGGGCAACACTCCTGACTAAACTGGCCGGCATGTCGTCCGCCAAGCCGTCGCTGGAGCTGCTGCGCTCGCTCACCGACGAGCACGTGCTGCGCGCGGTCATGGAGCGGGGACGGCTGACCCGCACGGAGATCGCCTCGCTGACCGGGATCTCCAAGCCGACGATCTCCGACAGCGTCCGGCGGTTGACCGAGGCGGGCCTGCTGGTCGACACCGGCGAGCGCACCACCGGGCGCGGACGCGCCGGCTCCTACTACTCGTTGAGCGAGGACTGCGGGAGCGCGCTGGTCTGCAGCATCACGCCCCACGGCGTGCTGGGCGAAGCGGTGGACGCCTTCGGTCGCGTGCTGAGCCGCTCGCACGCCGTTCTCGACCGCGCCGCCGGCCGAGAACGGGCCGCGGACACGCTCGCCGAGGTGGCCGCCCGAGCGCCCGGGGGAGTGCGCTGCGCCGTGGTGAGCGCGGCCGACCCGGTGGACCGGCGGACCGGCCGCCTGGTGCAGCTGCCGGACGTGCCGTTCCTGGTCGGCGATCTGGACCCGGTCTCGATCCTGTCCAGGTCGATCGAGGGCCCGATCCTGGTCGACAACGACGTGAACTGGGCGGCGCGCGCCGAGCGCCAGGGCGGCTGCGCCGAGGGCGTCGACGACTTCGTCTACGTCCACCTCGGCGAAGGACTCGGCTGCGCGGTGGTCAACGACGGCGACGTGCGCCGCGGGCACGGCGGGCTGTCCGGCGAGATCGCCCACCTCTGGACCGAAGGTCCTGACGGTGCGGCGCTGCCGCTGACCGAGGTGTTCGCCGCCCTCGGGCTCCGCCGCGACGGCTCCACCGCCATCGACGTCGAAGCGCTGCAGAAGTTCCTCGACGCCGACGACGCCGAGGCGGCACGGGTGCGCACCGCCCTGGCGCGCGCGATCTGCGGAGTCCTGTCAGCGGCGGTCACCCTGGTCGACCCCCGGCTCGCGGTCCTCGGCGGCCCCTGGGGGGCTCACCCGGCGATGCTCGCCGTCATCACCGAGCAGTTCGCCACCTGCGCCCGCAGCATCCCGGTCGTCGCGGCCACCGTCCCCGAACCCGAGCTGGCCGGCGCCCGAGCCCACGCCGTCGAAGACCTCCGCGCCCTCATCATCGGCAGCTGAAGGGTTCTCGCGCTGCTCGGGTGCGCGGCCGGGGTTGGTCGCGGTTCGCTGCGGGTACGCCGGTTCGCAGCGGGCGAGGAACTCTCACGGCGGGAATCCGCAATCGGCGTCGTAGCGCGGGGTTTCGGCGCAGCTCGGCGGTGGGGTCCTGCTCGGGAGGCGCTGCGCCCAGAGGGCGAGGTCGAGCGCCAGCGAGAACAGGACGGCGGCGGTGATGAGCAGGACGGTCCAGGTGGTGATCATGGTCGCTCCCGAGCTTGACTGGTGTTGCTGGTTCCAGCCTGGGGCCGGAAAACGTTCAGGTCCAGCTTTGATTCGTGCACGGAATCGTGTACCCATGACTTCATGATTGACCTTCGGCGATTGCAGGTGCTCCGCGCGGTGGAGCGCTCCGGCACGGTGACGGCAGCGGCGGGCAGCCTGCACCTGACCCCGTCGGCGGTGTCGCAGCAGGTGCGGCAGCTGGGCAAGGAGCTCGGGGTCGCGCTGCTGGAGCCGCAGGGCCGCCGCGTGCGCCTGACCCCGGCCGCCCGCTCCCTGCTGGCGCACGCCGACGCCATCGAGGAGCGGTGGCGCGAGGCCGAGGCCGAACTGCACGAGGTGGGCGTGGACGGCCCGTCCGGAACGCTGCGGTTGGCGGGGTTCGCGACCGCGATGTGCACCCTGCTCAGCCCCACCGCGGCCCGGCTGCGCACCACCGCGCCCCGGCTGACGGTGCGGATGCGCGAGGCCGACCCGGTGGCGAGCTTCGACCTGGTCTTCGCCGGCGAAGCCGACATCGCGGTGGTGGAGGCGACCCGGGACGCCCCGCCGCTGACCGACACGCGGTTCGACCAGCGAGCCTTGCTGGACGATCCGTTCGACCTGGTGGTCTCGGTCGACCACAAGCTGGGTTCGGAACCGGAGGCGTCTCTGCCCGAGCTGGCCGCCGAGCGGTGGATCCTGGGCATGCCCGGCTCGCCGTGCCGCGAACACGTCCTCACCGCGTGCTCCCGAGCGGGTTTCACGCCCGACATCGCGCACCAGGCGCAGGACTGGAGCGTGGTGGGCGCTCTGGTCGGCGACGGCCACGGCATCGCCCTCGTCCCGCGCTCCGTGCGGCTCCCGGGGCAGGAGGGCATCGCGCGGATCGGTCTCGCCGAGACGCCGCCGGCCCGCCGCTTCCTCACGGTCACCGCCCGCGGCGCCCGCGAACACCCCGCAGTCCAAGCAGCCCTGACCATCCTCGACGACCTGGCCGAACAGAGCGCCCCGCTGTCGTGAAGCGCTCGTGGCCAGGGGAGAGGCTCCGCCATCATGTATCGGTGAGCACGACACTTTCAGTGACGAGTGAAATCAATCCGAAACGGAGCCGGAAGCCTGCTCACGAGATCGCGGGGAAGGGGTTCCGACGAGGGTCGGTGGCGGCCGTGGTCACGAACTCGCCTACGCGGCACCACCTTCCGGGTAGCTGAATGCCACCGGAGCGCAGAAGAGCGTGGCCTGGTCTTTCCCGGACTTTCCAGTGCGGGAAGCGCGATGTCGCGCCGTCTCCGGTGGGCCTCGGCGTCGGAGCTGCCGCGCACCTGTAGAACGGCGGCATGGCGCATGTGGGCAAGACCGGCGTCGTCGTGCCGGTTCCGGGAGCGCAACCGCTGCTCGACGCGGTGGCCGAACGATGTCCTGACACCGTTCGGACCGGCGTTCCGGCGCACCTGTCGTTGCTGTACCCGTTCGTGCCCGCCGCGGAGCTCGACCAGCAGGCGGACAGCGCGCTCACCGGTGTTTTCGCCCGGGCTTCGCCGCTGTCGGTGACGTTCGCGGGGATCGTGCGCAGCGGCGGATTCCTCGCACTGCGCCCGGAACCCGCTGACGGGGTTGCGGCGCTCGCGAGCGCCGTTCGGAGTCGCTGGCCCGAGGTGGTGCCCTACGGCGGGCGCTACGACGCCGATCCGCATCTCACGGTGGCGATGCGCACCACCGAGCAGCGTGCCGGTGCCATCGAGCGCGAGCTGTTGCCGAACTGGGTTCCGCTGTCCGCCGAACTTCGGGAAGCCTGGTTGGTCGAATTCGACGGGCAGTGGCGTGTGCGCAGCCGGTCCCCCTTCGGCGCCGGCTAGCTTGCCAGCAGCCCGGCGCCCCCCCCCCCCCCCCCCCCCCTGCGTTGGGCGGCGGGGCCCCGGCGGCCGGGTGGCTAGTCCTCGACGTAGATCAGGGCATCTCCCACGGCTCGTTCTTCGCTGCCGCTGGGTTTGTTCGTCAGGGCGCCGTTGACCGACATGGTGGTGGAGCCGCCGCCGTCGAGGTTGACCGCATCGGTCAGGCCGAGAGCTTCGGCGACCGCGGCGGTTTCGTCCATCGTGGTGCCGACGCTGGTGGTCTGGCGGCCGTCGAGGGTGGCCAGCACGATCTTGCCGTCCGGGGTGGTACCGGCGATGGTGCGCGGGTTGCGCGCGAAGAAGTCCCCCGAACCCGGCGGGACCACGACCTCGCCGCCGGCCATCAGCCGGTAGCGGCCGTTCACGCCGAACAAGCCCGGGTGCAGGTCGACCTGGTCACCGCTCTCGTCGGTCAAGGTGGAGGTCCGGTGCAGGCAGCCCCGTTCGGTGATCGCCAGCAGCGCCGCCGCGTCGTGTCCCGTCGCCTGCAGCGAGGTCTGGTCGGCGTCGAGGGTCGTGCCTCGCGCGTCGGGGGAGCTGCGCACGACGCACCCGCGCTGGTCGAGCACCACCTCGACGCCGTGCCCGGTCGGGGTGGGGCCGAACTCGGGGTTGAACAGGACCGCGTCGCCGGGCTGGTCGCACTGCGTCTGGTCGGGCAGCTCGGCACAGGTCGCCGGGACGACCGGCGGGTGGTTGAGGTGCTCGAGCGGCAGCGTCGCGCCGGTCTGCCGGTTGCGCACCTGCCCGGACCAGGCGGTGCGGCCCATCAGGACCTCGTCGCTGCGGCTGTCGATGATCAGGTCCGCTTCGGCGCGGTCGCCGGTCGGTTCGCTGAGCAGCTCGCCGTCGTAGACGCCCAGCCCGACCGGGTCGCCCGGGTACTGCGGGTTGGCGTTGAAGGTGAAGAAGGAGGCGTTGACCCCGGCCAGCGCTCCGGACAACCGGACCAGGTCGGTGGTCTTCTCGACGGGTGCGAGGTCGGGGCCGTAGGTCGATTCGACGTGCCCGCGGGCCTTGGCCGGATCGATGGTGAGCACGTTGACCACCCACGGACCGCGAGGTGTCGTGTTGATCTGGTCCGGCGGGGCGGGCTCGGTCCCGCGGACGATGCGCGTCAGCTCGACGCCGTCGGCCAGCTGCTGCGTCTCGCGGGTCTCGGCGAGGTCGGCATCGCCCAGCGGCAGCCGGTCGCCGCTGGCGTCGGCGCTGCTGACCGGGTAGAAGGGCAGGGCGGCGGCGATCGCCAGTCCCGCCGCGAGAGCGGGCGAGCGGAATCGCGTGCGTCGTGAGGGCGGGATCATGAGCTCCAGGCTTGACGTCCTGCGGAACCTCCACGGGTCCCAGCGGTTGACCAGTCGGTGAAGTGTTCATGACGCGGCCGTGGCACGCGGCGGTGGTGCCGGCGGAGCGGTGTTGCGCCACGCTTCGCGCAGCGGAGCTCTCATCCGGAAGGTTCGCAGCGCAGGTGCGGAGCGGGTCACACATTTCATTGCGAACAGCTCTTAACAAGTTCTAACAAGATGTGTCATTGTGTTCCGCGGCGTGACAACGCCCGGCCCGTACCTCCAGAAGGAGCCCCCGCATGACACCGACACCGCCGTCGGCATCCCGCTCGTTCCTCGGCATGTCCCCAGCTCTGCTGTGGGGCTACGTCGCCATCGCCTTCTTCATGACCGGAGACGGCCTCGAGCAGGCCTTCCTCTCCGACTACCTCGTCACCGAGGCCGGATTCAGCACCTCGCAAGCCGGCACCCTGCTCACGGTGTACGGGCTGGTCGTCGCGATCGCCGCCTTCGTCTCCGGCATCCTGGCCGAGTACATCGGCCCGCGACGGGTGATGGCCGTCGCCACCATCGGCTGGATCGTGTTCCACGCCGGCTTCCTCGCCTTCGGCGTGATGCAGCACAACTACCCGCTGATGCTGGTGATGTACTCGATCCGAGCGGTGGCCTACCCGATGTTCGTCTTCGGGTTCGTCGTGTGGATTTCCTACGCGGCCCCGCAGAACCGGATGTCCTCGGCGATGGGCTGGTTCTGGTGCTCGTACTCGCTGGGCGTCGGCGTTTTCGGCTCCTACCTGCCCAGCCTGACGATCCCGTGGGTCGGGACGGTGACCACCCTGTGGAGCGCGATCGCCTTCATCGCCGTCGGCGGTGCGATGGCGACCTTCCTCGTGCGCGGCCGCGGCCCGTCCAACTCCGGTGAGCGCACGCTGCGCGGCCTCGGCGCCACGATCGTCGAGACCGTCAAGATGCCCTTCGAGAACGTCCAGCTCGCCCACGGCATGATCCAGCGGACCATCAACCAGCTCGCGCTCTACGGCTTCATCGTCATGCTGCCGATCGTGTTCACCCGCGACATCGGCTTCAGCCAGGAACGCTGGTTGCAGCTGTGGAGCCTGGTCTACCTGGTCACCGTGTTCACCAACCTGATGTGGGGCGTGATCGGCGACCGGATCGGATGGGTGCGCACGATCCGGTGGTTCGGCAGCCTCGGCATGTTCGCCGCGACGCTGCTGCTGTACTTCACACCGGTGCTCGCCGGACCGAACGCGTTGCTCACGGCCGGGGCCGTGGTCCTGTTCGGCATCGCCATCGCCGCGTACGTGCCGCTGTCCGCGCTGATGCCGGCGCTGGAGCCGGCCCGCCGCGGCCAGGCGGTGGCGCTGCTCAACCTCTCCGCCGGTGCTTCGCAGTTCGTGGGATCGCTGCTGGTCACCGTGCTGTGGGATCGCATCGGCACGACCGGCACCGTGCTGGCGCTGGCCGCGACCTACCTGGTGGGCTTCGGCCTCAGCTTCCTGCTGAAGGTGGACCAGAACGCGTTGGCCGACACCGAGATCCGTCAGTCCGCGAGCGCGTCGGCGGCATGAGAACCACCGCTCACAGCAGCTGGCGGACCCGCTTGCGGTACTCCGCCAGCTGCGGATCGTCCGGCTCGACCTCGGTGCACAGCGCGGCCACGGCATCCAGCTCGACGGAGGCAGCCCGGTCCCGCGCGTCCAGCTTGGCGGTGTCCGCGCCGATCACGATGCGGTGCGACACCCGGGCGCAGGCCTTCTTCAGCGCGGCCTCCTCGACGGTCGACTCGAAGCAGCTGTCGCCGTCGATGCCGCCGGTGGACGCGAAGAACACGTCGGGCGTGAGCTGCTCGACGGTGGCCGCTGCCAGCGGTCCGATCAGGGAGTCGCTGCGCTCGTCGAACCGGCCGCCGGTGAGCTCCGCGGTCACCCCCGGCCGTCCCTGCAGCACCTGGAAGGTCTGGATGTTGTTGGTCAGCACGGTCAACGCCTCGGCCGAGGGGATCAGCGCGGCCAGCCGGTACATCGTCGTCGACGAATCCAGCACGATCAGGCCCTGTGCGGGCACCAGCGGCAGCAGCTTCTCGGCGATGAGCCGCTTCTCGGCGGCGCGGGAGCTGTCGCGGCGCTGGAAGCTCGCCGGCTCGGAATGGCGGGCCCCGCCGCGGACCCGGCGAGCGACGCCCTCGTTCTCCAGCTGCCGGAGGTCCCGGCGGACGGTCATCTCGCTGACCCCGAGCGCCTCGGCGGCGTCGCCGAGGGAGATCGAGCCGGTCGAGCGGAGCTCGGCGCGCAGCCACTCGATGCGTTCCTCCATGGCCAGACTGTTCACGCTCTGCATCGTATGACCCCTTCCCAACCGTTCCCGGCACCACCACTCGGAACCGCTCCTGAAGAAAGGACCCCCATGCCCTCCCGTCCGCCCTTCTCCGTCCTCGCAGCCGGAGATCGATTCATCCAGCCCGCGGTCTTCCGCGACGAGATCACCCACCGCCTCGGCTCCTGGGCCACCGTCGCCGAGCTGGAACTGCCGTGGCCGGACGAACCGTTCGGCGCCGTCGGCGAAGTCGACGAGGCCTCGGGCAGCGAGGACGAGCTGATCACGGCACTGCGCGGGCACCGCGGGCTGGTCACCCAGCTGGCACCGGTCACCGAGCGGGTCCTGGAAGCGGTGCCGGAGCTGGAGTTCGTCGGCGTGGGCCGCGGCGGGCCGGTCAACATCAACCTGGACGCGGCCGCGGCGCGTGGCGTGCGGGTGGTCAACGTGCCGGGGCGCAACAGCATCGCCACCGCCGAGATGACGCTGGCGCTGCTGCTGGCCGCGCTGCGGAGGGTGCCGATCCTGCACGGCAGCCTGCTGCGCCGCGAGTGGCGCGGGGACTTCTACCGCCACGACGAGGTCGGACGCGAGATCGCGGGCTCCACCGTCGGCCTGCTGGGTGCCGGGGCGGTGGGCCAGCACCTGGCCCGCAGCCTCGCCGCGATGGGCGCCGACGTCGTCGTCTACGACCCCTACCTGCCCGACGGGGCCCTGCCGGAGGCCCGGCGCTGCACCGACCTCGACGAGCTGTTCTCGACCAGCGACGTGCTGTCGGTGCACGCCCGGCTCACCCCGGAGACCGAGCAGGTGGTCAACGCCAAGCGGATCGCGCTGATGCGCCCCGGCGCGATCGTCGTCAACGCCGCGCGCGGCGGACTCGTGGACTACGCCGCTCTCGCCGACGCGCTCGCCGCGGGTCACCTGGGCGGGGTGGCGGTCGACGTGTTCCCGACCGAACCTGTCGACATGTCCCTGCGACTGCTGGACCTGGCTGATCGCGGGGCCAACGTGGTGCTGGCTCCGCACGTCGCGGGCGCCAGCCGGGAGACCGCGCGGCGGGCTGCCGCCGGGGTGGCCGAAGAGCTGCGCCGCCACCTCGACGCGCAGCCGGCGCTGCACCCGGTCGGACCGAAGGCGGGGGCGTGATGGCATCAGATCGAGCCGAGGTCCTGCTCGGCATCGACGTCGGGACCAGCGGCGTCAAGGTCGTGGCAACCGACCGGGAAGGCCGCCTGGTGCGTTCGGCGACGGCGCGCTACGACACCCAGGTCGACTCCGACGGGCGCGGTTCCGACCAGGACGCGGGCAGCTGGTGGCACGCGATCACCTCCGCGGCCGGTGACGTGGTGGCGGAGGCTCGGGTGCTGGCCGTGGCCGTGACCAGCCAGTCACCGACCCTGGTGCCGGTGGACGACCGGGGCCGGGAGGTCGGCGCGGCCCTGACCTGGCTGGATCGGCAGGCCGTCGCCGAAGCCGCCGAGATCGAGCGGATCGGGCCCGGCCACCGCAACGGGCCGGACCCGTTCTTCGGCACCGCCAAGCTGCCCTGGCTGCTGCGCAACCGGCCGGAGGTCGCCGCGCGTGCCGCCCACGTCGTCTCGGCCAACGGCTACGTCACCGGCAGGCTGACCGGCCGGGCCGCCCTCGACGATTCCTCGGCCTCGCTGATGCAGGGCTTCGACGAGTCGGCGAACGCGTTCGACGAGCGGCTGTTCGGGCGCGGGCTGGGCGTCGAACTGCTGCCGCCGATCGTGGCCACGACCGACGTGATCGGCACCGTGACCGACCAGGCCGCGGCGGAAACCGGGATCCCCGCCGGTGTTCCGGTCGTGGCCGGCGGGGTCGACTCGGTCGGGTCGGCCCTGGAGGCGGGGATCGTCGAGGTCGGTGGGCCGCTGGTGGAGATGACCGGGTTCTCCAGCGCCACCATGCTGGCCGTTCCCGCGGGCACGCACGTGCCGGGCTTCATCCACGAGCGGCACTGCGTTCCCGGCGTGGACCTGCTCATCACGGCCCAGGTGACCGCCGGGGCGACGGTGGACTGGGTGAACCGCATCGCGGGGCAGGACCTGCGGGACTCGGAGGCGCTGCTGGCCCGCTCCCGCCCCTCGCGACTGACGACCGTGCCCAGCTTCGCCGGCGAGCGCACGCCCACCTGGAACCCGCGCGCCCGCGGGATCATCGACGGCATCGATCTCGCCGCCGACGGTGTCGAGCTCATGCTCAGCGTGCTCGAGGGCAACGCCCTGGCGCTGGCCGACGACGTCGCGGAACTGCGTGCGCGCGGGTTCGCCGTCGACCGGTTGCTGAGCACCGGCGGCGGTTCGGCCTCGACGGCGTGGCTGCAGATCAAAGCCGATGCCCTCGGCGTGCCCGTGCTTCGCCCGCGGGGCGGGCACGGGGCCGCGCAGGGCGCCTCCTACCTCGCCGGTCTGGCGATCGGCGTTCACGACGTCGGCGAGCTCAAGCAGTTCGCGGCCGACATCGAGCACGAGTTCACCCCCGACGCCGAGCTGCACGAGCGCTACGAGCACCGCCGGGCGCACTTCAGCCGGGTTCGCGAGCTCAACCGGGCGCGGGCGATCGAAAAGCCTTGACCCCACGCATGTCCCACTACTCCGAGGAGTTCTCGAGTGTCTGAGCACACCGCTGTCGAAGACCTGCTGGCGCGGTCGCACCGGTTGGGTGCCGACCCCACGACCACCAACTACGCCGGGGGCAACACCTCCGCCAAGGGCGCTGCGATCGACCCGGTCACCGGCCGGGAAGTCGACCTGATGTGGGTGAAGGGTTCCGGGGGTGACCTCGGCACCCTGACCGAGAGCGGACTCGCGGTGCTGCGCCTGGACCGCATGCGCGCCCTGGTCGACGTCTACCCGGGTGTCGAGCGCGAGGACGAGATGGTCGCCGCGTTCGACTACTGCCTGCACGGCAAGGGCGGGGCCGCGCCGTCGATCGACACCGCCATGCACGGTCTCGTCGACGCGCCGCACGTCGACCACCTGCACCCCGACAGCGGCATCGCGATCGCCACCGCCGCCGACGGTGAAGCGCTCACCGCGACCATCTTCGGCGACCAGGTGGTCTGGGTGCCGTGGCGTCGCCCCGGTTTCCAGCTCGGCCTGGACATCGCCGCGATCAAGGCGGCGAACCCGCAGGCCAAGGGCTGCATCCTGGGCGGCCACGGGATCACCGCGTGGGGTGAGACCTCCGAGAAGGCCGAGAAGAACTCCCGCTGGATCATCGACACCGCAGCGGCGCACATCGCCGAGCACGGCGACCCGGAGCCCTTCGGGCCGGTCGTGGCCGGTTTCGAACCGCTTCCCGAAGCCGAGCGGCACGCCCGCGCCGCCGCGCTGGCCCCGGTCGTCCGCGGACTGGCCTCGACCGACCAGCACCAGATCGGGCACTACAACGACGGCGAGGCGGTGCTGGAGTTCCTCTCCCGCGAGAAGCTCGGCGAGCTCGCCGCTCTCGGCACCTCGTGCCCGGACCACTTCTTGCGCACCAAGGTCCGGCCGCTGGTGGTGGACCTGCCCGCCACCGCGCCGCTGGCCGACGTCGTGGCGAGGCTCAAGGAACTGCACGCCGAGTACCGCCAGGAGTACCGCGCCTACTACGAGCGGCACGCCACCCCGGACAGCCCCCCGATGCGCGGAGCGGACCCCGCGATCGTGCTCGTGCCGGGTGTCGGCATGTTCTCCTTCGGCAAGGACAAGCAGACGGCCCGGGTGGCCGGCGAGTTCTACGTCAACGCCATCAACGTCATGCGCGGTGCCGAAGCGCTGTCCACCTACGCGCCGATCCCCGAGAGCGAGAAGTTCCGCATCGAGTACTGGGCGCTGGAGGAGGCGAAGTTGCGGCGCATGCCCGCGCCCAAGCCGCTGGCCGGGCGCATCGCGCTGGTGACCGGCGCGGGCTCGGGCATCGGCAAGGCCATCGCCGAACGGCTCGCCGCCGAGGGCGCCTGCGTGGCGGTGGCCGACCTCAACGCCGAGGCCGCAGCCGAGGTCGCAGCCGGGATCGGCGGCAGCGACAAGGCCATCGCGGTCACCGCCAACGTCACCGACCGGGAGGCGGTGCAGTCGGCTGTGGACGCGACCGCGCTGGCCTTCGGCGGGATCGACCTGGTGGTCAACAACGCGGGCCTGTCGATCTCCAAACCGCTGCTGGAAACCACCGAGCAGGACTGGGACCTCCAGCACGACGTCATGGCCAAGGGCTCGTTCCTGGTCTCGCAGGCGGCCGTGCGCGCCATGATCGACCAGGCGATGGGCGGGGACATCGTCTACATCTCGTCGAAGAACTCGGTGTTCGCGGGGCCGAACAACGTCGCCTACGGCGCCACGAAGGCCGACCAGGCCCACCAGGTGCGGCTGCTGGCCGCCGAGCTGGGCGAGCACGGCATCCGCGTCAACGGCGTCAACCCCGACGGCGTGGTGCGCGGGTCGGGCATCTTCGCCGGGGGCTGGGGCGCGCAGCGCGCCGCGGTGTACGGCGTCGCCGAGGAGGACCTCGGTGCGTTCTACGCTCAGCGCACGCTGCTCAAGCGCGAGGTGCTGCCCGAGCACATCGCCGCGGCGGTGTTCGCCCTCACCGGTGGTGAGCTGACCCGCACGACCGGGCTGCACGTGCCCGTCGATTCCGGGGTCGTCGGCGCGTTCCTGCGCTGATCCTGACCAAATCCGCTGCGGGGCCGGGCAAACCGGTCCCGCAGCGGTCTCCGAAGCACTCCCCGGAAGGAAGTGGTCGAGTCGTGTTCGAAGATCTCGCGGGACGGGTCGCGGTGGTCACCGGCGGAGCCCGAGGGCTGGGGTTGACGATGGCGGGCGCGCTGGCCCGCCAGGGAGTCTCGGTGGGCCTGCTGGACCGGCTGCCCGAGGTCGCGGCCAGCGCCGACAAGCTCGGTGCCGACAGCGGATCCGCCTCGGCCGGCGTGGTCGCCGACGTCACCGATCCCGGTTCGCTGGCTGCGGCGTTCGACCAGGTCGAAGCTCAGCTCGGACCGGCGACGATCCTGGTCAACAGCGCCGGCATCTCGGTCTGGAGCGACGCCGAGGAGCAGTCCTGCGACTCCTGGCGCCAGGTGCTCGGGGTCAACCTCGACGGCACCTTCTTCGCCTGCCAGGAGCTGGCCCGGCGGTGCAAGACCACCGGTCGGTCGGCGTCGATCGTGAACGTGTCGTCGATGTCGGGTTCGATCGTCAACGTCCCGCAGCACCAGACCGCCTACACCGTGTCGAAGGCCGGCGTCACGATGCTGACCAAGTCGCTGGCGGTCGAGTGGCAGCAGCTGGGCATCCGGGTGAACGAGATCGCACCTGGCTACTTCCTGTCCGACATGACCAGGCAGTTCGTCGACGACAACCCCTCCTTGGCCGCGGAGTGGACCGGTCGCACGCCTGCGGGGAGGTTGGGGGAGCCGAGCGACCTGGAGGGCGCCGTGGTCTACCTCGCCTCGGACAGCTCCCGCTACGTCGTCGGCCACACGCTGGCCATCGACGACGGCTACACGCTCGTGTAGCGGGCGTTCACCACACGGGCCGTGGCGTGGCACGGGCGAGTGAATTACATCGACTTCGTAGTGCCGAACGGTGATCTCCGGTGGCTGCGCGCGACAGGTGTCGTTACAACGATCGGCAGCGATCATCTCACTCTTCAGAGCATCCAGGAGTGTTTCGTGCCGAAGTCAAGACACCGCGCGCCATCCACCGATTTGCGTCAATGGGTCGTCTGGGCGGTGGCCGGATTCCTGGTCGCCGCTGCTTTCGCCTTCGCCTCACCGCTCGGCGACGGGCCCGTACCCGTCGCCTGGGTGTTCCTGCTGCTCCTGCTGTGCTTCATGACGGGTTCGCTGGCGAACTCGATGTTCCTGTCCCGGTCCTTCCGGCGAGGCGGCCACATCGTCCTGCCGGCGGTGCGGGAACCCGAGGCGATCGAGCGAGCTCCAGAGGACTCCGGGCAGCGGCGGCAGAGCCCGGTCCAGGCCGTGACGACGCGTGCGCGTCCGGAGCGGACCAGGACCGAGGTGCCCGCCTTCGCCTCCTCCAGCGAGATCGGCGGCAGCATCGGGGTCACCGTGCTGGTCTCGAGCGACGTCGCAGCTGAACCCGAGAGCGCGGACCTCAACGAGCTGCACGTCATCGACAGCATCCCGGCGCAGCAGGCGCGTCGGCCGGAAACCGTTGCGGCGAATGAGGAATCCGGCCCGTACCCGGGGGCTGTCCAGGCGAGGCCGGATGGCCGGTCGCCGGACAGCTCCTACCGGGTCAAGGGCAACACCCGCTCCAAGCGCTACCACACGATGCAGTCCCCGTACTACGAGCGCACCAAGGCGGGCGTGTGGTTCCGCTCCGCCGCCGATGCCGAACGGGCCGGTTTCTCCGCCTGGAACAGCCGGGTGAACGACGCGGTCTGACCCCCAGCCCGGCCCGGTCAGCCGTGGAGTCCCTTGGAGATGAGGTCCATGACCGAGGAGTCGGCGAGGGTGGTGACGTCGCCGACTTCGCGGTTTTCGGCGACGTCGCGCAGCAGGCGGCGCATGATCTTGCCGGAGCGGGTTTTGGGCAGT
>NZ_JAWLNX010000001.1:181761-523437 GCF_035320975.1 Saccharopolyspora mangrovi | reverse complement strand
CTACAAGATCCCGCGTTACGTGCACGTGGTCGAGGAGTTCCCGATGACGGTCACCGGCAAGGTCCGCAAGGTCGAGATGCGAGAACGAGCCCGCGAACTCCTCGACCTCTGACCCCCGAGGGTGGGGAAATCCCGACTGGAACTTCCCCACCTGCATCAGGAGCGAAGTTTGTCCAGCTCCGCTGCGTCTTCGGCGCCGAAGCGGTCTTCGAGGGCTTCGGGTTCGGCGTCGACGTCGATCTGGGCGAGCGGCATGCCGCGGGCGCTGGAGATCGCGCCGAGACGCCGGGTCGCGCGGTCCGAGGCGTAGGCGGTGAGCTCCTCCTTGTCGAGCTCGAAGGGCAGCTCCTCCGGAGCGTCCGCGGGCTTCCACTGGACCTGGGCGATGGCGTGCGGCAGCAGCCGGGCCATCTGGTCCTCGACCACCGCCCAGTTGCTCTCGTCGGCGGCCACGTGCCTGCGGCAGGTGAAGGTGCCCCACGCCATGTGCCTGCGCTCGTCGTCGCCGATGCGCTTGATGACCTGCTGCATGCCGGGCAGGATGCCGCGGCTGACGCAGATCTTGTGCCAGGCGAAGTAGCCGGTGAGCGCGAGGGTCCCTTCCACCACGTGGTTGTAGGTGACCGAGGCGCGGACCTGGTTCTCCGGGCTCGGGTCGGTGTGCAGCGCCTGCAGCGTCTCGGGCAGCGCCTTGTAGAAGATCTCCCGGTAGCCGGGGTTCTCGGCGACGTACTCGTGGAGGTCCTCGGTGAGCCCGACGGCGTCCATCCAGAGGCGGAACACCTGGGTGTGCTTGGCCTCCTCGAAGCAGAACTGGGTGAGGTACATCTCATCGCCGAAGCGCCCTTCGGCGGCCATCGCGGCCATGAACGGCTGGAGGTCCTGGGTGACGGCTTCCTCGCCTGCGATGAACTGCGCGCACAACCCGGCCACGCCGCGCTTCTCGTCGTCGGTGAGGCGCTGCCAGTCCTCGGCGTCCTGGCTGAAGTCGATGTCGGCGGGGTTCCAGAACTTCGCGTTGCCCTTGCTGAACAGGCGCAACGGCAGCGATTCCCAGTTCAGGCCGTGCGCTCGCAGGGAGTGGAAGCTCTCGCGTTGGGCGGGGTGCGTGCTCGTCATTGAACAACTCCGGCTCGCCGTGGTGTGAAGTGCGTTACTCCTGCCAGTTTCGGTACTGGACAGTTTCGAGTCAAGCTCGCGACGTCCGCATCCGTAGGCTGAGGGCGATGGACGAGCGCAGCGCACTCACGGTCGGATTCGACCTGGACATGACCCTGATCGACCCGCGGCCCGGCATGGTCCGCGCCTTCGACGCCCTCAACGAGGAGTTCGGCACCGAGCTCGACGGGCAGCACTTCGCCGCCCACCTCGGGCCGCCGCTGGAGGACGTGCTGCGCGGCTACGACTTCGACGAGCCGATGGTGAAGCGGCTGGCCGCCCACTTTCGCTCGATCTACCCGACCGTGGTCATCGACGAGACGGCCGCGCTGCCGGGTGCCGCCGAAGCCCTGGAGGCCGTGCGCGCCGCCGGTGGCCGAACGCTCGTGGTCACCGGCAAGTACGAGCCCAACGCGGCCCTGCACCTCAAGGCCCTGGGCTGGAGCGTCGACCGGCTCGCCGGGGGCGTGTTCGGCGCGGGCAAGGGCGACGTGCTGCTGGAGGAAGGCGCGAGCATCTACGTCGGCGATCACTTCGGCGACATCGTCGGAGGTCACACCGCCGGAGCGACCGCTGTGGGCGTGGCGACCGGCCCCTACTCGGCGGCCGAGCTCAGCGAGGCCGGTGCGGATGTGGCGCTGAACGACCTCACCGAGTTCCCGGCCTGGCTGGCGACCCAGGTCTAGCGCCGGCGGGCGCGCACCACGGTCGCGATCACGCCGAAGATCAGCCCGGCCGGGCACAGCAGCGCGACGACGCTGATCCACGCCGGCAGGTCCTGGTGGCCGGTGGCGAAGAGCCCGAAGATCACCAGGATGGCGAGCAGCCCGATGCCGAACATCGCCATCGCGACCGGAAGCACTGTGGACCTTGAGGAGCTGCTCGCCATGTGAGCAGCGTATTCACAGCACCACCAGGCCCCGCAACCGGTCTTGGTCGATAAGGATGAGTGATTTCGTCCACCGTCGCGGTACGCTTGGAGGGACGCGTCCCGGCGCGCGCACCTGCGTGGCGTTAACGGGGCGCTTTCGTCGTGATCGGGCGTTTGCCGCGACATGGCGGGAACGGCAGGGAGATCGGGACCCGGCGACGGGTCAGCGCATTCGACAGGGAACGGTGAGGACAGTGCCGACCGGCAGGGTCAAGTGGTTCGACTCGGACAAGGGCTTCGGCTTCCTGACCCAGGATGGTGGGGAGGACGTGTACGTGCGTTCCTCCGCGTTGCCATCTGGTGTGGATGCGCTCAAGACCGGCCAGCGCGTCGACTTCGACATGGCGCAGGGCCGACGCGGCCCGCAGGCGTTGAAGGTCAAGTTACTGGACCCGCTGCCCTCGGTCACCGAGGCGCGCCGACGCCCCGCCGACGAGTTGCACGGCATGGTCGAGGACATGATCAAGCTCCTCGAGCTGAAGGTTCAGCCCGACCTGGCGCGAGGCCGCTACCCCGACCGCAAGACCGCCAAGCGCATCGGCGAGGTCGTTCGTGCCGTCGCCCGGGAACTCGACCCGGGCGGCAACTGAGCGGAGGTGCGCCGGGGCCTCCCCGGCGTACCGGCCTCACTGCTTGACGTTGAGGACCCAGCTGCCGCCGATTCCGAAGTCGACCCCGCCGTCAGCGCCCTGGGTGAGGACCGCGGAGAACTGCTGGACCTCGACGTGCTCGATGCGGGCGCCGTCCGGCGGCAGCTGCAGCGTGTAGGAGTGGCGCGAGTCCGGGGTGAACACCGGGCTGCGGCCGTCCAGCTCCTGGCCGTTGAGGCCGCGGTAGAGGAACACGACCTGCCACGGTGCGCTGGAGATCTCGCTCGGCACCGAGATCTGCAGCGGGTCGCGGCCGACCATCCGCAGCTCTCCCACCGCCTCCTGGTTCGGCGGCGAGCACTGCTGACCCGTCGGGTCGCAGTACTGGGCGGGATCGACCGCCGCTGAGTCGCCGTGCGAGTAGAAGGTCACCTGCGGTTGGCTGGGGGAGGAGCAGCCGGCGGCGAGCCCGACGGCGGCCACCACCAGCAGCGGCTTCAGTCCACGATGCACGGCCAGAGCCTACGACCCGGTACCCGGACGGGCGGTGGCCGGTGCGCTCGCCGAACGCCTGCGTGGTCGGAGCGGAATCGTCGGCACCAGCGTGGCACCGCGCCCGCGCAGGATCGTCTGCGCCAGCACCAGCGCCAGCAGCGCGGCGACCACCACGAACCCGATCCAGTACACCGGTGGCAGCAGCACGCCCAGCGCCCCGCCGAAGACCCAGCTCAGCTGCAGGATCGTTTCGGAGCGGCCGAACGCCGAGGCGCGCGAGGCCTCCGGCATGTCCCGCTGGATCACCGCGTCCAGGCACACCTTGGCCAGCGCCGAGGCCGTCGCGCCCACCAGCCCGACGATCACCGCGAGCGGCAGCCCGGCCAGCACCGCGGCGCAGGTCGCCACCACAAGGGCCGCGCCCAGGCAGCTGATGATCAGCCGGTCCGGCTTCTCGAAGGTCATCCGCGATCCGAAGCCGTTGCCCAGGAAGCTGCCGACCCCGGCAGCACCGCCGACCAGGCCCAGCAGGACCAGCTGCATGGCGGGTTCGTGCTGGGTGTCGTGCTTGATCACGAACGCGGCGAACAGCGTCAGGAACCCGGTGAGCACCCGGATCCCGCCGTTGCCCCACAGGGCCACCACGACGTGGTCGCTCAGCGGCACCTTGCGCGAGCGCCCCGGATCGCCGATGGAGGTCTGGACCTCGCCCTCGGTGCTCTCCACCCAGCCCGGGATGCGCAGGCACAACCACACCCCGCCCGCGGCCATCGCGGCCATGAACCACAAGGCCCCTTCGGAACCCCACAGCCAGGCGAAACCGGACGCGATCGCGCCGAAGACGCCACCGGCCGCCAGCCCGAACGCGGTGAGCCGCGAGTTGGCTTTGGTCAGCGTGATCTGGTTCGGCAGCACCCGTGGCGTCATCGCCGCCTTGAGCACGCCGAAGGACTTCGACAGCACCATGCAGCCCAGCGCGGCCGGGTAGAGCAGCCAGCTGTTGAAGTTCAGCGCCATCACCGCGGCCAGCACGACGCGCACCGCGAAGGACGCGGCCAGCGCCAGCCGCCTGCCCTGCTGCAGCCGGTCCAGGGCCGGGCCGATCACCGGCGCGATCACCGCGAACGGCGCGACCGTGATCAGCAGGTACAGCGCGACCTTGTCCTTGCTCTCGGCCGTGGCGGCCGAGAAGAACAGCGTGTTGGCCAGCGCGACCGCCATCGCCGCGTCGACCGCGTAGTTGCCCATCCACGCGTAGGTGAACTTGGCCAGCCCGGAGCGGTCGGCGCCGTCGGCGTGCGCCAGCGAGAAGAACAGCCGGATCATCCGCTGGGTCAGGTCCCGGCTGCGCCACGCGGCGACCCGGGTGACCGTCAGCTTCTTCGGCGGCGTCGTCCCCCGCGGCTGCTCGGGCTCGGGCTCCTCGGCCTCCGGTGCGCCGGGGTGGTCCTCGGGCAGCGGCGGCAAGGGGCCCGTTCCGCCGCGCGTGCGCTCGTAGTCGGGATCGTCCTGCCAGGGATAGCGCCGCTGGTCGGCGTCGCTAGGCGGCGGCTCGAACCGCTGCCCGGACCGCTGCTGATCGGCGTACCAACCGCGCTTTCCGCGCTGCCCGGCGCCCCAGCCCGGACGGCCCTGCGGCTCGTCCGACTGCTGGTCACGTCCCCGCGTCCCCATGTCCGCCATCCTGCCCCACCTCCTCTCGCCGAGTCCGGCCCGCGTCGAAGTCCGATCCGGGCCCGCTTCGCAACGCCCTCACGAACAAGGAGGCGGAAACCCCGCCGAGAAATACAGCTGGACACGATCAGGCGACAAAATAGAGGCAGAGATCACTCCGCCGAGCGGTCTTCAGCTCATGCGGGCACGAAGCGCACCCGGAACATCGACGGCCAGTTCTTCCCGGTGATCAGGAACTCGTCGGTCCCGGGCACGGCCGCGATGCCGTTGAGCACGTCCGCCCCCGCCCGCTGCTCCGGCGGCAGCAGGCCTTCGGCGTCCACGACGGCCGTGACCTGCCCGTTCGTCGGATCGATCCGCACGATCTCGTCGCTGCCCCACACGTTCGCCCACACCTGGCCACCGGCGCACTCCAGCTCGTTGAGCTCGTCGACCGACGAGCCCTCGCGCGTCACCTCGACCTCGCCGAGCGGCGCGAACGTCACCGGATCGCGGAAGGTCAGCCGGTCGCTGCCGTCGCTCATCACCAGCCGCCGCCCGTCGAAGCACAACCCCCAGCCCTCGCCCGGGTACTCCACTCGGCGCAGCTCGCGCAGGCTCGCGCGGTCGCGCTCGAACGCAACCCCTTCCTGCCAGGTGAGCTGCCAGATACGGTCACCCGTGACGGTGATCCCCTCACCGAAGAACTCGGCAGGCAGCCGCACCTCGTGCCGCCCCGCGCCGCTGGCCGGATCGGCGGCGCGCAGCAGCGAGGAGCCGCGCAGGCCGGTGCCTTCGTAGAGGGTGCCGCCGGCGATTTCCAGGCCCTGAGTGAACGAGGAGCGGTCGTGCGGGAGCACGTTGATCACCTCGATTCGAAGGTGTGGCAGGCTTCCCGCGTGCCCTACGCCCTGATCGGTTTGCTCGCGGTCGCCCTGGCCGTCGTGCTGCGCTGGCACCTGCGCCGTGCACGCAACGCCGAGTCCGACGGTGAGCAGCACCGCGCACAAGAGACGTCCAGTCTGAGCAAGTCGCACCCCGAAAGCTTGACACGCCCGATCACTCCGAGTGCCGCTCCGCTCCGGATCAGCGGTTCGACCGCCGCGGCGGAGGCACAGCCGACTGCGGCGCGGAGCACGTACGGCACAATCGAGCATGTGACGCCTATGCCTGCTCCGATGACCAGCCCAGGCGCGGGTGCCCCGTACGACGATGCCGGGCAGCCTGCGGCCGAGCCGTTGAACCCGGAGCTCGCGGCGGCCGAGGAAGTCGCCCGAGCCGCGGCGGAGGACGAGGCTCGCCCCGGCGGCGACCCGATCGGCTCGCCGGTGCTGACCCTGGACACCACCACGGGTGATGTCTCCGACTCCACGACGTCGCCGGTCGGCGCGCACGTCGGTGTCGAGGCCGAGGGGCCGCACGCGGTCACGCACTTCTTCGAGTCGAACTACCCCGGCTACGTCGGCTGGCGCTGGGCCGTGACGGTCGCCAGCGTCGGTCGGGGCGAGCCGGTGACGGTCAGCGAGGTCGTGCTGCTGCCCGGACCGACGGCGTTGACGGCCCCGGACTGGGTCCCGTGGCGCGACCGCGTCCAGCCCGGCGACCTCGGTGCCGGTGACCTGCTGCCGACCAGCCCGGACGACCCCCGGTTGGCTCCCGGCCACCTGACCGCCGACGACGAGCAGTTCGGCGACGTGGCGAAGGACGTCGGCCTCGGCCGCAAACGGGTGCTGAGCTTCGAGGGCCGCTCCGAGGCCGCCGAGCGCTGGCACGCCGGTGACTTCGGCCCGGGCGCCGATGCCGCCAAGCTCGCTCCGGCAGCCTGCGGTACCTGCGGTTTCTTCCTGAAGCTGGCGGGTTCGATGGGCGGTGCTTTCGGCGTCTGCGCCAACGAGTACGCCCCCGCCGACGGCCGCGTGGTCAGCGTCGAGTTCGGCTGCGGCGCGCACTCCGAGGTCGACGTGGACGTCTCGTCCACGGTCCCGGTCGCCGAGATCGTCTACGACGACGCCACGCTGGAGTTCGAGCCGCGCGGCACGGAGCGCGGGTGAGCGAGCCGGACCGCTTCGGCGCGGTTGGACTGCGGCGCGCAGTGGTGCAGTCTTGGGAGACCTCGCCGACCCGGTTCCGGGAGGATGCCAACGCCGAAGAGGACCTGCGCCTCGGCGGCTACCGCGATCGGCTGCTGGTCGAGCTCGCCCAGAACGCCGCCGACGCCGCCGGTTCCGACGGCGTGCTCAGCGTCGAGCTCGTCGACGACGAGCTGCGGGTGGCCAACACCGGTTCCCCGCTGACCGCCGAGGGCGTGGCCGGGCTGGCCTCGCTGCGCGCGTCGGCCAAGCGCGAAGGCGCCTCGGTCGGCCGCTTCGGCGTCGGTTTCGCCGCCGTGCTCTCGGTGTCGGAGGAACCCAGCGTGCTGTCGACGTCGGGCGGTGTGGCGTTCTCCGCGCAGCGCACCCGGCAGGCCGCCGCGCAGCTGTCCGGTCCCGCGGAGGAGCTGGCCCGCCGCGAAGGCGCGGTGCCGGTGCTGCGGCTGCCGTGGGAGGTCGACGGGACTCCGCCGGAGGGCTTCACCACAGAGGTCCGGCTGCCGCTGCGCTCCGAAGTGGACGCCGCCGGGCTGCTGGACTCCTGCGCCGACCAGGCCCCCGGGCTGCTGCTGGCGCTGCCCGCGCTGAGCGAGATCAGGATCGGCCGCCAGACCTGGCGGCGGGTCGACGAGGACATCGACCGCGTCGTGGTGCACGGGCCGGTGCGCAGCGACCGCTGGCTGGTGCACCGCGCGTCGGGCGCGCTGAGCCACTCGGTGCTGGCCGGACTGGGCGCGGAGAGCCGCTCGGCGGCGCACTGGCAGGTCACGTGGGCGGTGCCGCTGGATTCCGAGGGCACGCCGATCCCGCTGGCCGAGGACGTGCTGCACACCCCGACCCCGACCGAGGAACGGCTGTCGTTGCCGGCCCGGTTGCTGGCGAGCGTTCCGGTCGAGGCCGACCGGCGCCGCGCGGCGGCGTCGCCAGCGACCGACGAGGTGCTGACCTTCGCCGCCGAGTGCTACCCGGCGCTGGTCGACAAGCTGCCCGGCGAGCACCGCACCGCGCTGGTGCCGCTGCCCGGGTTCCCGCTGTCCGATGTGGACGACAAGCTGCGCCAGGAGGTCAACGACCGGTTGCGGGTCTCGGCCTGGTTGCCCGGGGCGGGGGACAAGCCGGTCGCGCCGCTGGAAGCCCGCGCGCTGGAGCACTTCTCGCCGGAGCTGGTGGAACTGCTCGACGACGTGGTGCCCGATCTGCTGGCCCCGGAGTTCTCCGACGCCCGCCACCGCCGTTCGCTGCACGCCCTGGAGGTCCGCAGGCTCGGTGCCGCCGAGATCGTCGAGGCGGTGACCGGGCTGAGCCGCGAACCCAGCTGGTGGTACCGGCTCTACAGCGCCTTGGCGCCGGTGGAGGAGGCCGACCCGCAAGCCCGCGAGGAGTTCACCGCGCTACCGGTTCCGCTGGCCGACGGCCGCACCGTCAGCGGCGTGCGGGACGTGCTGCTCAGCCACCCGGACAGCGACCTCGACCCGGCCGCGCTGCTGTCCACGCTGGACATCTCCGGGCTGCGCATCGCGCATCCCGATGCCACCCACCCGCTGCTGGAGAAGCTCGGCGCGCACCCGGCCGGACCGGCCGAGCTGCTCGACGCGCCGCCGCTGGCGGAAGCCGTGCGCAGCAGCGTTTCCGACGCCTTGGCGGGCGTCGACGTGCGACCGCTGGCGGATGCGGTGCTGCGACTGGTCGAGGAGTCCCGACCGCGCGGCTGGTTGGGCGCGCTGGCTCTGCCCGACGACGAGGGAGACTTCCGCCGCGCGGACGAACTGCTGCTGCCCGAGGCCGCCCTGCTGTCGGTCATCGACACCGAGCACCTCGGCGAGGGCGCCCCGCTGTCGGTGCTCGACGCCGAGGTCGCCCAGCGCTGGCCCACCGAGCTGCTGACCTCGATCGGCGTCCTGGACGGTTTCGGCGTGCACGTCGAGGACGACCCGGTGGAGCCCGACGAGCGGTTCCCGGACGCGCGGCAGTGGTGGGCCGAGCAGGAGGCCGACCGGCCCGAGGAGTGGCCGCCCGCGAGGTTCGTCGGCATCCGCGACCTCGACCTGGTTGCCGACGACGCGTGGCCCGCCGCGATCAGCCTGCTCACCCGGGACCCGGAGACGTTGCGCGCGCTGCGCGAACCGCACGGCTACTCGGCCTGGTGGATCGCCCGCGCCGCGCTGATCGAAGGTCACCCGCCGCGGCACTGGCGGCTGCCCGGTGCCGAAGAGCTGACAGGCCTCTACGACCCGGTGCCGGACGTCGAGCTCGACGGGGAGGCGCTGCGGCTGGCCGGTGTTCGCGCCGAGCTGCGCATCGACGACGGCGAGGACGCCGAGGACCTGCTGGAGCGCCTCGGTGACCCGGACCGCGCGATCCGCGCGGGAACGGCCCTGCGCGCCCACCAGGTGCTGGGTGAGGCGGTGGCGGCAGGAGTGGTCGATCCGTCCGAGATGGACCCGCCGGAGATGGTGCGATCGGTGTCCGGCGCGGTGGTCAGCACTGCGCGGGCGGTCGTGCTCGACGAGCCGTGGATGCTCGGCGTTCTGGAGGCTCCGCTGGTCATCGCCGGTGGCAGCCCGGAGCAGTTCGACGCCGAAGCGCTCGCAGAACTCCTGGACCTGCCGCTGGCGTCGGAGGAGAACACGCTGCGCGTCCCGGATCCGGGGCGCAGCCAGCGCTGGTCGGAGGTCGCCAGGGTCTCCTCGAGCTGCGAGCTGCTGGGCATCGAGGTCCCGGACGGGGAGATCGCGCTCCACGACAAGCTGCGCGTCCAGGCCTCGACGGGTGATCACCAGGTCCACTGGTGGGTCGAGCCCACCGGCAAGGTCCACTCCGAGCGCACCCCGGACGGTCTCGCCAGAGCGCTGGCGTGGGCCACGGGCGCTTGGCCCCACCGCTTCGCCCTCGCGGCCCTGCTGGCGGACCCGGAAGCCACGACCCTGCTGCGCTAGTCCTGCTCGCCGGTGAGGGGCCGCGAGAAGCGGTTCCGTCCCCCGCTAGGGGTCAGGTGTCGAGGCCGGAGAGGCCTTGCCAGGAGCCTCGGGAACCCCGGCGGGCGGCGCTGCGCTGCCAGCGGAAGACGCCGTAGCCGATGATCCCGAGCGTCGTTCCGGCGATGCAGCTGAAGAACTGGATGTCGAAGGTGCCGTCGGCGAGGTCGCGCCAGCCGAACGCCACCACACCCGCGAACCACAGCGCCGTGCCGAACAGCACCACCGGCGTCGGGTCCGCGAGCCTGCGGGGCAGCGGGGGGACCGATCGGTGAGCAGCTGCGTCGGAGGGGGTGCGTTCGCCGTCTTGTGCCACGTCAGGCAGGCTACTCCCGGTAACAACGGCCCGCGCGCAGGCCACCGTGATTGGAAAGTTCGAATGGTGGAGAGAACCGAGAGCAAGACTTCGCTGCTGGACCGCTACTTCAAGATCAGTGAGCGCGGATCCAGCGTGGGCCGAGAACTTCGAGGTGGGCTGGTCACCTTCGTGACCGTCGCCTACATCATCGTGCTCAACCCGCTGATCCTCGGCAGTGCTTCGCCGACCGACGCCGGTGCCAAGCACGACGTGCTGGGCAACATCCTGCCGATCCCGCAGGTGGCAGCGGCCACCGCGCTGGTCGCGGGTGTGATGACGATCCTGTTCGGACTGATCGCCAACTACCCCTTCGCCATCGCCACCGGCCTGGGCATCAACACCCTGCTGGCGGTGACGATCGCGCCGCAGATGACCTGGCCCGAGGCGATGGGCCTGGTCGTCGTCGACGGCATCGTGATCCTGATCCTGGTCGCCACCGGGTTCCGCACCGCCGTGTTCAACGCGGTGCCGGCCGATCTCAAGGCCGCGATCGCGGTCGGCATCGGCCTGTTCATCACCTTCGTCGGCCTGGTCGACGCCGGTTTCGTGCGGCGCCTGCCGGATTCCGCGGACACGACCGTCCCGGTCGGCCTGGGCATCGACGGCTCGATCGGCTCCTGGCCGACCGCGGTGTTCGTCTTCGGCCTGGTGCTGACCTCGATCATGGTCGCCCGCAAGGTGCGCGGCGGAATCCTGATCAGCGTCGTGGTCACCACGATCCTGTCGATCATCGTCGAGTCGGTCTTCCACGCCGGTTCCTCCAGCGACTCCGGTCCGACCGGCTGGAACCTGGGCTACCCGGCGCTGCCGGAGCAGATCGCCGGCCTGCCGGACCTGTCGCTGGTCGGTGACATCTCCTTCGGCGCCTTCACCCGGCTGCCCGCGCTGGCCGCCGCGATGCTGGTGTTCACGCTGGTGCTGGCCAACTTCTTCGACGCGATGGGCACGATGACCGGCCTCGGCAAGGAAGCCAACCTCACCGACGAGGACGGGAACCTCCCCGGCATCGGCAAGGCGCTGGCCGTCGAGGGCCTGGGCGCGGTCGCCGGTGGTGCCGGTTCGGCGAGCTCCAACACCGTCTTCGTGGAGTCGGCCTCGGGCATCGCCGAGGGCGCCCGCACGGGTCTGGCCAACGTGGTCACCGGTGTGCTGTTCCTGGCCGCGATGTTCCTGACCCCGCTCTACCAGGTGGTTCCGGTGGAGGCCGCCGCTCCCGCGCTGGTCGTGGTGGGTGCGATGATGCTGGCGCAGATCCGGCAGATCGACCTGTCGGACTTCACCGTCGCGCTGCCGGCTTTCCTGACCATCGCGGTCATGCCGTTCACGTACTCGATCGCCAACGGCATCGGCGCCGGGTTCGTCAGCTACGTGCTGCTGCGCACCTCCACCGGCAAGGCCCGCGAGGTGCACCCGCTGATGTGGGTCGTGGCGGCCGCCTTCGTGCTGTACTTCGCCTCCGGCCCGTTGAGCGACCTGCTCGGCATCTGATCTCGCGCGAAGAGGCACCCGCGTCCAGGAATTGTTGGACGCGGGTGCCTCTTTTCGCGTTCCCAGGAGGGGAATTGTCCTAGACCTCTTGGTCTGACCAGTCACTTTGGTCCCAAATGCGCCCTGCCGGGGTCGGGGCTGGTTAAGGTATGCGACCACTGGTCCTGGGATCAGTTTGTCCGAATTCCCGAGATAGTTTGGTAGACTAACGACGTGTCCGATATCGCGGAGCGCGAGCGCACCCTGGCAAGCCGCCTGCGGCTTGCGGTCGTTCGCCTGAACCGGCGGTTGCGCGCGCAGCGGGCCGATTCGGCCCTCACGCTGTCCCAGCTGTCGGCCCTCTCGTGCCTGCACAAGGCCGGCTCGATGACGCCAGGTGAGCTGGCGGCCAAGGAAGGTGTCCAGCCACCGTCGATGACCAGGGTCATCGCGGCGCTGGAGGAGAACGGGCTGGTGGTCCGGCGGGCTCACCCCACCGACGGCCGGCAGGCCATCGTCGAGGTGACCGAGTCCGGCAAGGCCCGCGTGGAAGAAGAGGTCACGATCCGCGAGCGCTGGCTCGACCAGCACCTCGCGGAACTGGACGCGGAAGAGCTGGCGGTGCTGTCGCGCGCCGCCGAGATCATCGACCGGCTGGCCAGTCGATGACGGAGTGCTGAGAGGCGGTACGCGGAAGCGTGGCTGATCGGAGGTCTGCGGGGAGCGAAGGGACCGAAGGCCAGGTCGACCGCCACGCGCGCTCCGCAGATCGGAAGGTGGGCACCGGCGGAGGGATGTTCCGCTCGCTGCGCGAGCGCAACTACCGCTACTACGCCTCCGGCCAGGTCGTCTCGCTGACCGGGACGTGGATGCAACGGGCCGCGCAGGACTGGCTCGTGCTCGAACTCTCCGGCGGCAGCCCGGCCGCGCTCGGCGTGGCCGTCGCGCTGCAGTTCCTGCCGACCCTCGCGCTCACGCTGTGGGCGGGGGTGTTCGCCGACCGGTTCGACAAGCGCAAGATCCTGATCGTCACGCAAAGCGCCCTGGGCCTGTGCGGCTTCGCGCTGGGGACGCTCGACGTGACCGGGATCGTCGCCCTCTGGCACGTCTACGCGCTGTGCTTCGTGCTCGGCTGCTTCTCGGCGGTGGACGCGCCGGTGCGGCAGTCCTTCGTGGTGGAGATGGTCGGTCCCGCGCAGCTGACCAACGCCGTCGCGCTGAACTCCATGACCTTCAACCTGGCCCGCATCGTCGGGCCTGCGATCGCCGGCGTGGCCATCACCGCCATCGGCACCGGGTGGGTGTTCCTGGCCAACGGGCTGAGCTCGGTGGCCGTGGTGGCCGGTCTGCTGCTGATGGACGCCTCGCTGCTGCAGAAGGCCAAGGCGGTGGGCAGGGAGCGCGGTCAACTCCGGGCGGGCCTGCGGTACGTGCGCGGACGCCCGGACCTGGTCGTGGTGATGGTGCTGATGTTCTCCGTCAGCACCTTCGGGATGAACTTCGAGAGCACCTTCGCGGTGATCGCCCGCAACGTCTTCCACCACGACGCCGACGGCTACGGAATCCTCATCACGATGCTCGCGGTGGGCACGCTGACCGGCGCGACGCTGGCCGCGCGCCGCAGCGCCAAACCCGGCTCCCGGCTGCGGCTGATGCTCATCGGCGCGGGCGTGTTCGGAGCGCTGGAGGCGGTCGCCGGGGTGATGCCGTCCTACTGGCTGTTCGCGGTCGTGCTGATCCCGGTCGGCATCGCGGTGATGACCTTCACGACCAGCGCCAACTCCACCGTGCAGCTGGCCGTCGACCCGACGATGCGCGGCCGCGTGATGGGCCTCTACATGCTGCTGTTCATGGGCGGCAAGCCGCTCGGCGGGCTGGCCTCGGGCTGGCTGGCGGAGGTGTTCGGGCCGCGCTGGCCGGTCCTGCTCGGCGGCCTGCTCTCGCTCGCCGCCGCGGTGGGCGGTGCCGTGGCGCTGTCGCAGCAGCGCAAGAGGGGGTTGATCCAACCACTAGGTTAGGCTAACCTAATACTCGTCCGCTTCGTGGTGGGAGCGGTAGTCAGTTCGGGAACAGATCGAGCCCCGGCCTCCTTCGGGAGACCGGGGCTCGATCATTTCCGGCGGCGAGAAGCTTTGTCGGAGCACCCACCGCCGAGCTGGGAGTTCACGATTTCAATGGAAATCTTCGACTTCCATTGAGATCCGGTCAGGCCGTGGGCAGGCGCAGGCCGTTGAGGCCCTTGCGGGCGTCGTCGAAGCGCTGGGCGACCTCGTCCCAGTTGACGACGTTCCACAGCTGCTTGACGTAGTCCGCCTTCACGTTGCGGTACTGCAGGTAGTACGCGTGCTCCCAGATGTCGAACACCAGCAGGGGAGTGGTGGCGATCGACAGGTTGGAGTGGTGGTCGCGCAGCTGCTGGGTGATCAGCCGCTGACCGACCGGGTCCCACGCGAGCACGCCCCAGCCGTTGCCCTGGATCGTGGTGGACACCGCTTCCATCTGGGTGCGGAACTTGTCGAACGAGCCGAAGTCCTGGTCGATGGCCGCGGCCAGCTCGCCCGTCGGCTTGTCGCCGCCGTTCGGGGACAGGATCTTCCACCACACCAGGTGCATCGAGTGCCCGGCGAGGTTGAACGCCAGCGTGGTCTCCAGGCCGACGATCGAGGAGAAGTCGCCCTTGTCGCGGGCCTCGGCGATCTTGTCGATCGTGTCGTTCGCGCCCTTGACGTAGGTGGCGTGGTGCTTGCTGTGGTGCAGCTCGTTGATCTCCCCGGAGATCGCCGGCTCCAGCGCCGCGTAGTCGTAGTCCAACTCCGGCAGCACGTACTCGGGCACCGAAGTCTCCCTCCGTAGTCGACACCATCTGGTTGTTGCCACTCTATTGCAATTGCTCAAGGGTGGCTACAGGTGTCCGCAGTGGAGGATCAACCGGCGGGCCAGCTGTGCACCGGATCGCCGTTGTCGGCCAGCTCGATGTAGCGGCGCAGCATCCCCGCCAGGGCTGCGTGGCGGTCGGCGCCATCGGCCTCCAGTCGAGCGACCGCGTCCCGCTGCCAGGACGCTCCGTTGCGCCTGGCCAGGCAGCGCTGCTCGATCACGCCGAGGTAGCGGGAGCGCGCCTCGTCGGAGACGCCGCACGCCCGCAGGCCCTCGTGGGCCATCGGCAGCAGGCGGCGCAGGACCAGCTCGTCGGGAGTGACCCAGCCCGCGCCGGGCCAGTAGAGGTGGGAGTCGAAACCGTGCCGGGCGCCCGCGTAGAAGTTCTCCTCCGCGGCGGCGAACGACATCTGCGTCCAGAGTGGACGGTCTTGCTCGGTCAGCGCGCGCTGCGCGCCGTAGAAGAACATCGCGTTCGCGACGATGTCGACCACCGACGGCCCGGCGGGCAGGACGCGGTTCTCGATCCTGAGGTGGGGCACGCCCTCCACCAGGTCGTAGACCGGCCGGTTCCAGCGCCAGATCGTGCCGTTGTGCAGGCGCAGCTCGTTGAGCTTCGGGGCGCGGCCGTTGTCCAGCGCGGCCACCGGGTCCTCTTCCTCCGGCTCCGGCAGCAGGGCCGGGAAGTAGCGGACGTTCTCCTCGAACAGGTCGAAGATCGAGGTGATCCAGCGCTCGCCGAACCACACCCTCGGCCGCACTCCCTGGTTGCGCAGCTCCGTCGGGCGGGTGTCGGTGGCCTGCAGGAACAGCGGGATCCGGGTCTCGTGCCAGAGCGCCTTGCCGAGCAGGAACGGGGAGTTCGCGCCGATCGCGACCTGCACGCCGGCCAGGCACTGCGCGGCGTTCCAGTGCGCCGCGAAGTCCTCCGGCGCCACCTGCAGGTGCAGCTGCACCGACGTGCACGCTGACTCCGGCGCGATCGAGTCCGCGTAGGAGCGCAGCCGTTCCGGGCCGCCATCGGCCAGCGGGATCCCC
Organism: Saccharopolyspora mangrovi; assembly: GCF_035320975.1. Classification (NCBI taxonomy): domain Bacteria; kingdom Bacillati; phylum Actinomycetota; class Actinomycetes; order Pseudonocardiales; family Pseudonocardiaceae; genus Saccharopolyspora; species Saccharopolyspora mangrovi. The sequence goes on along the minus strand of NZ_JAWLNX010000001.1, from coordinate 507,805 downwards.
TCCATGTCCAGCAGCATCTCTTCGCCGCGGGCCAGGATGATCTGGTCGTTGAGCACCGAGTAGCGCGGATTGCTCGTCAGCGTGGATGGGTCGAAGTGCAGGCTCCGCAGCGTGGGTAACGAGCCGATCATCGCGATCTTCGCGCCCACGTCGTGCGCCCCGGCGTCGGCTCTGCGCAGCGCGGCCCGCAGGCCTTCCTCCAGGCGCAGCGCGCTGTCGCCGGCCAGCACTCGCGGTTCGACGTTGAGCTCGATGTTCTGCTGCCCCAGCTCGGTGGTGAAAATCTCCTCGCTGATTTTCTCCAGCACCACCGTGTTGTTCATCGACGGCCGCATGTGCTCGTCCACCAAGCACAATTCCATCTCCAGCCCCATCTGTTGATGCGGGAAGGAGAATTCGCCATCGGCGAGCATCCGGGCCAAGGCGTCGAGGCCGCGTTGCATCTTGTTCCGATAGCGTTGGCGATCAATCGGTTTGAAGGATCGATCGTCCACGTGCCGTCCCATGCCGTCTCCCCTTAATCGGCAGCACGTCAGCGCCCAGCGCTGGGGGAACCACCGTGACACATCCCCACCAGGTGGGCCAGCGGCCAATACGGTGTCAGCCACCACCGCGCTCCCGGCCATGAAGCGGAAGCGGCATTCAGCCTTTCCGGCTCGGCTGAAGTGCGCGGAAATCGTCCGCCGGGAGCAGGGGCGAGAGCTGTTCGGTGTTGCGCGCACGGGCAATCGGGGCAGTCGTGATGAGAAGCGGACGACAACCAGTCCAATGCGATCGAGGACGTTCCAGCATCACGCAGCGTCGCCCTCTCGTCTGTTGGGGCGAGAACTTTCCCACGATTTTTCCTTCGAGCAGTCGCTAACACCACGGCGCGCACTCCCGGGGAGGTCTGAACAAATCGTTCACGCGAATCCGAAATCGTGCACAACGACACGAACTTTCCCCATTCCCGCCCACCCGAAACCGCGAGCCGGAGGAAGGGAACCTTCCTGCCGCCGGGACGACGTGCGCGTGGGAAGCTTCCTTCACTTCGGCCCGGGGCGGCGTGCGCGTGGGAACCTTCCTGTCATCGGGTGCCCCGGCGCGGATGGGAGAATGCCGGTGTGGCGCAGATGGTCGAGATCAGCGACGTCGACGATCCCCGGGTCGACGACTTCCGCGATCTGTCCCGCGCGGATCGCCGGCCGGACCGGCCGGGCGGGCGCGGGTTGGTGATCGCTGAGGGCGTGGTCGTGGTCGAGCGGTTGCTCGCCTCGCCGTACCCGGTGCGGGCGCTGTTCGGCGTTCGCCGCCGAGTCGAGGACCTGGCCGAGGCGACCGCCGGGCTGGACGTGCCCGCCTACGTCACCGACGCCGACGTGATGGCCCGGGTCGTCGGGTTCCACCTCAACCGCGGGGTGCTGGCCGTGGCCGACCGCGCGCCTGTCGTCGACCCGGCGGAGCTGATCGGGCGCTCGCGGCGGCTGGCCGTGCTGGAGGGGATCGGGGACCACGAGAACCTCGGGGCGCTGTTCCGCAACGCCGCCGCGCTCGGCGTGGATGGGGTGCTGCTGGGCGCCGGGTGCCCGGACCCGCTCTACCGGCGCAGCGTGCGGGTGTCCATGGGGCACGTGCTCAGGGTTCCCTTCGCGCACCTCGAGTCCTGGCCAGGTGATCTGAAACTGCTGCGCGACGAGGGCTTCCGCGTCGCCGCGCTCACCCCGCGAGGGGACTCCCGGCCGCTCCGCGAGGCCGGGCTGGATCAGGGCAAGGTGGCCGTTCTGCTGGGTTCGGAAGGCCCAGGACTGACCGATGGGGCCATCGAGGCCGCCGATGTGGCGGTGCGGATCCCGATGGCGGGAGGGGTCGATTCGCTCAACGTCGCCACGGCCGGGGCCATCACCTTCCACGCGCTGAGCGGGACCTGATGGACACCGGCTGGGAGTTGCACGCGCGGTCCGGGCGGGCCGTGCTGGTGCGCGGCGGCGGGCCCGAGCACGATCCGGCGCGACTGCGGCTGCCCGAGGCGCTGGTCACGGCGCTGCACGAGTGGGCGGGCGTCGCTGAGCTGGTGCAGACCGGCGAGTCCGCGCAGACCGGCGAGATCGTCTCCCGACGTGGGCGGCAGCTGGCGATGCGCCTCGCCGCCGAGACCGGCGGCCGCATCGGCTACGTCGACCCGGTCAGCGGCGAGCTCGCCCAGATCGGGCGGCCCCGCTCGGCGCACGCGGTGCAGCGAGGCGGAAAACCGGTCGCACCGGTGCACCCGACGCCGTGGGGGACCGGGCTGACGATCAGCGCAGTCGTCGCCGTGATCGTGACAGTCACCGTCAGCGTGGTGTCGCAGGGGCTGGCCGACGTCAGCGGATTCCTCGCCGTGTTCGTCAACATCGCCATCGCCGCCGGGTTCGCGCCCTCGATCTGGCTGGGCCGCAACGTCCCGGTCTGGCGCTGGGTCGCCTTCGGCACCGCGGCGGGGCTCGCCGCCTCCTGGCTGGCCGGGCTCCTCAGCCTGCTCGGACCGGGCTAGAACGACGAAGAACGGCCAGGCCGCAGCGGGCCTGGCCGTTCTCGGTCGGATCTGCTCAGCGGTGCGAGCGGACTCCCAGCAGCACGTCTTCCCACGAGGGCACTATCGGGTGGCTCTTGCGGGCGTTGCGCTTGGGTTCGGTCTTGGTGTCCTCAGCGGACTCGGTCTCCGGCTTGGCCGGGTCCTCGGCGGGCTCCGGGGTCTCCAGGTCCAGCGTCGGCTCGGCCGGTTCGACGGGCTCGGGCTCCGGCGGCTCGACCCGCTGCAGGGTCGGTTCGGCGCGGGCCACCGGGGGCTCGGGCAGCACCGGCTCCGGCTCGGGCTCGACCTGCTCCGGAGCGACCTGCTGATCGAGCTCCAGCGCCTCGCGGGCCAGCTCGGTCACCGGGCGGACCGTGCGCAGCGGCCGGTTCGGCGACGGGTCGAGCAGGTCCACCGCGTGCTCGTCGATCGAGGCGACCGTGCCGCCGTGCGCGCCCGGGTGGAACACCCAGTGCGCGTTGTTCTCCGAGCGGCCGGCCTGCCAGGCCAGCTGCACGACCCACTTGTTGTCGTCGCCGCGCCAGGCGTCCCAGTTGGCCTCGGCGTAATCGTGGCCGCGCATCCCGAAGGTGTGCGCGATGACCTCGCCGAGCGTCTGCACGTCCGGCCCGTCCTCGCGGACCGGGTGGGCGCGCTGCGCCATCTCCGCGATCTGGGCGCGTTCGAGCAGCACCGGGTACGCGTAGCGCTCGATGCGGTGCTCGGGCAGGCCCGAGGTGGCCGCTATCTGCGCGACGGACGCTCCCGATCGGATGCGGGCCTGGATCTCGCGCGGCCGCATCTGCTGTTCCATCTCGATCTGCACCTGGCCCAGCCGGGTGAGGTCGCCGCGGGAAGCCGCACGCAACCGCTCGTCGGCGGGCACGGTGAATCGCTCACCGTTCTCCGGGTCCTCGCAGATGACGGATTCACCGTCCTCGTCGAGCCCGACCACTCGCAGCGCTCGCATAACGCCAGCCTCCCGCCGACCTACATGTCACCAAGCTGTGACAGTAACCCGGCGCGCCGCCTTGACGCGGGAGGCACGCCGGGTACTCGTGTCGTTTGTTGGTCGCCCTGTCGGCTTCGATCTTGCCCTACGCGGGCGGGTCGCGCGAATGAGTTGAACTACTCAACTCCTGCGAGTATCACCCAATGTGATCAACTTCGTCGCGGATCGCGACCGCGAAACGGCAACGGCCGCCGAGAAAACCCGCAGGTCGCGGATCTGTCTCGGCGGCCGCATACCGCGATCAGGAGAGCTGCGAAACCACCCAGTCGATGGACTTGGTCAACTGGGTGATGTCATCCGGCTCGATCGCCGGGAACATGCCGATCCGAAGCTGGTTGCGGCCCAGCTTGCGGTACGGCTCGGTGTCGACGATGCCGTTGGCGCGCAGCGCCTTGGCAATCGCGGCGGCGTCGATCGAGTCGTCGAAGTCGATGGTGCCGACGACCTGCGAGCGCTTGGCCGGGTCGGTGACGAACGGCTTCGCGTACTCCGAGGCCTCGGCCCAGCCGTAGAGGCGCTGCGAGGACTCCTTGGTGCGGGAGTCGCACCAGGACAGACCGCCCTGGCCGTTCATCCACTCGATCTGGTCGGCCAGCATGAACAGCGTGGCCACCGCGGGGGTGTTGTAGGTCTGGTCCTTGCGCGAGTTGTCCAGCGCGGTCGGCAGCGACAGGAACTCCGGGACCCAGCGGTCCGAAGCGCCGATCTCGTTGATCCGCTCGATCGCGGCCGGGCTCATCGCGGCCAGCCACAGCCCGCCGTCGGAGGCGAAGGACTTCTGCGGCGCGAAGTAGTAGACGTCCACATCGGCGGCGTTGAACGCCAGGCCGCCGGCTCCCGAGGTGGCGTCCACCGCGATCAGCGCGTTCTCCGAGCCCGCCGGGCGGGACGGCGGCAGCATGACGCCGGTGGAGGTCTCGTTGTGCGCCCAGCCGATCAGGTCGACGCTCGGGTCCGACACCGGCTCCGGGGCGTCACCCGGGTCGGAGGAGACCACGACCGGCTCACCGATGAAGGGAGCCGTCTTGGCGGCCTTGGCGAACTTCGAGGAGAACTCGCCGTAGGTCAGGTGCAGCGAGCGCTCGCGGATCAGGCCGAACGTCGCCGCGTCCCAGAAAGCGGTGGTGCCGCCGACGCCGAGCACGACCTCGTAGCCCTCGGGCAGCGAGTACAGCTCCCGCAGTCCCTCGCGAACCCGTCCGACCAGGGACTTCACCGGCTTCTGCCGGTGGGAGGTGCCCATCACCGCGGCACCCTCGTTCGCCAGCCGGGCCAGCTGCTCCGGGCGGACCTTGGAAGGTCCGCAACCGAAGCGACCGTCCGCGGGCTGGAGTTCGGCGGGCAGCTTCAAGGTGGTCGGGTCGGTGGTCTCGGCCTGCGTCATTCCGGCGCCTCCGGGCGTTGTTGTGGTGACTGTGCGGGGTGAGGAGGTTCGAACCCGTCCCCGCGCGCCAGTGGCCAGGTCCGCCGGCGCCATTGCCGGCTCGGCTCAAGTGTTGCAGCAGGGTTACCGCTCGGTGTCCGGCGGCCGCTGCCGCACCGCAACTTACTGCCGTTCGCGTCCCCGGCCAACACCACTGTGGCCCAGAAGGCCCGTTCGAGTCGGTGCGATCAGGCGAACCCGGGCGCTCCGCAGCACTTCTTGTACTTGCGTCCCGACCCGCACCAGCAGGCGTCGTTCCGGCCCGGTGGCCAGGGCAGATACCGGCTCGCGTGGGCCTCCTCGAACGCGTAGTCGGCCGGGATCTCGGGGTCGTCGGACCGGTGCCCGACCGCCTCGGCGAACTCCTCCACCGCGGCGACCGTGGTGGGGACCAAGCACGCGCCGGTCGCGACCTCGCCGAGCTCCCGCTGAACCCCGCGCCGGTAGTCGTCGTGGGTGGTGCCCTCCTCCCACCACTCGGGGTGCCGGCGCTTCGAGAGGGCGAACTCCTCGGCGGTCCACAGCGGGACCGCGTAGCGGGTGAGCGAGAGGTTCCCGTCCTCGTCCACGAGATCGGCGATGTCGTCCTCGCCGCGGCGGCCCTGGAGCTGGCTGGCGAGCTCCTCGCCGTGCTCCGCGCACTTGTCGAAGAACTCGTCCATCGCGTCGGCCGGCAGTCCCGCCTCGGACCTCGCGTGCCGTCGCTCCAGCAGCAGGTCGTAGCCCGGATCGGCGGGGCTCAGGGGCTCGTCGAGCGAGGGGATGAGGTGGTTCGCGCCCGCGTTGAGCCAGCGCAGGCCTTCGAAGACGTCACCGGTGGTGGAGTAGCCGAAGTGGACGTCCATGTAGGTCATCGCGACCTTGCTCGGGTTCCGGCGCAGCTCGTCGAGCAGCGGCGCGGCCTCGTCAGCGCGGCCGTGGGTGAGCAGGTAGGCGAGGTAGGCGCCGCGGCCGCTGAGCGGTCCGGAGTCGTCGTCCAGTTCGAGCGCCCTGGTCACCGCCGCGAGCTCGCGCTCGTGCTCGTCGGCCTTGTGCCAGTGCTCCGAGGCCTCCACCAGCTCCGAGCACGGGCTCTCGCTGCCCGCGGCGTCCTCCTCGAGGGCCTCGGCGTACTGGACGTGCAACTTCGCCGAATCTGTCACGCGGCCCAAACTATCCCCTGGTGGGCCGGCCGCGCGGCCGACCCACCAGCGGGCTCACACCGGGGCGATGATCTGGGTGACGGTGTCCCAACCGGCCACGTCCTGCGGCGAGCGCGGGGCCGGGCCGATGTACTGCGCCGACGGTCGGACCAGGCGTCCGGTCCGCTTCTGCTCCAGGACGTGCGCCGACCAGCCGGCGAGCCGTGCGGCGGTGAACATCGAGGGCATCATGGCCGTCGGGACCGCGGCGAAGTCCAGGATCACGGCGGCCCAGAACTCCACGTTGGTCTCGATCTGGCGATCGGGTCGCCTTTCGCGCAGTTCCGCCAGCGCCGCCTGCTCCAGCTCGCGGGCCACCTCGAAGCGCGGGGCCTTGAGCTGGTCGCAGGTGTTGCGCAGGACGCGGGCGCGCGGGTCCTCGGCGCGGTAGACGCGGTGGCCGAAGCCCATCAGCCGGTCGCCGCGGTCGAGGATGTCGGCCACCACGCGGCGAGCGTCTCCGGTGCGCTCGACCTCCTCGATCATCGGCAGCACGCGAGCCGGGGCACCGCCGTGCAGCGGGCCGGACATCGCGCCGACCGCGCCCGACAGGCAGGCGCCCACGTCGGCGCCGGTGGACGCGACGACCCGGGCGGTGAAGGTGGAGGCGTTCAGCCCGTGCTCGGCGGCGGAGGTCCAGTAGGCGTCCAGCGCCTGCACGTGGGCGGGATCCGGTTCACCGCGCCACCGGGTGAGGAACTGCTCGGTGGTGGTCGTGGCCTCGGCGATGCGCGCGTGCGGTACCGGCGCCTGGTCACCGCGCGCGGACTGGGCGATGTAGGACAGGCCCAGCGAGCAGGCCCGGGCGAGCTGCTCGCGCACCTGCTCGGCCTCGATGTCCAGCACCGGCTGGAAGCCGAAGGCGGGCGCGGTCATGGCCAGCGCGGCCTGCGCGTCCGCCCGCACGTCGCCGGTGCGCACCGGCAGCGGGAGGTCCTCGGCGAGCGGCAGTCCGCCACCGAACTTCCCGTCCACCAGCAGCGTCCAGACATCGCCGAAGGAGACCGTGCCCACGAGGTCCTCGATGTCCACGCCCCGGTAGCGCAGGGCGCCACCGTCGCGGTCGGGTTCGGCGATTTCGGTCTGGAAGGCGACGACACCTTCCAAGCCGGGGCGGAATTCGCTCATAGCTGCCTCGTCTCCTGGTCGTAGGGGGTTGCGCGCGTGCGCGTGGGCTGGGCGACGTGGCGGGGTTTCGGAGCCAACAGTGCACCCCGAGGGGAAGAAAGGGCAATGGCGGCTCGATGGAAAAAATTCCGAGATGAGTTGACGTGCGGTGAATGGGGGCTTTTGCCGTCTCGTGAAAAATCCAGGAAAAATTGTTGTTTCGCAACCGGGCAGTCCGGTTAAAACCGGCGTTCGAGCAGGGGCTGAAGCCGCACCCGTGTGTTAAGGAAAAACCATGCACCTCGCCCCGCACGAGCGCGACAAGCTGCTCGTCTACGTCGCAGCGCAGCTGGCCCGCGAACGGATGGACCGCGGCCTCAAGCTCAACTACCCCGAAGCGGTCGCGCTGATCACCCACCACGTCACCGAGGGCGCCCGCGACGGCCGCACCGTCGCGGAGCTGATGCGCAGCGGCCGCGAGGTGCTGCGGGCCGACCAGGTGCTCGACGGGGTGCCCGCGATGATCCACGACGTGCAGGTCGAGGCCACCTTCCCGGACGGGACCAAGCTCGTCACCGTCCACGACCCCATCACCTGAGCAGGAGCCCGCATGCTTCCCGGCGAGATCATCACCGCCGACGAGCCGATCCCGCTGAACCCCGGCAGGCAGCGCGTCCGGCTCACCGTCGTCAACCGCGCCGACCGGGCCGTGCAGGTCGGTTCCCACTACCACTTCGCCGCGGTCAACCCGGGCCTGGAGTTCGACCGGGCCGCCGCGTGGGGCCACCGGCTCGACGTGCCCTCGGGCACCGCCGTCCGCTTCGAGCCGGGCGTGGAACGCGAGGTCGACCTGGTGCCCGTCGGCGGTGCCCGGTTGGTGCGCGGCCTGCGCCCGGAGTTCGCCGGTGAGCTCGACCAGCGCGACCACCGGGCCAGCGAGTTCGCCTACGGCGAGGAAGGCGAGGGGACCCGTTGAGCACGCCCTCCATCGACCGGTCCCGGTACGTCGAGCTGTTCGGCCCCACCACCGGCGACCGCATCCGGCTGGCCGACACCGACCTGCTCGTCGAGATCACCGAGGACCGCAGCCAAGGCCCCACCGGCTCCGGTGAGGAGGCCGTCTTCGGCGGCGGCAAGGTCATCCGCGAGTCGATGGGGCAGGCGGTGGCCACCCGCGCCGAGGGAACCCCCGACGTGGTGATCACCGGAGCGGTGATCCTGGACCACTGGGGCGTGGTCAAGGCCGACGTCGGCATCCGCGACGGACGCATCGTCGGCATCGGCAAGGCCGGCAACCCCGACGTCACCGACGGGGTCGACCCGGCGCTGGTCATCGGCCCGTCCACCGAGATCGTCGCGGGCAACGGGCGGATCCTCACCGCCGGCGGCATCGACTGCCACGTGCACTTCATCTGCCCGCAGGAGGCCGACACCGCGCTGGCCAGCGGCATCACCACGCTCATCGGCGGCGGCACCGGACCGGCCGAGGGGAGCAAGGCCACCACGGTCACGCCCGGCGCCTGGAACCTGGCGCGGATGCTGCAGTCGATGGACCACGTGCCGGTCAACGTGCTGCTGCTCGGCAAGGGCAACACCACGCGCGGCGAAGCACTGCTGGAGCAGCTGCGCGCCGGGGCGGGCGGGCTGAAGATCCACGAGGACTGGGGCGCGACCCCGGCCGTCATCGACGCCTCGCTGCGCGCGGCCGAGGAGACGGGCGCGCAGGTCGCCATCCACACCGACACGCTCAACGAGACCGGTTTCCTGGAGTCGACGCTGGCGGCCATCAACGGCCGGTCGATCAACGCCTACCACGCCGAAGGCGCAGGTGGCGGGCACGCTCCGGACATCATCAAGGTCGCCGCGGCCGCGAACGTGCTGCCCTCGTCGACGAACCCGACCCGGCCGCACACGGTCAACACCATCGACGAGCACCTGGACATGCTCATGGTGTGCCACCACCTCAACCCGTCGGTGCCCGAGGACCTGGCCTTCGCCGAGAGCCGCATCCGGCCCTCGACGATCGCGGCCGAGGACGTGCTGCACGACATGGGCGCGATCTCGATGATCAGCTCGGACGCGCAGGCGATGGGCCGCATCGGCGAGGTGGTGCTGCGCACCTGGCAGACCGCGCACGCTATGAAGCGGCGCAGGGGAGCCCTCGACGGCGACGGCCGCGCGGACAACAACCGGGCGCAGCGCTACGTCGCGAAGTACACGATCAACCCGGCGTTGGCGCACGGCATCGCCGGCGAGGTCGGTTCGGTGGAGGTCGGCAAGCTCGCGGACCTGGTGCTGTGGGAGCCGCAGTTCTTCGGCGTCCGGCCGCACGTCGTGCTCAAGGGCGGGTTCGCCGCGTGGGCGGCGATGGGCGACGCGAACGCGTCCATCCCGACCCCGCAGCCCTACGTCGCCCGGCCGAGCTTCGGCGCCTCGCCGCGCGCGGCGGCCGCGAGCAGCGCGTGCTTCGTGGCCCCGGCGTCGTTGGAGGACGGCCTGGCCGAGCGGCTGGAGCTGAGCTCGCGGATGCTGGCGATCGAGAGCACCCGGGGCGTCACCAAGGCCGACATGGTGCGCAACTCGGCAACCCCGGACATCCAGGTCGATCCCGACAGCTTCGCCGTGCACGTCGACGGCGACCTCGTCGAGCCCGACCCGGTCACCGAGCTGCCGATGGCGCAGCGCTACTTCCTGTTCTGATGGGGCTCGCGGTACTGGCGCTGGCCGACTCCCGGTTCCCCGGGGGCGGTCACGTGCACTCCGGAGGCGTCGAGGAAGCCGCCTCGATGGGACTCATCAGCAGCACCGCCGACCTGCGAGAATTTCTGCACGGCAGGCTCTTCGGCGCGGGCTCGCTGCAGGCGGTCTTCGCCGCCGCGGCGGCCCACGCCGCGCTGCGCGGAGTCCACTGCGGACACTGGCAGGACCTGGACGTCGAGCTCGACGCCCGAACCCCGTCCCCGGCGCAGCGGGAGGCCTCGCGCGCGCAGGGGAAGGGGATGATCCGCGCCGGACGGGCAGCGTGGCCCTCGCCGGTGCTCACCGAACTGGTGGCCGCGACGACGCGACCACACCACCCGATCGTGCTGGGCGTGCTGGCGGCGACCGCCGGTTCGCAGCCCCGGGAGGCCGCGCTGACCGCCGGATACCTGGCGATCAGCGGTCCTGCCTCCGCCGGGGTCCGGTTGCTCGGGCTCGACCCGTTCGCGGTCAACGCGGCCCTCGTCGAACTCTCCGCGGAGCTCGACGAGATCGCCGACGGAGCCGCCCGGGTCGCCGGCCTCGCACCGGCGGAGCTGCCCGCACCGGGTGCCCCGGCGCTGGACCTGCTCGCCGAGGCCCACGATCGTCATCACCGGGAAGAGGTGCGTCTCTTTGCCTCCTGAACACGGCCACGGACACGGCCACACGCATCCGGTCGGCTTCGACCCGACCGCCGCCGGACCCGACCCGCACGCGGCCGCACCGCAGCGGGGCCGGCCGTTCCGGCTGGGGATCGGCGGCCCGGTGGGGAGCGGGAAGACGGCCCTCACCGCCGCGCTGTGCCGGGCGCTCGGCCAGGAGATCGACCTGGCGGTGGTCACCAACGACATCTACACCACCGAGGACGCCGACTTCCTGCGCAAGGCGGGCGTCCTCGACGTCGACCGGATCGAGGCGGTGCAGACGGGAGCCTGCCCGCACACCGCGATCCGCGACGACATCACCGCCAACCTCGACGCGGTGGACCGGCTGACCGACGAGCACCCCGGTCTGGAGCTGGTCATCGTCGAGAGCGGTGGCGACAACCTGACGGCCGTGTTCAGCCGGGGCTTGGCCGACCGGCAGATCTTCGTCGTCGACGTCGCCGGTGGCGACAAGGTCCCGCGCAAGGGCGGCCCCGGTGTCACCACGGCCGACCTGCTGGTCATCAACAAGATCGACCTCGCCGAGCTCGTCGGCGCGGACATGGCGGTGATGACCTCCGACGCCCACCGCATGCGTGGGAACCTTCCTGTCATCACCCAGTCCCTGACCCGCACCCCGAACGCCCCGGACGTCGCGGCGTGGGTGCGCGAGCAGGTGAAGGTCGGCCTCGGTGCGTGAGAAGTCGGCAGCAGGGCGGTTCTCACCCGAACCGCCCGGGGGCGAAGTCCATTTCGTCCGGTCGGTTCCGGCCCCGTGCCGGGGTGGACGAGCATGAAGGCCACTGCTGCGCTGACCGTCGAGCTCTCCGGCGGGCGCAGCGTCGTGCGGGAACTGCGCTCGCAGGCCCCCATGACGCTGGTGCCTCGCCGGACCTCGACCGCCAGCGACGGGACCGCCGTCGTGCACCTGGTGAGCTCAGCTGCCGGGCCGATCGGCGGTGACCTCGTCGACCTGCGGGTGCGCGTCGGAGCCGGGGCCAGGCTCCGGCTCTCCGGGACGGCGGCGACCGTCGCGCTGCCCGGCCGCGGGAGCAGCCGTTCCAGCGTGCGCATCGAGGTCGACGAGGGCGGCACGGTCGAATACCTGCCGGAGGCCAGCGTGATCAGCTCGCGGGCCGATCACGCCGCGGACCTGGCGGTCGAGCTGGCGGCCGGTGCGCGGGCCCGGTGCAGGGAGACTTTGGTGCTCGGTCGATGCGGGGAACCTTCCGGTCAGCTGACCGCGACGACGCAGGTCACGAGGTCCGGGAGGGCGCTGCTGCGGCAGCGTCTCGACCTCGGCGATGCGCGGATGGCGGCCAGCACCGCCTATCTCGCGGGCGCGCGCGTGCTGGCGACCGAGGTGGTCGCGTGGGACCGGGATCCGTCCGACCCCGCCAGCGGCCAGTGGTGGTCGCTGGCCCCGCTGGCCTCCGGGGGAGCGCTGGCCACCGCGCTCGCCGACGACGCCGTGACGGCCGGGCACCGTCTCGCGGAGGCCCTCTCCCACCATCCGGACGTCGAGTACCTGCTCCTGCCGACGTGGTGAACTGGGGTGAGCGAAAGGCTCCCACGCTCTTCTCGCAGCGCAACGGCTGATCGGGTGACGTGCCGGCGGTGTGGGAACGATCACTGCATCGGTTGCGGAATCGATCGTGACCTATCGTCGATTCGGCTCCCGTTCTGATCCCGTTTACCGTCGTAACGAATGGCCGGCCGCATCGCGCGCGTCGGCCTCGTCCAACCCGTACCGTCCGGCGCTGGGCCGGAATGTCGAAGTCGAGTCGTGCCGTTCGCCGGGCGAGTCAGGGAGGAAGAGGATGTCGGAGGCCAAGGTCGCGTTGCCGTCCATGCGCGTTTCCTACGAAGCCGGGGCGCTGCACGAGGACTCGCTCGCCGGCACCTGGCACGAGCAGCTGCAGCTGTGGTTCGACGAGGCCATCGCGGCCGAGCTGGTCGAACCCAACGCGATGGTGCTGGCCACCGCCGACCCGGAGGGCTTCCCGTCCTCGCGGACCGTGCTGTGCAAGGGCTTCGACGAGCGTGGTGTGGTGTTTTTCACCAACTACACGTCCAACAAGAGCCACGACCTGAAGTCGACGCGCGTTGCGGCGGCGACGTTCCCGTGGCTGGGGCTGCAGCGCCAGGTCAACGTGCGCGGTGAGGTGGAGAAGGTCAGCTCCGCCGAGACCGCCGAGTACTGGGCCGAGCGCCCGCGCGGCTCGCAGCTGGGCGCCTGGGCCTCGCCGCAGTCGCGGGTGGTCAACGGGCGTGAGGCGCTGGAGAACTCGCTCAACGGCATCGAGCGCCGCTTCGGCGAGGCCGAGAAGGTCCCGGTCCCGCCGCACTGGGGCGGTTGGCGGATCCGCCCGGACTTCGTCGAGTTCTGGCAGGGCCGTCCCGACCGGCTGCACGACCGGCTCCGCTTCCGCCGCAACGACGACCGCTGGACCGTCGAGCGACTGGCTCCGTGAGCGACCGCCGGGGAATGGCGTAGACCTCCGTCACACGGGCGGAAAACGAGTGGTCCATTAGCTTCGCGAAGGACTAGGCTGCTGCTCTCGTGCGGCAGACCAGCGGAACCATTCCCCGGCGCAGCTTCAAGTCCTTGCTCGGCAAGGTCTTCATCGACACGCGTCCGCTGCAGTACCCCGCGTACCGCCGCCTGTGGGTGTCCAACATCGTCACCGCCGTCGGCGCGCAGTTCTCCGCCGTGGCCGTGCCCAAGCAGCTCTACGACATCACCGGATCCTCGTTCTACGTCGGGCTCGCGGGCATCTTCGGCCTGGTCCCGCTGCTGGTGTTCGGCCTGTGGGGCGGTGCGATCGCCGACGCCGTCGACCGGCGCAAGCTGCTGATCATCACCAACGGCGGGCTCGCCGGAACCTCCGTGCTGCTGTGGCTGGTCGCCTTCGCAGGCATCCCCTCGGTGTGGCTGGTGCTGGTGCTGTTCGCGCTCCAGCAGACGTTCTTCGCGGTCAACTCGCCGACCCGCGGCGCCGCCATCGCCCGGCTGATCCCCACCCACCTGCTGCCGTCCGCGCAGGCCTTGGGCGCCACCGTCTTCCAGCTCGGATCGATCGTCGGGCCGCTGCTGGCGGGCGTGCTGCTGCCGCTGCTGGGCCTGTCCGTGCTGTACCTGGTGGACGCGATCGCGCTGTGCCTGGCGCTGTGGGCGGTCTTCCGGCTGCCCGCGCTGCCGCCGCAGGACGGTGCGCCGAAGAAGGCCGGTCTGCGCTCGGTCCTCGACGGCTTCCGCTACCTCGGCCTGCACGCGGTGCTGCTGGCCTCGTTCCTGCTGGACATCATCGCGATGGTCTTCGGCATGCCGCGCGCGCTGTTCCCGGAGATGGCCGAGCGCACCTTCGGCGACCCGCCCGGTGGTGGTGCCGCGCTGGGCTGGCTGTACGCCGCGATCCCGCTGGGCGCCTTCTGCTTCGGGCTGTTCTCCGGCTGGCTGCACCGCATCACCCGGCACGGCGTGGGCGTCACGCTCGCCGTGGTGGCCTGGGGCGTGGCGATCATCGGTTTCGGCTTCGCCGACTCGCTGTGGCTCGCGGTGGTCTTCCTGGCGCTCGGTGGCGGTGCCGACCTGGTCAGCATGGTCTACCGGAGTTCGATCCTGCAGGCCGCCGCCACCGACGAGATGCGCGGCCGGATCCAGGGCGTGTTCACCGTCGTCGTCGCGGGCGGGCCGAGGCTGGCCGACACCCTGCACGGCCTGGCCGGTGCCGCGCTGGGCACCGGGACGGCGGTGTTGATCGGCGGAGTGCTCGTCGTGCTCGCCGCCGGGCTGTCGGCGGCGTGCCTGCCGGCGTTCTGGAAGTACAAGGCGCCCAGCGGTAACGGCATGTGATCTGATCTGTGCGGATCGTGCGGATTGGGCACTCCGCCACGCTTGCGACACTCGTCGGAGTGCGTTTCGACCAGGGGTGGGCAGACAGCCGCCGGAGCCACCCTGCACACTTCTCCACTATGGCCAACGAAACGACCGACATTGCGCCCGGCGGTGCGCAGGAGCCTGGCCTCAAGAAGGTGATGGGCCCGAAACTGCTGCTGTTCTTCGTGGTGGGAGACATCCTCGGGACCACGATCTACTCGCTGACCGGGAAGGTCGCCGGCAAGGTCGGCGGAGCGCTCTGGGTTCCGTTCCTGGTCGCTTTCGTGGTCGCCTTCCTGACCGCGTTCAGCTACCTGGAACTGGTCGGCAAGTACCCCAAGGCCGGGGGCGCACCGCTGTACGTGCACAAGGCCTTCGGCATCCACTTCGTGACGTTCCTGATCGCCTTCGCGGTGATGTGCTCCGGCATCACCTCGGCCTCCTCGGCCGCGCAGGCGTTCAGCGGTGACTACCTGACGGGCATCTTCGGCGACGGCGTCGAGCCCTACTCGTGGCTGGTCGCCCTCGGCTTCCTGCTGCTGCTCGCCGCGATCAACTTCCGCGGCGTCGGCGAGTCGGTCAAGATGAACGTCGTCCTGACGTGCGTGGAGCTGACCGGTCTGGCGATCGTGATCGTGTTCGGCCTGATCGCCATCTTCGGCGGCAGCCACAGCGCCGACATCGCCCCGGACCCGAGCCGGTTGACGCAGTTCGACGCCGACACCTCGCCGCTGCTGGCGATCACCTCGGCCACCGCGCTCGCGTTCTTCGCGATGGTCGGCTTCGAGGACTCGGTGAACATGGCCGAGGAGACCAAGGACCCGGCGAAGAACTTCCCGCGCGCACTGCTGCTGGGCCTGGTCATCACCGCGACGATCTACCTGGTCATCGCGCTGATCACCTCGACGCTGGTGCCCACCGCGGAGCTGGCCGAGTCCGACGGCCCGCTGCTGTTGGTGGTCAAGGCCGCCGCCCCGTGGTTCCCGCCGATCCTGTTCTCGCTGATCGCGCTGTTCGCGGTGACCAACACCGCGCTGATCAACATGCTGATGGCGAGCCGGTTGGTCTACGGCATGGCCAACGAGGGCGTCGTGCCGGGCGTGTTCGGCAAGGTGCACCAGGCCCGTCGCACCCCGTGGGTGTCGATCCTGTTCACCAGCATCATCGCGGTCATCCTGGTGAGCTCGCTGGAGATCTCCGACCTGGGCAGCACCACCTCGCTGCTGCTGCTCGTGGTGTTCGCGGTGGTCAACGTCGCGGTGCTGGTGCTGCGCAAGGACGAGGTCGAGCACGAGCACTTCCGGGCCCCCACCTGGGTCCCGGTGCTGGGTGCGCTGACCTGCGCGTTCTTCGCCAGCCCGCTGTCCGGGCGGCCGGCGACGGAGTACATCATCGCCGGGATCCTGCTGGGCATCGGCGTGATCTTCTGGCTGATCAACTACTTCCTGAAGGGCAAGACGGACTTCGAGGCCGAAGCCCTGAGCAAGTAGGTCGTTCGCCGATCGGGAGGCGGTCCGGGGCGCTGTTCGCGGTGTCCGGGGCCGCCTCCTGGTCGTAGAGTGGCGGCGTGCATGATCCTCTTCCCGCCACCGGCCGGCAGTTCGAGATCACCTCGGGGACCGCGAAGGCGGTCATCACCGAGTTCGGCGCCGCGCTGCGCGCGTTCACCGTCGACGGGGTGCCCTTCACCGAGACCTTCGACGCCGACCGGCTCCCGCCGTCCGCCGCGGGGGCGGTGCTGGTGCCGTGGCCGAACCGGGTCGCCGACGGGCGCTGGGCGCTCGACGGCGAGCCGCAGCAGCTCGCGCTGACCGAGCCCGACCGCCACAACGCCATCCACGGCCTGCTGCGGCACGAGCCGTGGGCGATCGTCGAGCACACCGACTCCGCCGTGGTGCTGCAGGCGACCGCCTCGCCGCGGCCGGGCTGGCCGGTGCCGCTGCTGACCTCGATCGGCTACGCGCTCGACGGTGATGGCCTCACCGTGACCCACACCGTGGAGAACCTGGGCGGGCGCGCAGTTCCGTTCGGCGTCGGGGTGCACCCGTACCCGCGCGCGGGCAACGTCGAGACCGACGAGTGCACGCTGCGCCTGGCCGCCTCCTCGGTGCTGCCGGTGGACGCCGACCGGCTGCTGCCGGTGCGGCCGCCGCGCGCGCTGGAGGGCGACGAGGTCGACTTCCGCACCGGCCGCCGCCTGGCAGGCGTGTGGCTCGACACGGCCTTTGGCGGCGCGGCTCCGGCGCCCGACGACCCGGCCGGCCTGGTCCGCCACTCGCTGACCGGCCCCGACGGCCACGGCGTGCAGCTGTGGGCGGATCCGGTGTTCAAGTGGGTCCAGGTCTACACGGCCGAGGAGTTCCCCGAGCGCGGCCGCGCGATCGCCATCGAACCGATGACCTGCCCGCCGGACGCCCTCAACTCCGGCACCGACCTCATCACCCTCCAACCGGGCGAGGCCTGGACGGCCCACTGGGGCCTCACACCACTCTGACTTGCGGTGTCCCATGTGGCACCGGGTTTCCATGGAAGTCGCGTTCCCGATTTCAATGAAAATCAGGAACCCGACTTCCATGGAAATCGCGTGCACTCCCCGCGGGACGGGTGGAGGGGAAGCAGGACCGGTCGGGTGGGGTCAGCGCTGGGTGAGGTGGCGGGCGATGACCAGTCGCTGGATCTGGTTGGTGCCCTCGAAGATCTGCAGGACCTTGGCCTCGCGCATGTACCGCTCGGCGGGGAAGTCGCGGGTGTAGCCGGCACCGCCGAGGACCTGGACCGCGTCGGTGGTGACCTTCATGGCTGCGTCGGTGGCCACCAGCTTCGCCACCGACGCCTGCTCGCCGAAGGGCAGACCGGCGTCGCGGCGGCGGGCGCCGTCGAGGTACATCGCGCGGGCCGAGTGCACGGCGGCGGCCATGTCGGCCAGCAGGAACTCGATGCCCTGGAACTCGATGATCGGCTGCCCGAACTGCTTGCGCTGCTGCGCGTAGTCGACCGCGAGGTCCAGCGCCGCCTGGGCCAGCCCCACCGCGCACGCGGCGATGCCGAGCCGGCCGGAGTCCAGCGCGCACAGCGCGATCTTGAGTCCGTCGCCCTCCTCGCCGATCAGCCGCTCGGCCGGGACTCGGGCGTCCTCGAAGTACAGCGGGGTCGTGGGTGACCCGGTGAGCCCCATCTTGTGCTCGGGCGGTCCCGCCGTCAGACCGGAGGTGGTCGAGTCGGCGAGCAGGCAGCTGATGCCGCGCGCGCCGTCGCCGGTGCGGGCCATCAGCGTGTAGAAGTCGGCTTCGCTGCCGTGGGTGATCCACGCCTTCTGCCCGTTGATCACGTACTCGTCGCCGCCGCGCTCCGCCCGGGTGCTCAGCGCGGCTGCGTCGGAGCCCGCGTGCGGTTCGGACAGCGCGTAGGCGCCCAGCAGCGAGCCGCCGATCATCTCGGGCAGCCACCGCTCGCGCTGCTCGGCGGTGCCGAAGTGGGCGAGCGGGAAGCAGCTCATGGTGTGCACCGACAGGCTCACGCCGACGGTCATCCAGGCGCTGCTGATCTCCTCCAGCACCTGCAGGTACACCTCGTAGGGCTGCGCCCCGCCGCCGTGTTCCTCGGGGTAGGGCAGGCCGAGCAGCCCGGCCTCGCCGAGCAGGCGGAACGCGTCGCGCGGGAACTTCGCGGCGGCCTCGTCCTCGGCGGCACGGCCGGCGAGCTCGTCGCGGGCGATCTCGCGGGTCAACGCGAGCAGATCGGTGGCTTCCTCGGTCGGAAGCAGGCGGTGAACGGTCATGTCGCGCTCCCACGGTCCAGTGTGCGCAGCGGGCTGCTGTACTGCAATCAGTACTATAAGCGGTACTACAGTACTGTGAACAGGTCTGCTCGGACGATTCAGAATCCTGTGGCAGGCTTCTTCCGATGAGCACCTCCCGAGCCGAGCGGACGCTGAACCCCAGACGAGCCGAACTCCTGGACCGCCTGCGCGATCTGTTCCTGGCCGAGGGGTTCGCCCACTTCACCCTCGACGAGCTGGCGGGCAGGCTGCACTGCTCGAAGTCGACGCTCTACACGCTGGCCGGCAGCAAGGACCAGCTCGCGGTCCGCGTCGTCGCGCACTACTTCAAGAGCGCCACCGAGGACATCGAGCGCCGCACCGAGGCAGCCGAGGACGCCCGGGAGAAGGTGCGCGCCTACCTCGACGCCGCCGCCGAAGCGCTGCAACCGGCGTCGCGGGAGTTCATCAACGACATGGGTGCCAACCTCGCGACCCGCGCCACCTACGAGGCCAACGCCCACGCCGCCGCCGACCGGCTGCGCGGGTTCATCTCCGAGGGCGTGCGCCAAGGCGTGTTCCGCGAGGTCCACGCGGGGTTCGTCGGGGAGATGGTCGGTCGCACCATCGCCGGCATCCAGCGCGGCGAGGTCGGCGAGCGCACCGGGTTGTCCGACGCCGCCGCGTTCGCCGCGCTGTCGCAGTTCCTGCTGGGCGGTCTGGCCCAGGATGAGAAGTCCAATTCGGACACAGTGGAGGAAAATTGATCGTCATCGGCGGTGAGGCCCTGGTCGACCTCGTGCCGGATCCGTCCACCCCGGACGGAGAGCTCGGTCCGCTGCACCCGCTGCTCGGCGGTGGCCCCTACAACGTGGCCATCGCGCTGGGCAGGCTCGGCGTGCCCGCCGCGTTCTACGCGAAGCTGTCCACCGACCAGTTCGGCGACCGCATGCTGCAGCGGCTCGCCGAGTCCGAAGTGGACACCTCCCTGGTCCAGCGCGGCCCGGAGCCGACGACGCTCGCCGTGGTCGGGCTGGAGGCGGGCGGCTCGGCCCGCTACAGCTTCCACACCGAGGGCACCGCCGCGCGCTTCGTCGCCGACCAGCCGCTGCCGGCCGAGACCACCGCGTTGTGCCTGGGCACGCTGGGCATGGTGCTCGAACCCGGTGCCTCGACCTACGAGAAGGCGCTGTTCCGGGAATCCGAGCGGGGCGTGTTCGTCGCGCTGGACCCCAACATCCGGGCCGACCTGATCGCCGACCCGGACGCCTACCGCGCGCGCTTCGAGTCCTGGCTCCCCTCGGTCGGGCTGCTCAAGGTCTCCGACGACGACGCCGAGTGGCTGGCCCCCGGTCGCGACGTCGTCGAGGCCGCTCGCGAGTGGCTCTCGCGCGGACCGGCCGCGGTGGTGCTGACCAGGGGAGCCGACGGGCTCACCGCGGTCACCGCCGACGGCGAGATCACCGTGCCCGGCCGGGAGGTCGAGGTCGCCGACACCATCGGCGCCGGCGACACCGTGCAGGCCGCGCTGCTGGCCTGGCTGCACCGCCACGACGCCCTGTCGCCGGAGGCGGTTCGCGCCCTCGACGCCTCGCGGTGGGAGCAGGCGCTCGCGTTCGCCGCCTCCGCCGCGGCGGTCACGGTTTCCCGTCCCGGCGCCGAGCCCCCGTGGTCAGCGGAGCTCGACGGGTGACCGGAATCCATTCGGTGGTGTCCGAACACGCCCTGTGAGCGCAGAAGCCTGACTGCGGAAGAAGGAATCCGGATTAGACCGATCGGATTTCACTCGTGGTCACGATGGTGGTGTCAGACGGTGGCGGAGCGTCGACAATGGCGCTCGCGCTACCGGTAAGTGTGATGTGATCGTGGTCCCACCTGCAAAAAAGAGGAAACGCGATTGCTGCGCGGGGACCCTCTTGCGGTCTAGCGTGACTACTGACAGGACCCCAACGGGGTGGTGCTGCGACGGTTCGGACACCCCGACCGGAGCGCGGGCGACACGGAGCCCTGCCGCTTGGCTGGGCAATCGCGGTCGTCACCACGCACCCCTTGACGAGCGCGAGAGGTTCCCGAATGCCCGACGACGTGACCGCCAAACGTACCGTCGCGCTGCGCTATGACGCCGGCGAGCACGAAATGCAGGTGACGCAGCCGACCGAGGGTGCGCCTGGCGTCGATCTCGGCAAGTTGCTGGCTCAGACCGGTTTGGTGACGTTGGACCCGGGCTTCGTCAACACCGCAGCCTGCAACTCCGACATCACCTACATCGACGGCGACGCCGGAATCCTCCGGTACCGCGGCTACCCGATCGAGGAGCTCGCGGCGAAGTCGAACTTCATCGAGGTCAGCTACCTGCTGATCTACGGTGAGCTGCCGACCCAGCAGGAGTACGACGAGTTCTCCGAGCGCATCCGCCGGCACACCCTGCTGCACGAAGACCTCAAGCAGTTCTTCGACGGATTCCCCCGCGACGCGCACCCGATGCCGGTGCTGTCGTCCGCGGTCTCGGCGCTGTCGACCTTCTACCAGGACAGCCTCAACCCGTTCGACAAGGACCAGGTCGAGCTGTCCACGGTCCGCCTGCTGGCCAAGCTGCCCACCATCGCGGCTTACGCCTACAAGAAGTCGGTCGGCCAGCCGTTCCTGTACCCGGACAACTCGCTGGGCCTGGTGGAGAACTTCCTCCGGATGACCTTCGGCTTCCCCGCCGAGCCCTACGAGGTCGACCCGACCCTGGCCCGCGCGCTGGACCTGCTGTTCATCCTGCACGCCGACCACGAGCAGAACTGCTCGACCTCGACGGTCCGCATGGTCGGCTCGTCCGAGGCCAACATGTTCGCCAGCGTCTCGGCCGGCATCAACGCCCTGTTCGGCCCGCTGCACGGCGGCGCCAACAGCGCGGTGCTGGAGATGCTGGAGGGCATCAAGAACAACGGCGGCGACGTCGACGCGTTCGTCGAGCGCGTGAAGAACAAGGAGCCCGGCGTTCGCCTGATGGGCTTCGGCCACCGGGTCTACAAGAACTACGACCCGCGCGCGGCGATCATCAAGAAGACCGCCGACGAGGTGCTGTCCAAGCTGGGCGCCAACGACCCGCTGCTGGACATCGCGCTGCGGCTGGAGGAGCGGGCGCTGTCCGACGACTACTTCGTCTCGCGCAAGCTCTACCCGAACGTGGACTTCTACACCGGTCTGATCTACAAGGCGATGGGCTTCCCGACGAAGTTCTTCACCGTGCTGTTCGCGCTCGGCCGGCTTCCCGGCTGGATCGCGCACTGGCGCGAGATGATCGAGGACCCGGCCCGCAAGATCAGCCGTCCGCGCCAGGTCTACACCGGTGCCGCCGAGCGTCCCTACACGCCGATGGACCAGCGCTGATCTGAATCGTTACCTGAATCAAGTCGGAGGCCACGGCCTCGGACCACGCATTGGGCCCCGGAGAGCCCGGCCGAAAAGGCCGGCCCCCGGGGCCTTTCTGCGCCCACCCCACCGCCACTGAAACCCGAGCATCACCACCCCAACCAAGACGCGGACCACCACCCCAACCCGGACCACCGCCGTATTCCGCACCCCGATCACCGCCGCAATCGGGGCACGGACCACCGACGGACCCGGATTACCGCGGTATTCCGAACCCGGAATACCGCCGTAATCGGGGTGCGGGGCGCCGCTGGACCCGGATTACCGCCGTAGTCGGGGTGCGGATTACCGCCGTAATCGGGCGACTTCGTGATGGGGGCGTCAGGGGTCGATTCCGGCGAGGGCTCGGTTGACGAGGTTCTCGACCTGGGGGAGTGCTGCGGCCCGGTCGTCGGGGTTGAGGCCGAGGCGGGTTCTGCGGTCGAGGACGTCGTCGGCGTCGAGGGCGCCTTCGTGGCGGACGGCCCAGAGGACTTCGGCGGCGGTGACGTGAAGGCCTTCTGCCACCGGCTCGGCCAGGTCCGGGTCGAACTCGGTCAGGGCGGCCACGCGGGCGGCTTCGGTGCCGTACTTGCCGATGAGGGTGGCGGGAGCCTCGATGTCGGTGAGGTGGCGTCGAGGGGCCGCCCCGACCAGCGCGATCTCGGTGGTGCGGGACGGTCCGGCGGCCAGTCCGCAGGTGCGCACAGCGGTGTCCACGGCGTCGGCGGCCATCTTCCGGTAGGTCGTGAGCTTGCCGCCGACGACCGTGATGACCCCTTCACCGGAGGTGAGCACCGCGTGGTGGCGGGACAGATCGGCCGAGCTCTTGCCGTCCTGCTGCAGCAGCGGCCGGAGGCCCGCGAACGATCCGAACACGTGCTCGCGGGTCAGCGGTGCGCCGAGCACGTCGCGGATGCCCGCGAGCAGGAAGTCCACATCGGACTCCGGGACCTCCGGGACTCGCGGGATCGGGCCGGGAGTCGGCTCGTCGGTCAGGCCGAGGATCGCGCGGCCGTCGGGCAGCGGGATGAGCAGCAGGAACCGCCCCGACTCGCCCGGCATCGGCGCCACGACGGCGGTTCCCGCCACCCCGGCCGCATCGGCGTCGACGACCAGGTGCGATCCGCGCGAGGGGCTCAGCCGGACCTCCGGCACCAGCTCTCCGGCCCAGACGCCGGCGGCGTTGACCACCGAGCGCGCCCGGATCCGCAGCGACTCGCCGCTGCGCGCGTCCACCACGTCGGCACCGCCACCGTCGAGGGATCGGACCTGGCATCGGGTGAGGACGCGCGCGCCGAAACCGGCCGCCGTGCGCGCCAGCGCCACCACCAGCCGCGCGTCGTCCACCAGCTGGCCGTCGAAGCTCAGCAGCCCGCCGCGGAGCCCCGCCGGGCGAAGGCCGGGAACGAGCGCGAGCGCTTCGGCTGAAGGGATCCTCTTCGGCGGTGGCAGGACGTCGGAAGGGGTCCGCGCCGCCCGCCGGAGCACGTCACCGGCCCGCAGGCCCGCGTGCAGGACGACTTCCTGCCGCCGGGACGTGCCCTCGTGCAGCGGGATGAGCTGCGGCAGCGGGCGCACCAGGTGCGGCGCCGTGCGGGTCATGAGCACGTTGCGCTCGACCGCGCTCTCCCGGGCCAGGGCGACGTCGCCGTGCGCGAGGTAGCGCAGTCCGCCGTGCACGAGCTTGCTGGACCAGCGGGACGTTCCCCACGCGAGGTCCTCGGCCTCCACCAGCGCCACGGACAGCCCCCTCGCCGCCGCGTCGAGGGCGACCCCGGTGCCGGTGACGCCGCCGCCGACGACGAGGAGGTCGACTTCCTGCTCCGCCGCCGCGTGCAGGTCGGTTCGCAGCCGCGCGGAGTTCAGCGAGGTGGCGCGCAGCGAGCCGGCGGGAAGCGGTGTGGTGATCATGAAGGGCTCCTTGGCTTCAGGGCGCCGTCGAGGAGGAGGGCCAGTTCGTCCGTCAGTGCGTTGAGGTCGAGGTCCTTGGCCGCTGGGCCCGCCGAGATGACGAAGGACTGGGTCAGCAGCAGCAGCGAGCGGGCCTGCACCGCCACGTCGCCGGGGCGGATCGACCCGTCGGCGTGCCCGGCGGCCAGATACTCGCGAAGGAACCCGTCGGCCGCCACCTGGGTGCTGCCGAGCCGTTCCACCAGGTAGGGCAGCAGCAGTTCGGCGTCGGTTTCCAGGACGCGTTGCAGCAGGGGTGCCTCGTGCAGCAGTCTGATGCCGCGCACCATCCCGGTCACCAGCCGTTGCCGCGCATCGCCGTTTCCCTCGGCCTCGCGGGCCTGGTGCAGGACTTCGCCGAACTCGACCGTGACGAGGGTGGTCACCATGCTGCCGACGTCGGGGAAGCGCCGGTAGAGCGTCATGCGGCTGACCCCGGCGGTGCGGGCGACCTCGGTGAGCGTGGTGCGCCGGACGCCGTTGACCAGCACGCATTCCCGCGCCGCGCGCAGCAGGGCGGCGTCGTCGACCCGGTTGGCGGCCGGGCGCCTGCCGGGTCCGGCCACCCGCTCAATGCTGTGACAATCCAACTCCATGTGTCACACTCTAGCCGTGACCGGCCAGATCGAACACACCCTCCGCGGCAGCTGGACCCCTTCGGGGGCCGCCGCCGCGCAACTGTCCCCGGCCGCGCTGCGCTGGCTGCGGCAACGCATCGGGCTCGCCGAGACGACCACCCCGGCGGTGCCCTCGTCCCTGCTCGACGTACCCGAGAGCACGCTCGCCGACACCCCGCGCGCGGAACTCGAGGCGCTGCTCGGCGAACGGCACGTGCTCGTCGACGCCGCCGCACGCCTGGGCCGCGCGGGCGGGATGTCCTACAACGACCTGATGCGCCGCCGCGAGGGCTCCGAGCTCGCCGTGCCCGACGCCGTGCTGCTGCCCGCGGAACCGGAACTGGTGCAGGGCGTGCTGGAGATCTGCGCCCGCCACGACATCGCGGTCGTCCCCTTCGGCGGCGGCACCTCCGTGGTGGGCGGGGTCGACGCGCTGCGCGGCGGCAAGCGCGCGGTGGTCGCCCTCGACCTGGTGCGGCTGGACCGGCTGGTCTCGCTCGACCCCGACTCGCGGATCGCCGTGCTGCAGGCCGGGATGCGCGCCACCGAAGCCGAATCGCTGCTGGCGGCGCACGGTTTCACCCTCGGGCACTTCCCGCAGTCCTTCGAGCGGGCCACCATCGGTGGGTTCGCCGCGACCCGCTCGGCGGGCCAGGCGTCCTCGGGCTACGGGCGCTTCGAGGACATGGTCGAGGGCGTGCGGCTGGCGACACCGGCCGGTGAGTGGAAGCTCGGCGTCGCACCGGCCTCGGCGGCGGGACCCGATCTGCGGCAGCTGGCGATCGGCAGCGAAGGGGCCCTCGGCGTCATCACCGAGGTCGCCCTGCGGGTCCGGCCCGCGCCGAGGCGCAGCCGCTACGAGGCGGTCGTGGTCGACGGGTGGCAGGCCGGCAGCGACGCGGTGCGCGCGCTCGCGCAGGACCGCGTGCTCGCCGACGTGACCCGGCTGTCCGACCCGGAGGAGACCGAGGTGCAGTTCGCGCTGGCCGGGCAGCTCAAGGCCCACGCGATCGGGAACTTCCTGCGCGCCAAGGGCGTCCGCAACCCGTGCCTGCTGGTGCTGGGCTGGGAATCCGGTTCCCGCGCCGAGCTCAAGCGGCGTCGCGCGGCCACCATGCGCGCGCTGCGCGACGTGCGGACCGTGCGGCTGGGCCGGGCGGTCGGGGAGTCCTGGAAGTCGCACCGGTTCTCCGGGCCCCGGCAGCGGGACGCCCTGCTCGACCGGGGCGTGTGCGTGGAGACGCTGGAGACCGCGACGAGTTGGAGCGGGCTCAGCGAGCTGCGCTCGGCCGTGCGCACGGCGCTGGTCCGCAACCTGCAGGCCGGCAACAGGCCGCCGATCGTGATGTGCCACGTTTCGCACGCCTACGAGACCGGTGCCTCGCTGTACTTCACGGTGCTGGCCCCGCGCGACTCCGAGCAGGCCCTCGCCCAGTGGCAGCGCGCGAAGGAGGCCGCGTGCGAGGCGATCGCCGGGCGCGGCACGATCAGCCACCACCACGCCGTGGGCGTCGACCACCGGCCTTGGCTGGGTTCGGAGATCGGCGACATCGGCACCTCGGTGCTGGCCGCGGCCAAGCAGGCGGTCGATCCGACGGGGATCCTCAACCCCGGCAAGCTCATCCGCGACTAGCGGAGATCGCGGTGCACCGGTACCCGAGGCGCCGGTACACCCGCAGCGCCGGTTCGTTGTCCGCGTCGACCATCAGGGCGATGTCGCCGAGCCCGGCGAGCTCCCTGGTCAGGAACGCGCACACGCGCGTCGACAGCCCTCGCCCGCGGTGCTCGGGGCGGGTGGCGACGCCGGAGATGTAGCGCACTCCCGGCGCGGGCCAGGAGTCCCCGGCGACTGAGATCGGGGTGCCGTCGTCGTCGCGGACACCCGCCCAGCGCACCGCGCCCGGGTCGTCGGGGAACAGGTACGAGCCGGGGTTGGCCGCGCGCAGCAGCGCGTCGATCGCCGGTCGGTCGGCGTCGGTCAGCCACTCGACGCCCGGTGCGGGCCGCTGCGGCGGCTCGGCGTCCAGGTGCATCCAACCGAACGTCGCCAGCACCTCGTGGCCGAGCCGATCGGCGACCCGAGCGGCCAGCGGAGCCGCCGCCAGCAACCGGACCTTCTGCCCGGACACCGACGGCAGGACCTCCTCCAGCAGCGCGACGACGTCGTGCTCCTCGCCGGCGTGGACGAGCCGGTCGGCGCGGTTGAGCCCGGGCGCGAACACCGCCACCGCGCTCCGGTGCCGCCACGCGCTCCCGCGCTCGTGCGGATACCCCGGCTCCAACGCCTGCGCGGCCCACCGCAGCATCAGGTCGGGCGTGGCGTCCGCGACCTCGGCCGCGCTCCTCAACTCCTGCACACGCGCAGGGTAGGGATTCGAACTTCGCGCGAAATTCGAACCCCGAACGCAAGCCTCGAACTTCGCGCGAAATTCGAACGGTGCCGCGCTCAGGGCTTCTTGCGGCGGGGGAGGAAGCCGGTGGGGAGGCGGGGTTTGGCGATGGCGTCGCGGAGGGCTTCGAAGGCCTCGTGGACCGCCAGGCGCGACTCCGAGGGCGTGGCGTCGGGCGCGTTGCGGTCCGGAGTGGGGATGCCCGAGGAGCGCAGCCAGCGCTCGTCCCAGACGACCTGCATCGCCGCGGTCCAGCGCTGCTTGACCTCGGCGACGAGCTCGTCGCGGACCTGCTCGGACTCCTCCTTGCACTGGTTGCCGGTCGCCACCTGCTCGCCGAGCTCCTCGGCGGCCTCCCGCTCGTGCTTGCGCATCGCCTTGCCCGCGGCCGTGGCCAGGGCCGTCAGCTCGCGGTAGCGCTCCGCCGCGGTCTCAGTCACCGGCTTCCTCCCGGACGTTGGCTTCGGGCTCGGTCGACCGCTGCGCCGGGACCGCCGGCGATCCGCCGAGGTCGAACGGCAGCACCACCTCGGGACGCGAGTGTACCGAGCGGTCGAAGAACAGGCCGCGACGCGAGCGCGGCGACCAGTTCACCGGCTGACCGGCGGCGAAGGTGCTGAGCTCCTGACCGTGCACGTCGAAGGCCACCCACGCGCCGATGTCGTCCACCGGCCCCATGCCGAGGGTGTTCTTCACCCGCTGCACGCTGCGCCACCAGCCGATCACGTGCACCCGCGACTCCGGCCCCTGCTTGAGGATCGTGCGCAGCGAGTCCAGCGCGCAGGCCCGGGTCACCGGGTCCTTGCGCTCCAACGTGGTGTGCGCCGCGTCGACCGCGTAGAGCACGACGCAGTGCCGGACCGGGGCGGCGCCGGCGTCGATGTCGGCGGCGATGCCGTCCAGCGTCGGGGAGATCTCGTCCAGCCCCACCACGTCGACCTCGTGACCGCGTTCGCGCAGCTCCTCGGCCACGGCGCGGGCGTCGTCGTCGACGTCGTCGAGCAGCGCGCCGATGGTGAACCGAATCTTGCCCGGTTCGTGCTGCCGGGACAGCGACAGCGCCGCCGCGCCCAGCGCGCTGGTGGTGTCCTCGCGGACCGAGCCGATCACCGCGATGTTGCGGCCCGGCGAGCGGGACAACCGCACCGCCGCGGCCGTGCCCTCGACGTCGATGATCTGCCCGAGCAGCGCGCGCGGCGTGCTCACGTGCGCGGTGAGCTTCCGGTAGTCCTCCAGCGCCGAGAGCGTCGGCAGGTTGGAACCGTCGAACAGCCGAGGCGGGTGCGAACCGGCCGCGCGGCGCTGCCAGAGCCGTTGCTGCAGCTCGTGGAACGTGTCGCGGGCGGTGGCGTCCGGGATGCGCGCGATCTCGTTGCCGTGCTTGACACCGGACTCGTGGTTGACCACCGCGTGCCAGCGCGGCAGCTCCATCGCCGCCTGGTTGTGCTCGGTGAGCACCCGCCGCGCCTTCGGCAGCGCGATGCGCAGGATGAACTGCTCGAAGATCGCGGGCTTGCCCCAGAACGCCTCGATGCCGGAGACGTCCTGGGAAGCCAGCACCAGGTGGATGCCCTGCGAACGTCCGCGCCGCGCAACGTCTTCCAGCAGCTTGGTGGCCTGGGCGGTCACCGGATCGCGGTCGGCGAACAAGTACTGGAACTCGTCGATCACCGCCACGATCCGCGGCCACCGGCCCTCGGGATCCTCGGCCCGCAGCTCTTCGAGCTTGGTGACCTCGTGCTCCTTGGCCTTGTCGGCGCGGCGCCGCATCTCGTCGGCCAGGAACCGCAGCAGCGCCAGCCCGAACTCGCGGTCGGTGTTGACGTTGACGCCCACCAGCTTGGCGTGCGGCAGCCAGCTCGGGTCGCGCTTGCCCGGCGTGAACTGGGCGAACGACACGCCTTCCTTGAAGTCCAGCAGGTACAGCTCCAGCTCGTCCGGCGAGTACCGGGCGGCCATCGCGCCGAGCATGCCGTAGAGGAAGTTCGTCTTGCCCGCCCCGCTGGGTCCGCCGATGAGCGTGTGCGGGCTGGCGTCGCCGAGCCGCACCCACACCTCTTCTCCCTCGTCGAACCCGACGGGAGCCTGCAGCTCGGACCGCGAGTGGCACTGCCACAGCTCGTCGGGCAGCAGGTCGTCGAAGGTGCGCACCCGCGCCCGACGCAACTCGAACTCGGCCGCGATCGCCGAGCACGCCTTCGCCGCCTGGCCGCGCGAAGGCGGATCGTCCAGCGCCACAACGGCTTCCGGTCCGGTCATGCTGGTGCGGGCGCGGTTCTCGCCGATCAGCGTGACCGATTCGATGGAGCTGTTGACGGTCAGCGGGAGGTCGACGGTGATCAGCTGGATCCCGCAGGCCAGGCCGTTGCGGGCGATCCGCTGGAGCTGTTGCTGCTGCTCCTCGCGCAGCGGCTGGCCGTCGCCGAACAGCACCGCGATCCGCCACGGTTCGCCGCGCCTGCCGTGGGCGGCGGCGAGCGCGCGCAGCGTGGTGTGCTCGCCGAGCAGCGCGCCGGAGTGGATGCGCTTGATGTGGTCGGAGAGCACGTCGAGCATGTCGCCCAGCCGCGTCGGGTCGTGAGCGGTGAGCAGTCCGGCGCTGGTCAGCGGGTGCAGGTCCGGCAGCGTTCCGGTGAGCCGGGCGACGTCCCAGCTGTGGATGCGCACTTGGCCGGGCGGGAAGTGGCTGATGATTCGCAGCAGCAGGTTCTGCACCAGGGTTTCGGCGGTTTCGGGCACCTCGTCGGTGGTGATGCGCAGGTGCGCGAAGTCCAGCGCCGGGACGACCGCGGGGAAGGACGGTGATCGGGGGGAGTCCGGGATGGTCGCGGTGCCGATCCGCCACAGCTCGGGCGGGTGCGCGGCATCGCCGTCGCCGAAGCGGCCGATCCAGTCGTCGAAAGCCTCCGACGCGCTGCCGGGTGAGTTGGCGGCGACCAGCTTCTCCAGCGACGGCGGGCCCTGCTCGGTCCAGTCCTGGAAGATCTCGTCACGGTCGGCGAGCGCACGGGCCAGCGCGGCCTGGAAGTGCGGGTCGGCCGGGTCGTCGATGATCTGCTCCGGCTCGCGCTCGGCCTTGGCCGCGCCGAGCTGGGCGATGCGCAGCGCGTGCTCCTGCTCGGCGCAGGTGTCGAGCACTTCCTGGTGCGCGTTCTCGGCGGCTCCGAGTGCGGCGGAGATGCTGCTGCGCAGGTGCTCGAAGGCCGATTCGATGCGACTTCGCCGGTCACTGCGTTTCACAACACGCCACCTCGGCAACCGAGTTACGGAACGTGATCAAGGTACCACCTCGAAATAAGCCCCGCCTAACCCATGCGCGGGCGTGAATACCGCGCAGTGGGACGGTGTTCTCCGGATCTTCGCCCGCCCTACAGGCGGGTGCTGAAGTCGCGGATCGTGTTCAGGACGAGCTCGATGAGGCGCTGCGCTCGTTCCACCTGGTCATGCGTTCGGGGGAGTCCCGGGGGCAGGACGGTCTCCGGGTGCTCGGGGTCGAGTCGCACCAGCGCCTGTCGCGCTTCGTCGAGCTTGCCCTGGCAGGTTCCCAGGTGCGCCCCGGCCTCTTCGAGCTGGCGCTCGACGCCCTGCAGGACCTGGAGGAGTTCGTCGAGGGAGGACACGGCTACAGCCGCCCGGCGTAGCTCTCGGTGGAGGAGATCGTCGCCTGCAGCGAGCCCTGCGCACCGCTGAGCGTCTGCAGGACCTCGGCGAGCATGCCGTAGGCGTGCTGCATCTCGTCCTGCGCGGTGCCCTGGATCGCGCCGGAGAGCGCGGCTTGCGCTTCCTCGAGGACGAGGGCCGTCTGCTGGAGGGCTGCGACGCCTTCCTGCATCTTCTGGTTGGCCAGCGAGATGCCTGCGCGAACTTCTTCGACGCCTGCCATTTGGATGCGGTCCTCTCCAAGGGCGGTACGACTCTGTAACGGTTCACAAGGTAGTGCCCGGGCGCGATCGGCTCGCGGGCACCCCGCCTTGTTGATCACTGTTCGGTCTTACCTGGCAGGCATGTTGGAGTTAGTTGTCTACTGTGGATTGTTGGTGATGCGGAGCTCGCTCGGCCTCTTGCGACCACGCCTCGATGAGCAACCGCTCGCCGGCCGGGACGAGCTCGCCCACCAGCTCGGGGTCGTCCACCACCGCCCAAGCCGTCGGCGGTGCGCAGGCCACCCGGTAGCGCGCGTAGCCCGGCCCCAGCTCGCGGAGGAAGTTGCGCACCACGCGCGAGAGCGCGGCCACGTGCCAGCCGGTCTCCCCGGTGCCGCGGCTCATCGTCAGCGACCAGCAGCCCGGCTCCTCGTCGGAGCAGTCGCCGACGGTGACGACCTGGCCCCCGACGCGCCTGAGCAGGTCATCGCAGGCGGAGCGGGCGGAGGGCTCGTCCTGGGCGCCGACGACCACCGTGATGAGCAGTTCGAGCTCGCTGTGTGCGTCCATCGCGGAAGATTCTTCCGCATGGCCACCCGAGTTCGAACGCCTGACGAGATCAGAGGTTGATATCGGTCTCGTCGGGCTCGGCGAGGCCGTAGTAGGCGTAGAGGTCGCGTCCCTCGGTGTCGGTGAGCCGGCCGCCCTCGGCTTCGACGCGCGGGGCGTTGCGGACCCGGTCCCGCGACACCGGGAGCTCCAGGCGGTTCTCGGCCTTGATCGCGCCGTCGAGCGGCGCGAAGGTCTCCTTGATGCCCAGCATCCCGATCCGCACCGTCACCCACTCCGGCTGGTTGGTGTGGTCGTCGACGTAGACGTTGCCCACCCGGCCCACGCGGTTGCCCGCGCTGTCGAAAACCGGCGTCCCGATCAGGTCCTGCGCGCGCTCGACGTTCATTGGCAGCCCCCCGCTCTCCGGACTTCAAGCTGCCCGCGAGGGTCCAGGGCTGCAACCGCGCAAGCGACACGCCTCACCCGATCGAGTAGTGATCGTCAGTATTAGTAGCGGTTCTAAGAATTCAGCGCTCGCCCGATGAAGTTGCGGACATCCGTCATGACCTCGGTCTTGTTGGTCTCGTTGAACAGCTCGTGGCGGGCACCGGGGTAGATGTGCTCGTGGAACTCGTTGCCCCGGATGCGGTCGATGCCGGTGCGCGTGTCGGCCTCGGGGACCAGCTCGTCGTCCTCGCCGTGCACCCACAGGGTCGGGATCTCCAGCGTCGGACCCTCGTTGATCGCCAGCAGGCAGTCGTCGACCGCGCGCAGCGTGGCGCGCTTGAACGGGCCGTGCCAGACCAGCTCGTCGGCCAGGTACGCGGCGCCGACCTCCGGGTCGCGGGACAGCGTCGCCGGGTCGATCGGCGTGTCCGGGATCTCGTCGTGCTCCAGCAGGTCCAGCACGTGCCAGGTGCCCAGCACCGGGCCGGACAGCACCAGAGCGGCCAGGCGGCGCTGGTGCTCCTGGGCGTAGCGGGCGGCGAGCATGCCGCCCATCGAGTGCCCGATCAGCACCACCGGCAGATCCGGGTGCTGCGCGGTGACCTCGCGGCGGAGCGCTTCCAGGTCGGCGACCAGGTACTCGGCGTCCTCGTAGTAGACCCGGTCGCCCGGTGAGCGGCCGTGGCCGATGTGGTCCGGCGCGCAGACCAGCGCGCGTGCCTGCAGCAGCTGGTCGGCGACCCACTGGTAGCGCCCGGAGTGCTCGCCGTAGCCGTGCGCGATCAGCGCGATCCACCCGGGGTTGTCGCCCGACCACTCCCGCACGGTCAGGGTCCCCAGGCTCCCCGCGACCTCGCGATCCGTTGACTCGATCATTCCGCCACCCCAGCACACCGCCGCTGATCCGGCCAGCACCTCCGGGGTGATCGAGACGTCGCGTCCGGGTCAGCCCTGGTGGTAGGCGTCCTCCTCGATGGCTCCGCCGCCGCAGACGGCGTCGCCGGTCCACTCGACCGGCAGCCAGTCGGTCTCGTCGGGCGGGATGACCTGCAGGCCCTGGGCCACCGGCTGGCACGGGTCGCCTTCGCCCCCGTGCGGGACCGCGGTCCAGTGCAGCGTCGTCGAGGCCGACTCGCCCGGGTCGAGTCCGATGAGCGTCGGGCCCGGGTTCGCGGTGCGGGTGACCTCGGTGGGCAGCGGGTTGCCCGCGGCGTCCACCAGCTGCATCCCGCCGTAGCCGTAGAGCGTGCAGTGCGCGTCGCTGGAGTTGATCAGCGTCACGTCGGCGTAGCGCTGGCCCGCTCCCGCCTCGACCGG
Organism: Saccharopolyspora mangrovi; assembly: GCF_035320975.1. Lineage (NCBI taxonomy): Bacteria > Bacillati > Actinomycetota > Actinomycetes > Pseudonocardiales > Pseudonocardiaceae > Saccharopolyspora > Saccharopolyspora mangrovi. The sequence continues at coordinate 474,991 of NZ_JAWLNX010000001.1, read as the reverse complement.
CGACATCGCGCCGGTGAGCTGCGAGGTGTGGCAGCGCGGATCGCGCGGCTGAGCCGGCGCGTCCTGCGCCTGCGCCGGCAGGCTCGCGCTCGTCAGAGCTCCAGCGGCCAGCAGTCCTGCGGACGTCTGCAGAATGCGTGCTCCGATGCGCCGGTTCACGGCCATCACCCCCGTTCCCGCCGCCCCCAGCGGGTTGGTTTGCGTCAGTGCTCTGCTGTTGGGAAGACGTCCGCCGGCGGAAATGGTTGCCCGCGCCGGGAAATCGGCGGTGCTTCCGGGTCCGCCACCACTGTGCATCGTGTGAAGAAAACTCGCGACTAGGATCAGTGGCTCACTGGAACAGGCGAGTGGAATGCCCGCACCGATTGCGTTGCGTATGACTTTCCTTGGAGCTTTCGGTCCTTGATCTTAACCCGAACGGCGGAGCTATCGGTTTCTCCGACTTCGATAGTTTGAGCAACGGCAGAGGCCAGCAGTTCAGGGGGTAAATCATGGCCGAACGCATTCCCGGTATCGATGTCGCGCGATACCAAGGCGAGCCGGACTGGGGAGCCGTGCGCGGCGCCGGCTACGCCTTCACCTACATCAAGGCGACCGAGGGCATCGGGTACGTCAGCCCGACGCTCGACGCGCAGCTCAACGGGGCGCGCGGGGCGGGCATGGTCACCGGGCTGTACCACTTCGCCCGTCCGGACACCAACACCCCGCAGCAGGAAGCGGCCGACTTCGCCGCGCAGCTGGCGCGCACGAACTCCGCAGGCCCCGGCAACCTCCCGCCGTGCCTGGACATGGAGACCGACGCGCCCAACCTCGGCGGCTGGATCAAGGGCTTCGTCGACGCCGTCCGCGGCCACACCGGCCGCAACGAGGTCGTCGTCTACGCCTCCAGCTCCTGGTTCCAGGACAAGATCGCGCCGGAGACCTGGGTGGACCCGGGCGTGTTCCTGTGGGTCGCGCACTACGGGCGCAACCCCGGCGAGCCCGGGTACATGACCGACCGCGTCGTGATCCACCAGCACGCCTCCGACGGGCAGGTGCCCGGCATCGGCGGCGACACCGACCTCAACGTCTCGCTGGTGCCGCTGGAGGTGCTGACCGGAGCCGGTGCACCGCCGCCTCCGCCGCCCGCGCCGCCGCAGGAGACCTACGTGGTGCAGCCGGGGGACACGCTGTCCGACATCGGCGCCAAGCTCGGTGTCGACTGGCGCGAGATCGCCCGGGTCAACGGAATCGCGGACCCCGACCTGATCTACGTCGGCCAGGTTCTCAAGATTCCTCGCTGAGATTTTTCTCAGATATGGGTCCGGCACCGAGTTGCGAAAACCGGTGCCGGGCCTCCGTTCCCGCGATTTCATTTCCTTTCGGAAAAGGTTCGCGGCCGAATAACCGGTTGCCGGTTCCTCGGCGATCAACACGCGTTACCGTTTTCGTGAACATCACCCGAGGTGGAGGTGAACGCGATGGCGGACGTCGCTGCGCTGGTCCGGACTCACTGGACCCGCGGTGAACCCGGCCGGGAAGCGCCGACCGAACTGGTCTCGGCGTTGTATCGCTGGTGGGTCGTCGCGATGGTGCTCAAGATTCTCGGTGCCACGTGGGACATCTGCTGGCACTTCCGCTGGTTGCGGGACGACCTCGCCCCGCCGCACCTGCTCAACACCGTCGGCACGGTGATGGTGATCGGGCTCGTGGTCTTCCACAGCTACACCGGCATCGGCGTCGACAAGCCCACCCTGCGCTGGATGCAGTGGGGCCTGGGGATCTTCCTGGTCGCCGCGCCGCTGGACGTGATCAACCACCGGGTCAACGGGCTGGACATCACCGCCTGGAGCCCGTCGCACGCCCTGCTGTACCTGGGCACCGGGATGATGAGCATCGGACTGCTGCTGGGCTGGAACCGCCGCGGCCGCACCAGCCGGTACTTCCACCCGGTCCTGTACTTCCTGTGGTTCACCGTGCTGGACAACTTCATGTTCCTCAACCAGCACCAGGAGTACGGCGTGCTCGGGCTGGCCGCGTGGGAGCGCGGGACGCCCTACGCCGAGGACAGCCTGCTGCAGTTCGCGGCCGACCAGCTGCACCGGCCGCTGGACTACATCGCCGTGGAGAACTTCACGCTGCCGATGCCGGACTGGGTGTACCCGAGCTGGGCGGTGCTGACCGGGCTGGGCACGCTGCTGCTCGCGCGCGTCCTGGTGGGACGCCGCTGGACGGCCACCACGATCGCGGTCGGCTACCTGGTCTTCCGCAGCGTGGCGTGGGCCTTGCTGGCCGCGGCCGGGTTCCCGATCTCCACGGTGCCGTTCTTCCTGCTGATCGGTGCCCTGGCCATCGACCTGTCCTTCCTGCTGGTCACGCGGCTGCGGCCGCTGACCGGTGCGGTGGCGGTGACCGCGTCCGCCTACGCGGCGCTGTGGCTGCAGCACGCCTACATCGCCGCGCCGCCCTCGGACTACGCCTCCGCGCTGTACGTGGTGGTGCTGCTGGCCGGTCTGTGGTGGCTGTTCGAGCACCTCAGCTCCGGCGGGGTGCGCCGCATCGAGCAGCACCTGGCAGCGGTGCGCGAGTGGCGCGGGCTGAGCCCGCGCTGAGAGCGATCAGACGATGACCGGGGCGCGGGAGAGGACGACGCCGAGCCCGTAGGCGATGCCCATCACCGCGACCTCGACGGTCACCCACGTCAGCAGTGCGGTCCGCCCCTGCCGTGCGATGCGCGGCAGGAGCCGGAACCGCATCTGGGCTCCGATCACGCCGAGCAGCGCCAGGCACGCGGTCTTGCCGACGAGGATCTGGCCGTACTGGGTGGTGACCAGGCCGATCAGGCCCACGTTCGGCGTGATGATCAGCTCCATCAGGCCGTTGAACAGCCCCGATGCGCCGACCACGAGCAGCGCCAGCCCGGCGAGCTTGGAGAAGCGCGGAAGGGCCTCGGCGAGCAGGCCCCTCCGGGGTGCGACGAACAGGGCCACCGACGCCAGTCCGCCGACCCACATGGCCGCGCCGACCACGTGCAGCTCCATCGAGATCATGCTGAAGTCGTGGTACTGCCAGTCGGTGGCGTGCCCGGTCAGCGGCATCGGCAGCAGCCCGAGCAGGGCGACGATGGTGCGCAGCTCGGTGGGCACGGATTCGCCGAAGCGCACCGCCAGCAGTCCCACCACCGCGCACAGCAGGCCCCCGCCGGCGCTGGCCAGCAGGCCGGGCCCGGCCGGGACGTTGTTGACGTAGTCGACCAGCAGCCCGGTGGTGGCCGGGGTGCCGGGGCTGGCCTCCATCGCCTGCAGGACCAGCGAGACCAGCGCGCTGAGCATCCACACCAGGGCGGTGATCACGGTGATCTGGCGGGCCTTGGCCAGCAGCGGCTCGGTGCGCGCCGGCTGGTCGAAGCCGACCAGCTTGGGCAGCATCGAGAGCCCGACGGTGGCCAGCGCGGCCAGGTCCAGCATCGCTCTGGCGAGCGGGAGGCCGAAGCGGACCAGCGGGGGCAGTTCGGGCAGTCCGGGGATGGTGCCGATGTCGGTGTAGGCCGTGGCGGCCAGCGCGGTCAGCAGCGCTGCGCCCAGCAGGGTCACGACGACCAGCGCTTTCGCGGTGCGCGGACGATCCTGCTCGGCCTGTTCGTTCCCGGATACCGCTTCGTGGACAGCCACGTTCCGCATGATCTCACTCGAACGTGAGCTGGTAGGCGGGAGTCGCATCAGATCACACCTCGTGACGGAAATGTTCCCGAGAGCGAGGGGCGGAGACGGGCGTGACGTTCTCCCCATGTCGTTTGGGTCACCGTTTCGGGGGAAGGAATGTTGATCTTCATTTTCCGCGATGTGCCTGCTCCAAAGGCGTCTCCAGCGTGCAGTTTCCAATCCGCGGCAATTGCCGGGTGCGGGCTGTCGGCACTCCCGGTCCGGTTCGTGATGTGTTGCTGACAAAGTCCTCAGCGATGTTGTTCTAGAGTCAGCGGTGTGATTCCGGCGGATGACGCGCTTGCGCACGCGAAGTGCGCTAGCGGCGTGCGCGATTCGCCGCGGCGTCGCGGACTGTTCACCGGATCGGTTCCCGCGAATTCCGCTAGAAGTTGGACTCGCGGTGAACAATTCGTGCTTTGCTGTGGCGCCAGGTCGGCGGAACTGCGGGATCGCCCGGGGTTCACCCGGAGCGGCTCGGGGAACTCTCGGGGTACCCCTGGGCTCGGTCTTCGCAGCCAGACGCCGGGCGCGCGGCAGGTCGGCGCTTCGCGGCCGGCAGCGGTCGCTGAAATGCGGGGCTGATTCGCCTCAGGGAAATTGGGGGCCCGGCCCCGGATGTGTGCCGGGCTCGCGGACGCGAGATTGAACGGTGTGGACGGACAGACAGTCATGCAACGCGCGCTAGGGCGTGATCCGCGATGACCGCACTTGCGGTGGTGCTGGCGGCGCTGGGCGCCTGCGGATACGCGTTCGGGGCTCGCCTGCAGCACGCTGCCGTGCACGCCACGATGGACGGTGGCGGGCTCGGCCTGCGCAACCAGGCGCAACTGGTGCGCAACCCGCGCTGGCTGGCCGGACTGGCCGCGCTCGGCGGCGGCGCGGTGCTGCACGTCTGCGCTCTGGGGCTGGCACCGCTGAGCGTCGTGCAGCCGATCGGTGTGCTCGCCCTGCCCATCACCGTGCTGCTCAACCTGCGCGAGCAGGGCTACACCCGCCGCGACATCAACCGCAGCATGGTGCTGGCGGTGCTGGCCGCGACCGGTGGCCTGGCCGTGTTCGTGCTGCTGGCCGCGGGCAGCGCCACCCCCACCCCGGTCGGCGACGACGACCAGTTCACCGCCACACAGATCATCGCCGTGGCCGTGCTGGTGATCGGCGTCGCGGCCGCCGTGACCCGCTCGAAGCTGCGTTGCGTGCTCTTCGCCGCTGGCTGCGCCGTGGCCTACGGGTACGTGTCGCTGATGGCCCGCGCCGTCGCCCAGCAGGTCGGAACCTGGGACCTGCTCTCGATCAACCTCCTGTCCGTCCTGGGCATCGCCGTGGCGATGGTCGTGGGGGCCTGGCTGCTGCAGCACGGCTACGCCAGCGGTCCGCCCGACCTCGTCGTGGCCTGCCTGACCGTCATCGACCCGCTGGTGGCCGTCGGCCTGGGCATCGGCCTGCTCGGCGAAGCCGATCGGGTCAGCGGCTGGGTCGCCGCCGGCGAGGCGGTGTGCGCGCTGGTGGCCTGCGCCGGGGTGTTCGCCCTGGCGCGCCACCACCCGGACACGACCGAACGCCGCACGTCGGAGAGGGAGGAGGCCCCGCCCGGGGCCGAGATGCCCACGACCGAAGTTCCCGCCGGTACCGCCGGACACCGCACGTCCCATCGTCCTAACGGGAGTTCCTCTTGACTTCGCAACCGTCGCGCAGGCGCCCGCTGCGGATCGTGGTCGGTGCGACCACCTACCCGCCGCACGTCAACGGGGCCGCCAACTTCGGGCACCGGCTGGCCACCGGCCTGTCCGCCCGCGGGCACGAGGTGCACGTGGTGTGCCACTCAGACACCCGCGAACCGCGCACCGAGGTCGAGGACGGCGTGCTGGTGCACCGGGTCGGCTCCTACGGCTCGCCGTTCCACCCGTCGATCCGCGGCCTGATGCCGTGGCAGGCGCGCCAGGCCGACGCGATGCTGGAGGAGATCCAGCCCGACATCGTGCACGTGCAGTCGCACTTCTTCATCTGCCGCGGCCTGATCGACTCCGCCCGCCAGCGGGGCATCGGGCTGGTGGCCACCAACCACTTCATGCCGGAGAACATCTTCGGCTACTTCAAGGTCCCCCCGATCCTGCAGAACGCCGCCGGTCGCCTGCTCTGGCACAACCTGGTCAAGCACTACCGCAAGGCGCAGATGGTCACAGCGCCCACGCCGCGCGCCGTCCAGCTGCTGCAGGACAACGGCTTCGACCGCACCGCGCTGCCGGTGTCCTGCGGCATCGACGTCGACCGCTACCGGGGTCCGGCCGAGCGCTACCGCGAGCAGAACCCGGACCCGGAGACCCGGACCGTGCTGTTCGTCGGCAGGCTCGACGAGGAGAAGCACATCGACGACCTGCTGCGCGCCATGTCGTTGCTGCGCACCGAGGCCCCGACCCGGCTGGAGATCGTCGGCAACGGTGCTCGCCGCGAGACCTTCGAGCAGCTCGCCGTCGAGCTCGGCATCGCCGATCGGGTCCACTTCCACGGCTTCCTCAGCGACGAGGAACTGCTGGAGGCCTACGCGAGCGCCGACCTGTTCTGCATGCCCAGCATCGCCGAGCTGCAGAGCCTGGCCACGATGGAGGCGATGTCGGCGAGCACGCCGGTCGTGCTCGCCAACGCGATGGCGCTGCCGCACCTGTGCCGCCCGGGCGAGAACGGCTGGCTGTACGCGCCGCGCGACGTGCACGCGCTGGCCGCCGCGATCGACGACGTGCTCGGCGACCGCGCCACCATCGACCGGATGGGACAGGCCAGCCAGCGGCTGGTCTCCCGGCACGACATCGACCAGATCCTGGGCCGGTTCGAGTCGCTGTACCACCACGTGATCGACCCGGACAGCGCTGTGGAGCTCGACGAGATCAGCACCGAACTGGCGAGTTGACCATGACCGTTCCGGACCTGCACCCAACGGAGCGTGTAGCGCGGATCAACGGCTCCGACCTGCACTACTGGGTCTACCGCGAGGAACTGGGTTCCTCGGCCGAGACGGTGCTGATCGTGCACGGGTTGCGCGGCACCCACCACGGCCTGGAGCTCATCGCGGCCGGCCTGACGGGCAAGCGCGTCGTGATCCCGGACCTGCCCGGATTCGGGGACTCCGGGCCGATGGCCGTGAAGCACGACGTCGCCGGCTACGCCGAGGCGATCACCGAGCTGATCGGCCGGCTCGGTGGTGCCGAGCAGCCGATCGTGCTGATCGGGCACTCCTTCGGTTCGATCGTTGCCTCCCGTCTGGCGGCGATGCGCCCGTCGCTGGTTCACCGGTTGGTGCTGATCAACCCGATCGCCCAGTCCGCGCTGCGCGGACCGCACGCGGCGCTGGCCGGGCTGACCGCGGCCTACTACAGGCTCGGGGAGCGGCTGCCTTCCCGAGCGGGTCGTTCACTGCTGACCAACAAGTGGGTGGTGCTGGCGGCCAGCAGGGCGATGACCCGGACGCGGGACAAGCGGCTGCGCGGGTTCATCGACGACAACCACCTGCGGCACTTCAGCCGCTTCCACTCGCCCGCCGTGGTCAACCAGTCGTTCCAGGCGTCGGTGACGCACACCGTGACCGACTACGCCGACCGGTTGCGGATGCCGGTGCTGCTGGTGGCCGGTGAGCACGACGAGATCGCTCCGCTGCCGGGGCAGCGCGAGCTGGCCGCGCGGCTGCCCGACGCCGAACTCGTGGTGATCTCCGATGTCGGTCACCTGGTGCACTACGAGACCCCCGACGCTGCGGCGGCCGAGATCCTGCGGTTCCTGAACCGCGCCCAGCGCACGCCGGAGGCGATCCAGGAGCAGAACCGATGAAACTCGTGGTCGACGCGCGCTGGACGCGCACCGACCAGCACGACGGCATCAGCCGTTACGGCGCCAGCCTCATCGAGGCGCTGCACCACCTCCATCCCGTGACGATGCTGATCCACGACGAGCAACAGCTGGACCTGCTGCCCGACGGGGTTCCGCACGTGCTGATCAACAGTCCGCTCTCGCCGCGTGAGCTGTGGGTCTCGCGCACCCTGAACCGGCTCGGTGCCGACGTGGTGTTCAGCCCGCTGCAGATCATCGGCGGGTTCCGGCGCGACTACCGGCTGGTGCTCACGCTGCACGACCTCATCTACTACCGGCACCCGGAACCGCCGGGGTTCCTGCCGGCGCCGGTGAAGCTCGCCTGGCGGCTCTACCACAAGGCGTTCTGGCCGCAGCGCGTGATGCTCAACCGGGCTGACGCCGTGGTGACCGTCAGCGAGACCACGCGCCGTCTCATCGAACAGCATCGGTTGTCCCGCAGGCCGGTGACGGTCGTGCACAACGCGCCCCAGCCGCAGCTCGTCCCGGACGCACCGGAAGTTCCGGCCGGTGGACCGCGCGAGCTGGTGTACATGGGTTCGTACATGCCGTACAAGGACGTCGAAACGCTGCTGGCGGGCATGGCCTTCCTTCCTGGTCGCCGGCTGCACCTGGTCAGCCGGATCGCGCCGCAGCGCGAGGCCGAGCTGGTCGAGCAGGTGCCGCCGGGGGCGGACGTGGTGTTCTGGCGGGGGATCGGGGAGGACGAGTACCAGCGGCTGCTAGCACGGGCGAGTGCGCTGGTCACGGCGTCGCGGGACGAGGGTTTCGGGTTGCCGGTCATCGAGGCGATGAACGCGGGGACGCCGGTGGTCTGCAGCGATCTCGAGATCTTCCACGAGGTCACCGGCGGGCACGCGAAGTTCTTCGAGTCGGGGAGGCCGAAGGACTTCGCCGATGCCGTGCGAGCGCTGGAGGACGATTCGGTGCGCGCCGACCTGGTCGCTGCGGCCCGGACCCAGGCGGCGAAGTTCACCTGGCAGAACTCCGCCGAACGGCTCCTGGATCTGATGCGCGGCCTGGCCGACCGGGGTCAGTGACTCCAGACCTGGATGGCCCGGGCCACGTAACCGGCCTGCGGGGTCAGCGAACCGGTTGGGTGCGTGTCGAAATCGGCCTCCTCATCGCAGTGCGGGTCCTGGTAGACCGTCACCGGATGGCCGGTGTTGTTCGCGAAAGACTTCACCTCCCAGGTGGTTTCGAGGGTCACGCACCTCTCGACGCCGGTGGTGCGCAGCGCCAGCTCCCGTGGCTGACCGCCGAACCCGGTCTCCGGCCAGACGCAGAACGACCCAGCGGGGCAACGGTTTTCGGGCACGCCGGCGTCGGCGGGCGGGCCGGCCAGCAGTGCGGCCAGCGACAGCATCGCCGAGAGCACCAGCCCCAGGGCGAGCGGCCATCGGGAGCGGAACCTGCCCGTCGCGAACCGGGGCAGGGCGTAGCTGGACATGGTGGAATTCCTTTCGCCGGAGGGGGATTCGTCGCGGGTGCGGCGTCGTCCGCCGCGCTGCAGCAAGATTGGCGGCATCGAGCACCCGTTTCCAGCGAATTGGCCGGATGCACCACCTACGGGTGGATTCCCACGCGTGGAAGGGCATTCCGATCTGGTGGCAGATCGACTCGCCATCCCTGCCGGATACACCACGATTGAGGTATAAAGTCCACCACTACCCGTCGGTAATAGCGGAGGTCGGCGATGTCGCTGGACGCTGATGTGATCGTGGTGGGCGCGGGCCTGGCGGGCCTGGTCGCCACCGCGGAACTGGCCGATGCCGGCCGCCGCGTGGTGCTCCTCGACCAGGAGCCCGAGGCCTCCCTGGGCGGTCAGGCGCACTGGTCCTTCGGCGGGTTGTTCCTGGTCGACTCCCCGGAGCAGCGCAGGCTCGGCGTGCGCGACTCGCACGAGCTCGCCCTGCAGGACTGGATGGGCACCGCCGCCTTCGACCGCGACGAGGACCACTGGCCGCGCAAGTGGGCCGAGGCCTACGTCGACTTCGCCTCCGGCGAGAAGCGCGCCTGGCTGAGCGCGCAGGGCGTGAAGTTCTTCCCGCTCGTGCAGTGGGCCGAACGCGGCGGCTACCTCGCCCGCGGCCACGGCAACTCCGTGCCGCGCTTCCACATCACCTGGGGCACCGGCCCCGGCGTGCTGGAACCGTTCCTCCGCCGGGTGCGCGCCGCCGAGGCCGAGGGCCTCGTCGAGCTGCGGTTCCGGCACCGCGTGACCGAACTGATGACCACCGACGGGGCGGTCACCGGGGTGCGCGGCGAGGTGCTCGTCCCCAGCGACGCCGGACGCGGCCAGCCGAGTCCGGGCGAGGCCGAGGGCGAGTTCGAGCTCGGCTCGCAGGCGGTGGTCGTCACCTCCGGCGGCATCGGCGGAAACCTCCCGCTGGTGCGCAAGAACTGGCCGAAGCGCCTGGGCGAGCCGCCGAAGAACATGATCGCGGGCGTGCCCGACCACGTCGACGGGCGGATGCTCGAGGTCGTGTCCAAGACCGGCGGCCGGATCATCAACCCGGACCGGATGTGGCACTACACCGAGGGAATCCGCAACTACGACCCGGTGTGGACCGAGCACGGCATCCGCATCCTGCCCGGCCCCTCCTCGCTGTGGCTGGACGCGAACGGCAACCGGCTGCCCGCACCGCTGTTCCCGGGTTTCGACACCCTGGGCACGCTCGAGCACATCGCGGGCACCGGTCACGACCACACGTGGTTCGTGCTCAACCGGAAGATCATCAGCCGTGAGTTCGCGCTGTCCGGGTCCGAGCAGAACCCCGACCTGACCGGCCGCAGCGTCCGCCAGCTGCTGCAACGCGGCGGCGGTGCCACTCCCGGACCGGTGATGGAGTTCGTGCGCCGCGGTGCGGACTTCGTCGTCCGCAACGGCGTCGCCGAACTCGCCGCCGGGATGAACGAGCTGGGTGACGGTCACATCGACGCCGCTGAGCTGGAGCGCACCATCGTCGAGCGGGACCGCCAGGTGGCCTCCGGGCTCGGCAAGGACTTGCAGGTCAACGCGATCCGGGCGGCCCGCCGCTACGCGGTGGACCGGCTGATCCGGGTGGCCGAGCCGCACCGGCTGCTGGATCCGGCAGCCGGGCCGCTCATCGCGGTGAAGCTCAACCTGCTGACCCGCAAGACCCTCGGCGGCCTGGAGACCGACCTGGACGGCCGGGTGCTCAAGGACGGGGTGGAGCCGCTGGACGGGCTCTACGCGGCCGGAGAGGTCGCCGGCTTCGGTGGCGGCGGCGTGCACGGGTACCGCGCCCTGGAAGGCACCTTCCTCGGTGGCTGCCTGTTCTCGGGCAGGAAAGCGGGAAGGGCCGCCGCAGCAGCGGTGCGGTGAAAAGGGGAATCAGACGAAGCAGCCGCTCACGAAACCGGACACGTGGCTGCGTTCGTTGGTGAGGTCGACCCATTCCGAAACGGTTCGGCCATCACCGCAGACAATGCTTTCGCCGACGACCCGGCGGTGAATCGTGGCCGTGTCACCGGGATTTCCGATACCGCGCACCGACGCGCCGGTACCGGGTTCAGAGCGGATTCGCGTCCCGAAGGCGAGGAAGTCGGTGGCGTCCTGGTCAGTTTCCGCGTGCGCGGCCTGGACCAGCGCGTTCTTGATTTCCAGGGCGATGGTCGCGACTTGGGTTCCGATCCCGGAGATGGGCACGATCGCGGCCACCGCCACGCCTAACAGGGCATTCCGAAGATTGCGCATCACAACCCCCCCATTTGGCCCGCCAGCCGTTCTTCGACCGGATTTTCGGCGACGATTTCTGCTGGCCGGGTCGGTTCCCAGTTTATGGATCGGAACCCGGTTCCAGCAGTATCCGATCGGGTAAGGCGAATTCGTGGCGGACAGCCACGAGCACCGGTGACGCAGGGCGTTCGGAACTCGCCGGCCAACCCCTCCGATGAGTGAGTTCCCGGGGAACATCGACGCGTTCCGCGACGACGAAGGGCGCCATGGGAACAAGCGGTCCCATGACGCCCTCCGCGTTCGATTTTCGCTGGTCAGCCCGTGCGCGAGCCGATCCCTGTGAGGGAGCGGACCTCCATCTCGGCCTGCCGTTCGGAGTCCCCCTCCGGTTTGCCCACGAAGGTGCCGATGGCGGCGAACAGGAACGAGATCGGGATCGAGACGATGCCCGGGTTCTTCAGCGGGAAGAACGCGAAGTCCACGCTCGGGATGATCGAGTCCGACGAGCCGGACACCACCGGGGAGAAGAGCACCAGCACCAGGCAGGAGATCAGACCGCTGTAGATGCCCCACAGCGTGCCGGTGGTGTTGAACCGCTTCCAGAACAGCGTGTACAGCAGCGTCGACAGGTTGGCCGAGGCGGCGAAGGCGAATGCCAGACCGACCAGGAACGCCACGTTCTGCCCGATCACCAGGATGCCGCCCAGGATCGACGCGGCACCGATGACCAGCGCCGTCACGCGGGCCACCCACACCACGCGGTCGGAATCGACGTCACCGCCGCGCACCACGCTGGCGTAGACGTCGTGGGCGAACGACGCCGACGCGGTCAGCGTCAGGCCCGCGACCACCGCCAGGATGGTGGCGAAGGCGACCGCCGAGATGATGCCCAGCAGCACGGTGCCGCCGATCTCGTAGGCCAGCAGGGGTGCCGCGGAGTTCTCCGCACCCGGCGCGGCCAGGATCGCCTCGCTGCCCACCAGGGCGCTCGCGCCGTAGCCGATGATCAGCGTGCAGAGGTAGAAGATCGCCATCGTCCAGGTCGCCCACACCACCGAGCGCCGCGCCTCGCGGGCGTTGGGCACGGTGTAGAAGCGCATCAGCACGTGCGGCAGACCGCCGACGCCCAGCACCAGGGCCAGCGACAGCGAGATGAAGTCCAGCTTGGTCAAGTCGGACTTGCCGTACTGCGCGCCGGGCGCGAAGATCGCGCGGCCGTGCGGGTTGTTGTCGGCGGCCGCGTTCAGCAGCTCGGTCATGCTGTAGCTGAACTTGCCGAACAGGAAGATCGTGATCAGCACGGCGGACAGCACGAGCATGGCGGCCTTGATGATCTGCACCCACGTGGTGCCCTTCATGCCGCCGACCAGCACGTAGACCATCATGACGGCGCCGACGCCGACCATCACCAGCATCTGCCCGAAGCGGCCGTGGACGTTGAGCAGCAGCGCGACCAGACCACCGGCACCGGCGATCTGGGCGATCATGTACATGATGGTGATGGCCAGCGTGGAGGTCGCGGCGGCGGCCCGGACCGGGCGCTGCTTCATCCGGAAGCTGAGCACGTCGCCCATCGTGAAGCGGCCGGTGTTGCGGGTGCGTTCGGCCAGCAGCAGCAGGTTGACCAGCCAGGCGACCAGGAAGCCGATGCTGTAGAGGAATCCGTCGTAGCCGTAGATGGCGATCGCGCCGGCGATGCCCAGGAACGACGCGGCCGACAGGTAGTCGCCGGACAGCGCGACGCCGTTCTGCGCACCGCTGAAGGCGCTGCCCGCGACGAAGTAGTCGCTGGTGGTGCCGCGGTTGCTCACGCGGTAGACGATGAACAGCGTGATCAGCACGAACGCGGCGAAGACGCTGACGTTGATGATGACGCTGTCATCGGGGATGACGTTGGTCTGGGCAAGGTTCATCGGTCGAACTCTCCGGCCTGCTCACGGATTTCGTCGACGCGCGGGTCGATGTGGCGACGGGCGAACCGGACGTAGAGGGTGGTCAGCCCGACGGTGGTCACGAACTGCCCGACGCCCAGCAGCAACCCGAGGTTGACCTCGCCGAAGACGGGCTCCGCCAGCTCCTCCGGGAAGTAGGCCGCGGCCACCACGTAGCCGATGTACCAGATCAGGAAAAACGCCGTGGCGGGGAAAACGAACCATTTAAGTCGACGGCGGAGGCTGCGGAATTCGGCGCTCTGCTGGATAGCGGTGAAATCGGGCCGGTCGGCGGTTGTGCGAACCGCGCTCTTCTCGATTCCGCCGAACGCCGCGCGTTGATTTCCGGGCTCGCGGGGGGAACCGCGCAGCGCGGATTGCGTTGCGTTGCTCATGCATCCTTCCTGGACTTCAGGGTGTGCCGGCCGGGGTCGCCAAGCTGGCGGAGGCGGGCAATTCTTACCACTGTTCTACCTCTATCGACACTGTGGGGAGCGACACCTGGGAGTCACCATTTCACCCGTCTGAGCAGGACCGGGGCTGAGGGCCGGTGACAGGAGGGCAACTCTCGGTTACTGACCGGTAAGGCCAGGTCAGGCGCCCGCACTGCCAAGATCGAAAGTCGCTGACCTGGTGTTACAGCCTCTTTCGGGGAAGAGTTCCGACCTCCTTTTAGTCCGAACGGGTGAAATTGCGTGAAGCGCTCCCGAACTGAACGAACACTCGGCGTGATCTCGCCTGATTGGCCTAGCGCATTGCGAAAAAGCCCCCGGTGCTTTCCTCGCGGGTAGGGCATATAGTGCTTGGGCACTGAGAGGTAGTCGTGTGAACGGGAAGGGTCACGGTTCGATACCAGTGTCCGGAATGTGCCGGCCGGGGAAGCCATTGGTGACGCTGAGTATCGACAAGATCTCGAAGTCGTGGAGTCCCGCGTTGGTTCCCCGGCGCCAGGCCCTCCCCGCATGCCTGCCTTTCCCCCCTGACCATCAGCACGACGATTGCGGGACCGCACGCATGCGCCGTTCGCCTACGCATAGTTCGACACGCCTGCTTGACCAGCGCGGAGACGCACCAGGAGCTCGCCCGTGAGCGGGGGCCGGGCCGCCGGCTTCCTGCAGTGGCGCAACTGGTCGCTGCCCACGAAGCTGGCCGCCGTCGTCCTGGTACCCGTCATCTTCGCCGTCACGCTCGGTGTCGGGCAGATCCAGTGGCAGGTCGAGCAGGCCGACGAGTACGGCCGGGTCGCGAAGGTGCTCGACGCTGAGAACCAGCTGGAACCGCTGACCAACGGGCTGCAGCTCGAGCGCAACCGGGCCGTGGAGAACCTGGTCGGTGACGGTCAGATCGCGGCCTTCACCGAGCAGGCCGCCGCCACCGACAAGGCCGCCGAAGACCTGCGCGTCGTCCTCACCGAGAACGACATCTACACCGACGTCGTTCAAGAGCGCTTCGCCGAAACCCGCAGGGCCCTGGACGCGCTCGGGGCGGTGCGCGCCGGCGTGCAGGCGAAGCGGGTCACCGCCGTGCAGGCGATCGGCGCCTACAGCCAGGCCGTGCGCGCCGCGCTCGCGCTGGACCGCGCTCTGACCACCAGCGTCGCCGACCCCCGGATCTCCAACACCGCGACCGCGCTGACCGACATGCTCGGTCTCACCGAAGAGGTCCGGCTGCAGCAGGCCCTGGTGCTGTCGGGCCTGAGCGAGGGCTCGCTGGACGCGGCCACGCTCGACTCGCTGTCCGGGTCCCGCGCCCGGCTGCTGTCCAAGATCAACGACGCCAGCTCCGGCGTGGCCAAGCACTGGCAGCAGCGCCTCCAGCAGCAGCTGCAGGTCCCGGCGATCGTGCAGCGCAACCAGATGCTCGCCATGATCATCATGGAGAGCACCGACGGCAAGTCCAGCGGTGGCTACTCGGTCAACCGCGAAGCCTGGAACGGCACCAGCGACGGCTCGGCGCAGACCATCGAAGGCGGTCGCGGTGAGCTGGCGGCCGAGGTCCGCACCGTCGCCCAGGACCTGGCCGACGACGCCAGCGACCGCGCCGGGTGGGACTCGGTGCTGCTGCTGTCCTCGCTGATCGCCGCCGCGGGCGTGATCATCATGATCAGCCGCCAGCTGCTCGGCTCGCTGCGCGAACTGCGGATCGGTGCGCTCGACGCCGCCGAGTACGACCTGCCCCATGCGGTCACCGCGGTCCGCCAGGGCAAGGGCGCCGAAGCCGACGTGCCGCCGCTGCCGGTCAAGACCACCGAGGAGGTCGGCCAGGTGGCGCGGGCCTTCGACGAGGTCAACCGGCAGGCGCTGCGCCTGGCCGTCGAGCAGGCGGACCTGCGCCGCGGCTACAGCGACGCGTTCGTCAGCGTCTCCCGCCGCAGCCAGGCGCTGCTGGAGCGCCAGCTGCGGCTGTTCGAGGAGCTCGAGCAGGACGAGGAAGACCCCGACCAGCTGTCGCGCCTGTTCCAGCTGGACAACCTCGCGACCCGGATGCGCCGGAACAACGAGAACCTCATGGTGCTCTCCGGCAGCGACCTGGCCCGCCGCTTCACCCAGCCCACCGAGCTCGCCGACGTGCTGCGCTCGGCGGTCTCCGAGATCGAGCAGTACCCGCGGATCGCGGTGCAGCCGACCCCGTCGGTGAAGCTGCGCGGCAACACCGCCAGCGACCTGGTGCGACTGGCCGCCGAGCTGATGGACAACGGCGCGAACTTCTCCGCGCCCGACACCGTCGTGACGGTCTCCAGCTACCAGTCCGGGGACGGCACGGTCGTGCTCGACATCCTGGACAACGGCATCGGCATGGGCGACGACGACCTGGCCGAGGCCAACGAGCGGCTGGCCCGCGTCGCCGAGGACGACATCTCCACCTCGCGGCGGATGGGCCTGTTCGTGGCCGGGCGCCTGGCCGCGCGGCACGGCATCAGCGTCGAGCTGCACGGCGGGCCCGACGTGGAGGGCGTGCGCGCCACAGTGCTGGTCCCGGCCGAGCACGTCGTCTCCGCCCAGCCGGGGCCCTCGCAGATGCCGCCGTCGGCGCAGCCCGCTCAGGTCAACGGCCACTCGCTGCCGGGCCTGCACAACGCGGGCAGTTTCCCGGATGCCGGATCGCCGCTGCCGCGCCGGGTGCCCGAGCAGCACCGGCCGGAGGACAACGGCTGGCAGACCCAGGAGCCGTCCTTCGCGCAGGACTTCGGTTCGCAGGAGTACGACGACTACAACGCCAACGAGCCGACCAGCCTGTTCGAGCCGGTCTTCCCCAACGATCAGGCCGAGCCCTCCGGCCAGTTCGAGGGGACGAGCTTCTTCGAACCGGCGGGTGGCGGTCAGTCCAACGACTTCTTCACCCCCGCCGGTGGCGAGGACGCGCCGACCAACAGCTTCTTCGGCTCCTCGCTCGACTACGACCAGCCCGCGGCCGACGAGGGCGAAGCCGACGAGCCGGAGCCGGTCCGCAACGACCTGGCCGGGCAGTGGTTCATGCCCGCGGCCTCGGACCCGATCTCGGAGACCGGCGAGTTCCACTGGCCCGACACCAAGGACGGCGACTCCGCGCTGTTCACCTCGGGCCCTGGCGACGACGCCGACGAGGAGCCGCAGCTGACCTCCTCGGGACTGCCGCAGCGCAAGCCGCGCAGCAAGTCCGCCTCCGAGGAGGCCCCGAAGGGGCGCAGCGCCGAGGACATCAGCAAGCAGCTCGCGCACAACGGCGTCCAGTTCGGCCAGACCGACCTGGAATCGGCCCACAAGCCGTGGCCGCCGGACCCGTCCGAGCCGGCGCCCGAGCTGCCCCAGGCCGAGCCGTGGATCCCGCAGACCCCTGAGGCCCAGGCCTGGGACTTCGCCGCGGACAAGGCCCGCGAGGCCGCCGAAGCCGCGGCGAACCCGCAGGAGACGTCGTTCACCAGCGCCGGGCTGCCCCGCCGCCAGCCGAAGGCCAACCTGGTGCCGGGGAGCGTGTCCAGCCCGTCTCAGCAGCCGAGTCAGCCGCGACGGTTCCAGCGCGACCCGAACGCGTTGCGCAGCAGGCTGTCCGACTTCCAGGGTGGCGTCAGCCGAGGCCGGCACCGGATGACCGACGAGGACTGAGTGGTGGACACACGCAAGAAGACACGTGATCATCTCGGCAACGAACAGGAGGTTGCATGAGCGCACAGACTATTTCCCGCAGGTTCGGCTGGTTGATCACGGACTTCACCGAACGTGTGCAGGGTGTGGCGCACGCGATCGTGGTCTCGGCCGATGGCCTGGTGCTGACCGCTTCGGCGACGCTGCCCAGGGACCGTGCCGATCAGCTCGCCGCTGTGGCCTCTGGTCTGCTGAGCCTCACGCAGGGGTCGGCGAAGTGCTTCGAGGCCGGCCGGGTCGTGCAGACGATCGTGGAGATGGATCGCGGCACCCTGCTGCAGATGGGCATCAGCGACGGTTCGTGCTTGACCGTGCTGGCCGCTCCCCAGTGCGACATGGGTCTGATCGCCTACGAGATGACGATGCTCGTCGAGCGCGTCGGGCAGATGCTCACGCCGGAGATCCGCACCCAGCTGCAGAACAGCGCCAACGCCGTGTCCGGCCAACTGGTGTGAGGACGCGATGAGCAGACGCTCGGAATACCCGCGCCGGGACCGAAGACGACAGAACTCGGGGGACGACAGCTTCGCCGACGTCGTCAACTCGTTCACGTTCGGCGCCAAGCCCAAGCGCGGCAAGCGCAAGGAGCGCTCGGAACCGGACTCGACGCCGGCCGATGAGCTGGACCAGCGAGCCAGGACGGTGTCGCAGGATCCGGCCGACGCCGTGCCCGAAGCACCCGTTGCCGCCAGCATCCGGTCCTACACCTGGACCGGCGGCCGGACGAAGTCGAATTACGAACTGGCCATCGAGACCCTGGTTTCGGTCGGCGAGAATTACCGACCCGGCGCACCGGTCCGGCTGGAGCACCAGTCGATCGCCGAGTTGTGCCAGCAACCGCGTTCGGTGGCCGAGGTGGGTGCACTGCTGTCGGTGCCGATCGGGGTCGCCCGCGTGCTGCTGGCCGACATGGCCGAACTCGGGTTGATCACCGTGCACAACACGGTGAGCGAAAGCGGTAGCGCACCACACATGCTGTTGATGGAAAGGGTTTTGAGTGGACTCCGTCGGCTATAGCGCACCCCAGCCCGGCACCATGCCGGAGGCTGCCAACCGGGGTGGCACCAGCTCGACGTCGGCGAAGATCGTCGTCGCGGGCGGGTTCGGTGTGGGCAAAACGACGTTCGTCGGTTCGGTCTCGGAAATCGTTCCGCTGACCACCGAAGCGGTCATGACGGAGGCGTCCCAGGGCGTCGACAACCTCGACGCCACTCCGAACAAGACCACCACGACCGTGGCGATGGACTTCGGTCGCATCTCGCTGGCGTCGGACCTGATCCTCTACCTGTTCGGCACGCCCGGGCAGCAGCGGTTCTGGTTCATGTGGGACGACCTGGTGCGCGGTGCCATCGGCGCCGTCGTGCTCGTCGACACCCGCCGGCTGGCCGACTCGTTCTCGGCGATCGACTTCTTCGAGGACCGCGGCCTGCCGTACCTGGTGGGTGTGAACATGTTCGACGGTCAGATGCTGCACTCGCTCGACCAGGTGCGGGAAGCGATGGCGATCGGACCCGAGGTGCCGATCGGTCCGGTGGACGCCCGGGACCGGGAATCCACCAAGCGCACCCTGATCGCGCTCGTCGAACACGCCATGCGGCACTGGACTTCGCGCCAGGCCATGTGATTCTCGGGTGATCGGTGGCAGTTTCAGCGGAAGCTGTCACCCACCACGGCTCTCACCGCCGAGCCTCAGGGCTTGCGGGCGACGCCGCCGAGCAGGTTGTACTCGCCGTCCGAGGGTTCGGTCAGGCGCGGGCCGTCCGGCCACCAGTCGAAGAGGTGGACCAGCCCGGGCTCGATCATCTCCAGGCCGTCGAACAGCGCCTGGATCTCCGCGCGGCTGCGGTAGAAGCAGCTGCCCATCATCGCGTTGAACTGCACCTGCGACTCCTCGGCGAGCTTCGCGCGGGAGCTGCCGTCGGCCGGGTTGTGCAGGTGCGAGATCGCCAGGTACGAGCCGGGAGCCAGCGCGTCGAGGTAGGCGCGCATGATGGCCTTCGGGTTCTCGTCGTTGGTGACGTGGTGCAGCGTGTTGCTGTGGATCAGCCCCACCGGCCGGTCCAGGTCCAGGTACTTGCGGACCGATTCGTGGTTGAGCACCGATTCCGGGTCGCGCAGGTCGGCGACCGCGAAGTGGGTGTACTCGTTCTCCTCCAGCAGCGCCCGCCCGTGCGCGGCCACCGACGGGTCGTTGTCGACGTAGATGACGGTCGCCTCGTGGTTGAGCCGCTGCGCCGCCTGGTGGGTGTTCTCCGCCGTCGGCAGCCCCGACCCGAGGTCGAGGAACTGGTCGACACCGGCGTTTCCGGCCATGAAGCGCACGACGCGGATCAGCCACGCGCGGCACTGCCTGCCCACCTGGACCGCCTCGGGGGCGAGCTGCTGGATCTGCCGAAGCACCTCGCGATCGACCTCGAAGTTGTCCTTGCCGCCGACGAACGCGTCGTAGACCCGCGCGATGCTGGGCCTGGTCGTGTCGATCTGGGGAGGTTGGGCGTCAGCCATGAGAGGGGTCCGCTCGGTTGCTTCGTGGGGAACGATCTCGTACCAACAGTATGCCGGTGGCTGCGGCGGGTGAACAGCCGTACCGGTGCAGTCGGTGGTGAGCTGCGATACCGAGTCCTCTGGGGACAGCGCCCGGGAACCGGAAAACATTGCCCGGCAAGCCACCGGGTCCCGGCAGCTCCGCGCCGGCGGGGTGGCAGACTGCTCCCGATGAGCGGAGCGGTACTGATCCTGGGCGGCCGGAGCGAGATCGGCGTGGCGGTCGCGGACCGCCTGGTGAAGCGCGGGAACGGCAAGGTGATCCTCGCCGCCCGGCGTTCGCAGGACCTCGACGACCAGGAAGCCGCGCTGCGCGGAGCGGGCGCCGCCGAGGTCGTGCGGGTCGAGTTCGACGCCACCGAGCTGGCGACCCACGAGGCGCTGCTGCGCGACATCGCGCGCGAGCACGGGCCGATTGGCACCGCGGTCATCTCCTTCGGCATCCTCGGCGACCAGGAGCGCGCCGAAGCCGATGCCGCGCACGCGGTCGACGTCGTGCACATCGACTACGTCGCGCACGTCAACGTGCTGACCCACCTGGCGAACCTGCTGCGCGAGCAGGGGCACGGCAAGATCGTGGTGTTCTCCTCGGTTGCGGGCGTGCGCGTGCGCCGCGCCAACTACGTCTACGGCTCGGCCAAGGCCGGTCTCGACGGCTTCGCCAACGGGCTTTCGGACGCGCTGGTGGGCAGCGGGGTGTCGCTGCTGATCGTCCGCCCGGGGTTCGTCATCGGCCGCATGACCACCGGGATGGACCCGGCACCCTGGTCGTCGACTCCGGACCAGGTCGCCGACGCGACCGACAAGGCCCTCCACCGGGGTCGCCGCGTCGTCTGGGTCCCGGGCATCCTCCGCTGGGTCTTCGCGGCCATGCACTACGTCCCGCAAGCCATCTGGCGCCGCATGCCCCGCTGAGCCCCGCTTTCGAATTTCGCGCGAAGTTCGACGGGCGAAGTTCGGGCTCGAATTTCGCGCGAAATTCGAATCCTGTCGCCCGGGCGGGTGAGCGTGCGGCGTGTCAGGCCCGACCTCTACGGTGCAACGCATGGACTTCCACGCGCTGCACGTGACGGGTGCGCCGCTGCTGCTGCCCAACGCCTGGGACTTCACCTCCGCGGCCGCGCTGGCCGAGGCCGGCTTCGCCGCGATCGGCACCACGAGCCTCGGCGTCGCGGCGGTGCACGGGGTGCCGGACGGCAGCGGGGCGACCAAGGGCGAGACGCTCGACCTCGCGAAGAAGATCGTCGGGCTGCCGGTCCCGGTGACCGTCGACCTCGAGGCGGGGTTCGGCCTCAGCCCGGCCGAGATCGGCGAGTTCGCCGCGGAACTGGCCGATCTCGGCGTCGCGGGCATCAACGTCGAGGACGAGCTCTGCGACCCGCAGCTCCACGAGCAGCGCATCACTGAGATCCGCGACCGGGCTCCGGAGCTGTTCGTCAACGCCCGCGCCGACACCCACTGGCTCAGCCCGGACCCCTCGCTGCCCGATGCCCTGGAGCGGGCCCGCCGCTACGCCGGAGCGGGAGCCAGCGGCGTGTTCGTCCCCGGCATCAGCGCCGAGAACGACGTGCGGGCGCTCGTCGAGGCGGTCGACGTCCCGGTCAACGTCCTCTACAAGCCCGGTCAGAGCATCGAGGAACTGGCGGCCTGGGGCGTCCACCGCATCAGCACCGGCTCGCTGCTCTACCGCGCGGCCCTGAACGCGGCGATCACGACGGCGCGCGAGATCGGCTCCGGCGGCACCACAGCGATGGACATCCCCGGCTACCAGGCCGTTCAGGACTACATCGTCGGTGGCCGACGACGGGGTTCCGGCGGTTTGAAGTGACCGCCGTCGGGTCCGGTCGGCTTCTCGCGGCCGGCCCCGAGGTAGTGGGAGAACCACCGGCCGGCCAGCTCGGAGACCTTCTCCAACGCCCCGGGTTCCTCGAAGAGGTGCCCGGCGTGCGGCACGATCTCGATCTTGACGTCGGTCAGCGGCAGTGAGGTGAGCAGTTCGGCGGCCTGCCGGTTGAGGTTGAGGACCTCGCGGTCGTCGCCGCCGACGATCAGCAGCGTCGGGGCCTGCACCTCGGCGAGGCCGTTGCCGCCGAGATCGGGACGACCACCGCGCGACACCACGGCGGCGACCCGGTCGGGTCGGCTCGCGGCGGCCCTCATCGCCGCGGCGGCACCGGTGCTGGCGCCGAACAGGCCGACGGGCATGCCGCGCGTGGAGCGCCAGGAGTCGAGCGCGTCGATGGCGGGCGTGAGCCGCTCGGCGAGCAGGTCGATGTCGAAGCGGAACTCGTGCGTGCGCTGGTCGGTTGATGCCTCGTCGGAGGTGAGCATGTCCAGCAGCAGGGTGCCGAAGCCCGCGTTGTGGAGTTGTTCGGCGACCGCGCGGTTGCGCGGGCTGCGCCGCGAGCTGCCGGAACCGTGCGCGAACAAAACCACCGCCCGGGCAGGCGGTGGCATCACGAGGTCCCCTTCGAGGTGTCCGGCAGGGGTTTTGACGATCACTGGCTCGGTCGTGAGTTGAACCATCGGGAGCCTCCCTCGGATTCCGCGCGCAACGACTACCCGGACGGGCCCGTCGCGACACGCCGCAGGTGACCCCACTGTCACCCGGGAGAGGCCGATTCGCAGGTGGATCTACGAGCGCACCGCATTGCCCAAGGTCATGATCAACCGGTTGTCCCAGGCGAACATCGACGCCACGGCGACCAGGTCGTGCACGTCGTCGGCGGCGAGCCCGGCCGCGTGCAGTCGCCGCACGTCGGCGGCGGTGAGCGCGGCGGGCGTGTAGGTGAGGGCCCCGGCGACGTCGACGACGGCCCGCAGCCGCTCGTCGGCGATGGCGGCCGGCCCGGCCTCGGCGAGCACCACGGCGGTCAGCGGGTCACCGGAGAGCTCCACCTGCCGCTTGCCGTGCACGGCGGTGCAGTAGCCGCAGCCGTTGATCAGGGAGGTCGCCAGCGCCGCCAGTTCGCGATCGGCCCGGTCCAGCGCCCCGTGCCCGGTCATGATCGCCTCGCGCAGCAGCGTCTGCGCGGACAGCACCCCGGCGTCGAGCTTGAGGGTGTCCACGAACTCGCCGCCGGGCACGATCCGCGACACCCACCGCATCGACGGGAACGCCTCGTCCGGCGTCGACAGGCGGTGCCCGTCGGCGGCGGCACCGGCCTCGATGGTGAGGCCGGGCTGGGAGGCGGGGCCGTCGCCGGCGTCGGCGGCCAGCCGCAGCCCGCTTTCGAGCCGCACCCGGAAGCTCGCGTAGGCGGCGACCTGCGTGGCTGTGACGACCTGCGCGGGGCTGAAGTGCTGCAGCAGCTCGGCGATCTCGTCGGCACCCACGTCGGCCGGGTCGAGCGCGACCTGCTCGCAGTGCGCCAGCAGCGCCTCCGTGGCCTCGGGCAGCTCACCCCAGCGCTCGACGTCCCGCACGACCTCGGCGTCGTCGAGCGCGGCGGCGATCTGGTCGGCGTAGTCGGAGCCGTTGTTGACCAGCGCGACGCGCAGCGCGATCCGCGCCCGATCGGCCTGGTCCAGCTGGGACTGGTCCGCGGGGCGGAGGACTGCGGTGTCGGCGTTCTCGGCGGCTTCCCGGACGTCCGGTCGAAGCACGGTGAGCGTTTCGGCTGCGCGATCGCTGACGGTCGTCATGCGCAGACCTTAGCGTTGCAAGATCGTTCAGCTGTGCGGGAGGTTGAGCTGCCAGGACACCCCGTAGCGGTCGTTGACCCAGCTGAACTTCCGCGAGAACCCGTAGTCGCCCGGCGGCATCAGCACCCCGCCGTCCTCGGAAAGCGCCTGGTGGAGCCGGTCCTGCTGCGCCTCGTCGACGCAGTCGACGTACAGCGACACCGACGGCGTGAAGTCGAAGCCGTGCGACACCGGCGAGTCGATGCACATGTACTGCCGCTCGCACAAGGTGAACGTGGCGTGCTGCACGCTTCCCTCGACCCCCTGCTCACCGGGGCCGTAACGGCTGATCGCGAGCACTTCGGCGTCGTCGAACAGGCTGATGTAGAAGTTCATCGCCTCCTCGGCCTTGCTGTTCTGGAACATCAGGAACGTCGAGATCTGCGTGGGCACGTCGCCTCCCTGGTGTGCGGGTGATCGCGGGGCGAGTATTGCCGCTACGACCGATATCCGCCCGGAACGGACCGACATGACCACGCCGATGGTGATCGACACGGACACCGCCCAGGACGACTGCATCGCCCTGCTCGTCGGCCTCCTCGACCCCCGCGCGGACCTGCGCGCGATCACCATGGTCGCCGGCAACGTCGGCTTCGACCAGCAGATCCGCAACGCCTTCCTCACCCTCAACGCCGCAGGTCGGCTGGGCCAGGTGCCGGTCCACCTGGGCTGCCGACGCCCCCTGGTGCGCCCGTGGGAGAGCGCCGAGAACGTCCACGGCGACGGAGTAGGCGGCATGACCATGGACATGACCGACTGCGACCCAGACCCCGAGCACGCGGTGGATGCCCTGATCCGCCTCGTCGCGGAGTCCCCGGGCGAGCTCACGATCGTCTGCATCGGTCCCCTCACCAACATCGCCACGGCCACGGCCAAAGACCCGACCTTCGTCGACAACGTGAAGGCGCTGTACGTGATGGGCGGCAGCAACAACGCCCGCGGAAACATCACCGCAGCAGCGGAGTTCAACTTCTACGTCGACCCCGAAGCCGCGAAAACGGTCTTCGCAGCAGGCTTCACCATCACGGTGATCCCCTGGGCCCCACTCACCCTGGAACGAGCGGTGTTCGGGCAGGCACAACTAGACGAGATCGCCGCCCTGGGCACCCCGCTGTCGGACTTCTTCACGCGAGTCTGCGCAGCAACCCTCGACTTCGACCGCAGCGTCGGCATCGACGGAACCACCCACCCGGACTCGCTGACCACAGCGGTCCTGCTGCATCCCGAGCTGATCACCCGCATCGGTCGGTACCACGCCGACGTCGAAACCCAAGGCGAGCTCACCCGCGGCTACGCAGCCATGTCCTGGGGCGTCCACGGCCTGGAACCGAACGCGGCCGTCGTTGAAGACGTCGACGCCAACGCGTTCTACCGCCACATCAAGGCCCTGCTCCAGAACGCGGCAAGCCCTACCCGAGCAGTGACGATCAATGACTTCCAGAGCGCGCAATGAGCCGGCGGCTCATCTCGTAAGACTCCCAGATCACCCTACGGAGGGTCGCTGAAATCGGTGGTCACGGATGGAGGGAATCAAGGCGCCTCGATGAATGCCTGCTGCGGGGGCCTCGTCGAATTGCCCTGAGAGCACCGACTTCTAGGTCCCAGGAGGTTCGCCCTCGCGCCGCGGACCGCGCGACTCGGCTGGTGAATGCGACCACACCTTCAGGTGTCACCAAATAGGGTCTCAATGTGTGGCAGCGCGCAAACGAAACGATGAACCGTGGGATATCGAGCCTGGACAGCACTTGCGGCGCAAGGAGGTGCATGCGAAGTACAAGGGCAGTGCGCAGAGCGGTATCGCCCCGATCAGCAACTCCGTAAACATCCTGATCTTCACGGGGTCCAAGGGGAGCAAGTACGGCTACACCTACGACGAGTGGCAAGCCGACGGCGCGTATCACTACACCGGCGAGGGGCAGCTGGGCCCGCAGAAGATGGAGAGGGGCAACAAGGCCCTTGCTGAGCCAGGCCGAAGGATCCGCCTGTTCGACGAGGTCTCAAAGGGTGTTGTCCGATATGTGGGGGAGTTTCGGCTCGCCGAGGTCGATGAGCCGGTCTATGAGGCGCAAGCCCCTGACATGGCAGGACATCAGCGCACGGTGTTCGTGTTCAAGCTCTGGCCCGTGGATGAGAATCTCGACTTGCCAGCGCGCTCAGAGATCACCGAGCCGCGGGTCCGAGTGGTTCCGGTCGAATCGCACAAGTCCAACGAGTACACGGTGCGGCGTTCTGGGGGCGTCACCGTCGCGGACAAGGCCGAAGCGCAGCTTGTCGAGAGGTACAGGGCCTCTCTTGTGGCCAGAGGCCACCCGGTCAACCGGCGTGCCATTGATATTCCGGGCGAGGAGGACCCCTTCTACGCTGACGTGTTCGACGAGAAGACAGGCGAGTTGATCGAGGCCAAACGGGATAGCGGTCGGGACAACGTTCGGCATGCGCTTGGCCAAGTACTCGACTACGCGCGCTACGTCGAGCACGACAAGTTGGCCGTGCTGGTGCCCAAGTGGCCGGGCACAGATCTCGTGAACCTGCTGACCGCTCATGGCATCAACTGCATCTATGAGGCGCGGCTGGGCGAGTTCCACCGAGTTGACGCGCGGTCGGGTACGGCCTCACCAGCTACGTGACGGCAGAGCCGTCCAGGCAATCTCCGTTGCTGTTTGGAGCGTGATGACCAGTTCTTCGCAGCGGAACTGGCCGTAGCGGCCTGCCGACACGCGTGGGGCGGAGCTAGTCCAGCGGGATTGTGCGGAGTGGGGTTCCGCCGTCGATGTAGAGGTTTGCGCCTGGGTGGAGGGCTTCTCGGATGCGTTGGTGGGCTTTGTGGCCTGCTTGGGGGTGGCGGCCTTCGAAGGCACCCACTCGGATGGCGAAGGCGAGGGCGAAGGGGGTTTCTCCGGGCCGGAGGGTGAAGTCCTCGGCGGCGACGTGGCGGGTGCTGAGGAGGCCGGCTTCGATCTCGGCCGCGGCGTTGCGTTCGGTGAGAGCGATGCCCTTGGCCGAGCGGTCGATGACCAGGATGTGGCCGTCGGGCGCGATGCGTTGGCAGACCTCGCGTGCTGCGGCGCCGGGGGCGCCTCCGATCTCCAGGACTCGCATGCCCGGTTCGAGCGGTAGCGCGTCGACGATGGCGGCCAAGCGCGGTGAGAGTGCCGGCATCGTGCCTCCTCGCAGCGGTGCGTGGTTCGCCGACCATCTCATGGTGCACCGACTGGAACCGACGAGGAGGAGTTCAGGCGGAAAATCGGTTGTCGCAGCGCACAGCATCACTAAGCTGGCGTGATGGGGTCGGTCAAGCAGGTTCAGATCACGTTCGACTGCGCGGAGCCGGAGCGGGTGGCTCGGTTCTGGTGCGAGGTCCTGGGGTACGTCGTGCCACCACCGCCGCCCGGATTCGAATCCTGGGACGAGTTCGACCGGTCGTTGCCTGCTGAGCGGCAGGGGTCGGCCTTCGCCTGCGTCGATCCGAACGGGGTGGGGCCTCGGCTGTTCTTCCAACGGGTTCCCGAGGGCAAGGTCGTCAAGAACCGGGTGCACCTCGACGTGCGGGCCGGGACGGGGCTCGTGGGGGAGGAGCGGCTCGCTGCCCTGGAGGCCGAGTGCGCACGTCTCGAAAAGCTCGGGGCCACCAGGGGAACGCTGCTGGTCGCCGACGGGTTCAACGAGTCCTGCCAGCTGATGCAGGACGTCGAGGGCAACGAGTTCTGCCTGGACTGAACCCGTCAGTCGAAGACCGACCAACAGATCTCGTTGCGCCGCTGCTGGTCGTCCAGGACGAGCGCGCGGATCGGGTCGGGGAGTTGGGCGCGTTGCCAGCGGCATTCCTCGCGCCCTGCCTCCTCGCCCTCGGCCGCGCGGACGGCCTTGATCGCGTAGGCGGCCGCGCCGAGGTCGTGCTCGGCGACGTGCGCCACCACCGCGGCCTGGCCTGCTGCGAACGCCGCGAAGCGCGGTGCTCCGGACAGCGGGCGTGCCGCCGCCATCGCGTGGCCGCCCGCTGAGCGCGAATCCCACATCCGGACCTCTCCGCGGGTCCAGGCGCGGACCTGCTCGATCGCCTGACGCGGTCGTGGATCACCGGGTTCGGCCTGCTCGACGAGGTGCAGGACGTGCTCGGCGCAGTCGGCGGCCCACCGGGCGAGCAGGTGGTGGTCGGAGTCCGTGAGCGTTCCTCCGCGCCGGATGGTGATCAGGCGCGGGTCGCGGACCTTCGGCAGGATCACGGGTTCTCCGTGGTGAACAGGCCGCTCTCGCTGTTGAGGACCGAGTCGAGGAGTTGCAGGACCTCTGCTGTTTCGGCGAGTTCGCCGATGACGATGATCTTGAGGCGGTTGCGTTCCTCGTCGTGGATGGTCTGCACGCGCAGCGTGCGGTCGGCGCCCACGCCGGCGAGGACGAGGGTGCCGAGGCGGTCGGCGGCCGAGCGGTCGACGCCGTCGATCTGGACGATGCTGGAGACCTCCACCGCGCCCGCGGTGTGGGCGGGCTCGGTGGGTCTGCCGGTGAGCTGCTCCAGGTCGGACTTGGAGATCCGGTACTGCTTGCCGATGCGGACGGCGTTGAGCCTGCCCGAGCGGATGTAGCTGCGAACCGTGCGGACGTGCAGGCCGAGGAGAGCCGCGACCTGCTCGACCGAGTACATATCTTCCTGCATCGTTTCTCATCTTAGGTTGTGAAGAGGAACGATGCGTCAGCGCGCTACGCGGGACCTCCGGGTTCGATGAACGACTGCACCATCCTCGGGAAGATCTGCGTGAACAGCGGCGTCGTCGACGATGCGCCGGTGAACGCCGCGTGCTCCAGCTGCGCTTCGTAGACCGAGGTCAGCGCGCGCACGGCGTCCCGGGTGTCGACCGCGAGGCGCAGGTTGAGCCGGTCCAGGGCCTCGTGCAGCAGCTCGGCGATGGAATCTGTCAGGTGCTCCAGGGACTCGCCGGCGCGCTTGCGCAGGTGCGGGTCGCGCAGGGCGTGCGCGCGGAACTCGGTGACCAGCATGTACCAGTTGTGGTCGGCGATCAGCGACTCCGCGCAGGCCGTGCCGACCTTGACGATCGCCTCGTGCAGCGACTCGCGGTCGGCGACGCCCTCGACGAGAACGTCGTTGACGATCGTGCGCGTCTTCTGTATCCGCAGGCTCATCTCCTCCTCGTACACCGCGAGGAACAGGTCCTCCTTGGTGTCGAAGTTCGAGTAGAAGGCGCCCCGGCTGAAGCCGGCCGTCTCGCAGATCAGCTCCACCGGCGTGTCGCGAATGCTGTGCTCGGAGAACACCTCGCGTGCGGCGTCGATCAAGCGTCGACGCGTCTGCGCCCGTCGCCGTGTTTCCCGTTGGCGCGGTTGGTCGGTCATGACCGGAATTCTCCTGCGGTGTTTCGGCTCACAGTTGCCTGCGGCCACGAGCTAGGTGGATCTCGGAAAATATACAGTCTGTATCGCATACACCGTGTATCGAACTAGCGGGAGTGTTCCCCTTGTCTTCGTTGCTTTACCGGCTGGGGCGGGCAGTGGTCCGCGGTCGAGCCTGGGTGCTGGTCGCGTGGTTAGCCCTGCTCGCGGTGCTCGGAACGGGTGCCGCGCTCTTCCAGCAGGGCATGGAGACGGAACTGGCGATCCCCGGCTCCGAGTCGCAGGACACGCTCGACCACCTCAACAACGTCTTCCCCCAGATGAGTGGCTCCAGCGCCCAGCTCGTGGCCACCACACCGCCCGGTGAGCGCATCGACTCCCCGGAGGGACGCGAGGCCATCGACGCCTTGATCCACCGGGTCGAGGGCCAGGAGGGCGTGACGGCGGTGATGAACCCGCTGTCGGACATGGTGAAGAACCAGGTCTCCGCCGACGGCGACACCGCGCTGATCACCGTGCAGCTCAGCTACGCCGCGACCTCGGTGCCGGAGTCGGTGAAGAACAGCCTCCTGTCCGAAGCCGACGCGCTGGAGCGCCAGCTCGGCCCCGGTAGCGAGGTGCACGCCGGCGGCTCGATCTTCGCCGTCAACATGCCCGCCGTCGGCGCCACCGAAGCCGTCGGCGTCGTCGTGGCGCTGCTGGTGCTCATGCTGATGCTGCGATCGCTGGTGGGCGCGGTCATGCCGCTGATCACCGCGCTGATCGGCGTCGGCGTGTCGATGACCATCGTCCTGCTGTCCACCGCGTTCGTCACCGTCTCCTCGGCCGCACCGATGCTGGGCCTGATGCTCGGTCTCGCGGTCGGCATCGACTACTCGCTGTTCATCGTCTCCAGACACCGGGAACAGCTCGGTGAAGGCCTCGACGTCTCCGAATCGATCGCGCGCTCGGTGGCCACCGCCGGATCTGCGGTGATCTTCGCGGGCGTCACCGTGATCATCGCGCTGCTCGCGCTGGCCGTCCCCGGCATCCCGTTCCTGACCGTGATGGGCATCCTCGCCGGTGTTTCGATCGCCGTCGGCGTGGCCGCGTCTCTGACCGTCATCCCGGCGCTGCTCAGCTTCGCCGGAGAACGACTGCGCCCCAAGCGCCCCCGCGCCAAGCGCACCACCCGCCCGCGCACCAAGTTCAGCCTGCGCTGGGTTCGCGCGGTCACCAAGGCGCCGCTGCTGACCATCGTGGTCGTCGTCGCCGGGCTCGGCATCTGCACACTTCCTGCCGCCGACCTGCGGCTTTCGGTTCCCGACGCCGGTGCGCAGGCCGTGGGGACCCCGGCGCGCGACACCTACGACGCCGTCGCCGCGCAGTTCGGCCCCGGCTACAACGCTCCGCTGATCGTCACCACCGACGTCATCGGCACCAAGGACCCGCTCGGCCAGGTCAACGGCATGGCCGACGAGATCCGCGCGCTGCCCGGCGTCGCGGCGGTGCCGATGGCCACCCCGAACGAGACCATCGACACCGGCATCATCCAGGTCATCCCCACCGCCGGCGGTGAGTCGCAGTCCACCGAAGACCTGGTGCACCGGCTGCGCGACCTCAGCCCGCACTTCGAGCAGAAGTACGGCGCGGGCATCGCCGTCACCGGCATGACCGCCATCGGCATCGACCTGTCCGAGAAGCTCAGCGACGCGCTGCTGCCCTTCGGCGTCATCGTCGTCGGGCTGACCCTCGTGCTGCTGGCGATGGTGTTCCGCTCGGTGTGGGTGCCGGTCAAGGCCGCGCTGGGATACCTGCTGTCGGTCGGCGCGACGTTCGGCGCCACGGCGTTCGTGTTCAACCAGGGCCACCTGGCCGAACAGCTCAACATCACCCACGTCGGCGGCGTGATCAGCTTCCTGCCGCTGCTGCTGATGGCGATCCTGTTCGGCCTGGCGATGGACTACGAGGTGTTCCTGGTTTCGCGCATGCGCGAGGACTACACCCACAACCGCGACGCCAAGCGCGCCATCGAAGCGGGGTTCTCCAACGTCTCGCCGGTCGTGGTCGCCGCCGCGGTCATCATGATCTCGGTGTTCGCCGCGTTCGTCCCGCACGGCGACTCCAACATCAAGCCGATCGCCTTCGGGCTCGCCGTCGGCGTGTTCGTCGACGCCTTCATCGTGCGCATGACGCTGGTGCCCGCTGTGATGGCGCTGCTCGGCGACCGCGCCTGGTGGCTGCCGAAGTGGTTGTCGCGCAAGCTGCCCGCACTCGACGTCGAGGGCGAAGCACTCGAGCACGAGCTGCGGCTGGCCAACTGGCCCGGCAACGACGAGGTGGTCAGCGCGCGCGGCTTCGGCGTCCGCGACGACCGCGACGAGCCGATCTTCGAAGGCGTGCGGATCGCGCTGCGACCCGGTGGCGTGCTGGCGGTGCAGGGCGATGACGACGACCTGTCGTCGGCGATGCTGCACGCGCTCGGCGGACGGCTCAGCGGTGTGCAGGGCGACGTGCGCGTGCTGGGCCTGCTGCTGCCGCAGCGCGCCCGCGCCGTCCGCTCCAACACCGCGCTGGTGCGCTGCCGCGACAGCCAAGCCCCGGCCGCCGAGATCGCCTCGGCCCTGTCCGAGGGCGTGCGGCTGGTGCTCATCGACGAGCTCGACGCGGTCGCCGACACCGAGCAGCGCCGCGAGATCTCCCGGCTGCTCGCGCAAGCATCCACATCGGACGGTGACCCGGTGGCCTTCGTGGTCACCCATCAGAACCCGAGCCTGGTCTCCGGTCTGCTGCCGGAGAACCGGCTGAGCACCATGCGGCTTTCCGCGCGGCCGGCCGCCCCCGCGTTCGCCGGCCGCCTCCTGGAGGTTTGAGGGACATGCTGAACCCGTTCACGCACGCGAGCAGGCGCGCAGGCGGCTCGGTCGGCTGGCGCACCTGGACCGGCTTAGTCCTCGTGCCGGTGCTCATCGTCGGAGTGCTGGCCTGGGCGTTCTGGGCGCCGATGTCGCAGCACGGCGCTGCCAAGGTCGCCGTGGTCAACAACGACGAACCCACCACCATCGACGGCCAGATGGCGCCGCTCGGCCGCGAGATGGCCGCGAAGCTGGTCAACAACACCGAGTCCGGCTACTCGTGGGAGATGACCGACACCGACGACGCCGAGTCGGGCCTGAGCGAAGGCCGCTACTCGGCCGCGGTGGTGATCCCGCCGGAGTTCTCCCGCAACAC
This sequence comes from Saccharopolyspora mangrovi, assembly GCF_035320975.1. NCBI lineage: Bacteria > Bacillati > Actinomycetota > Actinomycetes > Pseudonocardiales > Pseudonocardiaceae > Saccharopolyspora > Saccharopolyspora mangrovi. The sequence continues at coordinate 442,914 of NZ_JAWLNX010000001.1, read as the reverse complement.
CGCCTCGGCCATGACCGGCGAACCGCTCGACGCCACCCGCGCCGGGATCCAGGTGCGGACCTCGCCGATCGCGGCCCCCGCCGACGCCGCCGCCGTCTCGGCAGCGGCCCGGCAGAGCGTGTCGGTGTTCAACCGGCAGATCCTGGAGCAGCTGCTCGACGGCTTCTACGGCGGCTTCACGCAGATGCACGAGCAGCTCGGCACCGCCGTCGACGGCGCCAACAAGCTCGCCGACGGCAGCGGACAGCTCGCCGACGGTGTCGGTCAGCTCTCCGACGGCGTCGGTCAGCTGACCGGTGGGACCGGGCAGCTCGCCCAAGGCGGCAACCAGCTCGCCGACGGGACCGAGCAGCTCGCGGGCGGGGTCTCGCAGCTCTCCGGGGGTCTGACGCAGCTGCACCAGCAGATCGAGCAGATGCCGGCGCAGACCCAGCAGCTCGCCGACGGCGCCAAGCAGGTCGCGGCCGGGAACCGGCAGATGGCCAACACCTTCACGCCGCTCGCCGACCAGATCCTGACCGTCACCGACCAGATCCCGACCGAGTCCAGCACGCTCGACACCCTGCAGAAGCTGCTCGCCCAGTGCCCGCCGGAAGGCACCACCGTCGACCTGTGCAAGGGGCTGCGCGCCGAGGTCGACCGGCTCAGCCAGCAGGAGGGCGCGCTGGACTCCATCAAGGAGCGGATCCAGAAGCCCGCGCGCGACATGCGCGACGGCATGCAGGGCCTGGCCCACGGTTCCGAGCAGGTCGCGCAGGGCAACCAGATGCTCGCCGACAAGTCCGGTGAGCTCGTCGCCGGCGTCGGCCAGCTCGCCCAGGGCGGGCAGCAGCTCGACGGCGGCGCGCACCAGCTCTCCGGCGGAGCGCGGCAGCTCGCCGACGGGCTCAACCAGTTCAACGGCGCATCGCAGCAGCTCGGCACGGGTGTTCAGGCGCTGGCCGACGGCAGCAGGCAGGTCGCTGACGGCAACCGCCAGTTCGCCGAGCAGATGGCGCCGGCGGGGGAGAAGCTGCCCAGCTACACCGACGCCGAGCGCCAGCACCTCAAGACCGTTGCCGCGAGCCCGGCCGCGCTGGAGTCGAGCCTGCCGGGCTTCGGCAAGTCGCTGATCGCGCTGCTGGTGGCCATCGCGTTCTGGACCGCCGCGCTGGGCGTTTACGCGGTGACCAGGGCTGTTCCGGCCGACGCCGCGACCTCGCGCAAGTCCACCTGGAGGCTGGTGCTCGGCGCGGTGCTGCCGGGCGTTGCCGTCGCCGGGATCGGATCGGTGCTGGTGAGCACGGTTCTGGCGCCGTTCCTGGGACTCGGGCTCGGCGGCTGGGCGGCGTTCACCGGTGTGACGCTGCTGGCCGCGCTGACGTTCGTGGCGGTCAACCAGGCGCTGATCGCGGTGTTCGGCAGCATCGGGCGGATCATCTCGATCGCGGTCCTGGTGCTGGCCGCGGCGACGGGCGTGGTGTCCACGGTGCCCGGGTTCCTCCGCGAGCTCAGCGGAGTCCTGCCGACGCAGGGTGCGGTGCAGGCGCTTTCGGCGATCGTCACCGGCAGCGGTGGCGCCGCGGGCGGGATCCTGCAGCTCATCACCTGGCTGGTCGCGGGAGTTCTGGTCTTCGCCCTGGCGGTGGACCGGGCCCGCGTCGTCCCCTCCCGCCAGTTCCGCCGCCGACCCACCCCGGGACCCCGTCCGGCCTGGTGACCCGCCGGGACGAAGTCCACGGCCCTACCAGGCCTTCCGTCTCGGCGCACCCGGATTACCGCCGTAATCGGTGTTCGGATTACGGCGGTAATCAGGGTGGTCGACGGATTACCGCAGTAATCGGGGACCTGAATACGGCGGTAATCGGGTCGCCCCGTCAGGACAGGAGCTTGCGGAGGAACTTGTTGCCGAAGCCGTACTGGACGAGGCCGTCGAGGTTGCGGATCGTCTTGTCGGTGTAGGGGAACCAGACGCTCTCGGCCTTCGGTGAGCCGCGGGTCAGCAGGATCGGCTGCGGGTGGGTGAAGCCGCGCAGCGAGTCCAGACCGTTGACCTGGCCGACGCCGCTGTTCTTGCGGCCGCCGAAGGGGGCCTCCGGGACGCCGTAGATGACCGCGGCGTCGTTGTGCACGACCGAACCCGTGGTCAGCTGCGCACCGATGCGCTCCGCCTTGGCGGCGTCGCGGGTGAAAACGCTGCCGCCGAGCCCGTACTGGCAGTCGTTGGCCAGCCGGATGGCCTCGTCCTCGTCGCGCACTCGCATCACGGTGGCGATCGGACCGAAGGTCTCCTCGGTCATCAGCTCCATGTCGTGGGTGGCGTTGACCACGACCGTGGGCTGGAAGTACAGCCCGTCGCCGTCCACCCGGGAACCGCCGACCAGCACCTCGGCGCCCTTGCTCCTGGCGTCCTCGACGTGCCCGCTGACCACGTCCATCTGCTTGTCGAAGAACAGCGGCCCGACGTCGCCGTCCACCGAACCGCAGCGCAGCGCGGCGACCTTGTCCTTGAGCAGCCGGATGAACTCGTCGGCGACGGATTCCACGACGTAGATCCGCTCGACGCTCAGGCACACCTGCCCGGAGTTGAACATCGACAGGTACGCCGCGCCCGAGGCGGCCCGCTCCAGGTCGGCGTCGTCGCAGACGATCATCGCGTCCTTGCCGCCCAGCTCCAAGGTGTAGGGCTTGAGCGACTTCGCGCAGGCCGAGGCGATGCTGCGACCGGTGCCGACGCTGCCGGTGAACGAAATCTTGTCGACGTCGCCCTCCACCAGGGCCGCGCCGGTCTCGCCGTCGCCGTGCACGCACTGCACGACGTCGGCCGGCACACCCGCTTCGCGCAGCACGTCCACCGCCAGCTCACCGGAGCGCGGGGTGACCTCGGACGGCTTGAGCACCACCGAGTTGCCCGCGAGCAGCGCTTGCACGACCGGGTTCAGCGACAGCACGAACGGCGCGTTCCACGGGGTGATCACCCCGACCACACCCAGCGGCTGGTACTTGATGCGCAGCTTCTTCATCGGCAGCAGGTACCCGTGCAGCCTGCGCTTCTCGTCGCGCAGGTCCTTCGGTGCGCGCTTGCACCAGAAGTTGACGAAGTCGCAGGCCGGCACGACCTCGATCGTCAGCGCCTCAGCCCGGGGCTTTCCGGTTTCGGCGCGCACCTGCTCGACGATCTCGTCGCGGCGCCGGACCAGCACGTCCACGGCGTTGCGCAGGATCCGGGCGCGCTCGGCGACGGGACGCGCGGCCCACTCGGCCTGGGCGCCGCGGGCGCGTTTGATCGCGGCGTCGACCTCGGCCTTGGTGCTGATCTCCAGGTCGCCGACGTGGTGGCGGTCCACCGGGCTGTCCAGGCGGATCCGGCGCCGTCCGTCCTCAGTGGCCGGTTGCGGCTGCACGATTGCCATGCGGGTTCCTTCACTCGTAGGTGACTTGCCAGTGCTTGATGCCGTTGATGAAGCTGGAGCGCAGCCGCTCCGGCTCGGAGACCTGCCGCAGGTTCGGCAGCACGTCGGCGATCGCGTTGAAGATCAGGTCCAGTTGCAGCCGGGCCAGGTTCGCGCCCACGCAGTAGTGCGCGCCGGTGCCGCCGAAGCCCAAGTGCGGGTTGGGGTCTCGCAGCACGTCGAAGCGGAACGGGTCGTCGAAGACGTCCTCGTCGAAGTTCGCCGAGCTGTAGAACAGCGCCACCCGCTCGCCCTCGCGGATGAGCTGGCCGCCGATCTCGACGTCGGCGGTGGCGGTGCGCTGGAACGAGGTCACCGGGGTGGCCCAGCGGACGATCTCGTCGGGCGCGGTCGACGGCCGCCGCTCCCGGTAGATCTCCCACTGCTCGGGGTGGTCGACGAAGGCCTTCATGCCGTGCGTGGTGGCGTTGCGGGTGGTCTCGTTGCCCGCGACCGACAGCAGGATCACGAAGAACCCGAACTCGTCGGAGCTCAGCGAGTGCCCGTCGACGTCGGCGGTGACCAGCTTGGAGACGATGTCGTCCATCGGGCACGCGCGCTTCTGCTCGGCCATCGTCATCGCGTAGCCGAGCACCTCGGCGGAGGCGGCGACCGGATCGCCGAACTCCGGGTCGTCGAAGTTGAGCATCTGGTTGGACCAGTCGAAGAGGTTCTTGCGGTCCTCCTGCGGCACGCCCAGCAGCTCGGCGATGGCCTGCAGCGGGAGTTCGCAGGCGACCTGCTCGACGAAGTCGCCGCCGCCCTGCTCGCGCGCGTCGCGCACGATCTGCTCGGCCCGTTCGGTCAGCGCCGCGCGCAGGTTCTCCACGGCGCGCGGGGTGAACCCCTTGTTGATGATGCCGCGGATCTTGGTGTGCTTCGGCGGATCCATGTTGATCAGCATCGTGCGGATCGCCTCGAAGGCTTCCGGCGTGGTGTAGCCGGGGAAGCGGATGATCGCGTTGTTGGCCTCGGAGGAGTAGAGCTTCGGGTCGCGGGAGATCGTCCGGATGTCGGCGTGCTTGCTGATCACCCAGAACCCGCCGTCGTCGTAGGGCGCGTCCATGCCGTCGGTCTGCGCGTTCCACCAGACCGGCGCGGTCGCGCGCAGCGAGGTGAACTCCTCGACTGGGGTCCGCTGGGCCCACAGCTCGGGATCGGAGAAGTCGAGTCCGGCCGGGATCGTCGGGTCAGGCACCGTTGCCTCCTCGCGGATCGCGGGGGTTGAGCGCACCCGGCTTGCCGGAGCGCGTCATACAGACATACCGTAGATGTATGATTGTCCGCAGGCAATGGGCTGCGTCCCAGGTCCGCTCGGCCATACTCGAGTCATGAAACGACCGGCGTGGAACGGTGCGCCGCCGCGTGACGGCGAGGAGGCCAAGGCCCGCATCATCGACGCGGCCATGCGGTGCATCGACCGGCACGGGCCGGGCAAGACGAGCCTGTCGGACGTCGCGTCCGAGCTGGGCGTCATCCGCCAGACCGTCTACCGCTACTTCCCGAGCACCGAGGAGCTGTTCATAGCGGTCGGCTTCGCCGCGCTCAACAGCTTCCTGGAGCGGCTGGTCGCCCACCTCGCCGGACGTCGCGATCCCGCCGACGTCGTGGTCGAGGCGATGGCCTACGCCATCGAGGAAGTGCCGAAAGACCCCTACCTGGGCCTCTTCCTGGACCTCGGCCGCCCGGACGCCTTCTCGCGCGGTGCCACCTCGACCCGCGCCTTCGACGCCTGCAGGCTCGCCTTCGCCCGCACCGACGTCGACTGGGACGAGCTCGGCTTCTCCGGCGACGAGCTCACCGAGCTGCTGGAGTTCCTGCTGCGCGTGCTCCTGTCGTTCGCCAACGACCCGCTCCCGGGACGGAACGGTGCCGATCTCCGCGCTTTCCTGCGCCGCTGGGTGACCCCGGCGATCATGGCCCCAACACCGGCCACCTAGCTTGCGGTGACTGGTCTCGGGACCGTACGTTGCGGACACGTCGAGGAACGGACCAGGTATGGACCAGGACAAGCGCGAGCCCTGGGCGGTGCAGGTCGGTGCGCAGAAGATCCTCGCCGCCGAGGACATGCGGGACTACGCGATCTTCGCGTTGGACGCCGAGGGCAACGTGGCCAGCTGGAACCCCGGGGCCGCCAGGCTCGGCGGTTACGACTCGCACGAGGTCATCGGACGCCACTTCTCGGTGTTCTACCCGTCCGAGCAGGTCGATGTCGGCTACCCCGACTGGGAGTTGCGGCAGGCCGCCGACAACGGGTTCTTCATCGACCGCGGCTGGCGGGTTCGCAAGGACGGCAGCCGGTACTGGGCGCACGTGGTGATCGCCGCGCAGCGCACTCCCGACGGTGACCTCGACGGGTTCATCAAGGTGGTGCGCAACGAGAGCGAGTCCTCCGCCCGCGTCGAGCGGACCAAGCGGAGGATGGCCGACCTGTTCGAGATCGCGCCCGCCGGCATCGCGCTGCTCGACGACCACGGCCGGTTCCTCGACGCCAACGGTGCGCTCTGCGACCTGCTCGGCTACCGGCTCGAGGAGCTGATCGGGCTCCGCGACGTCGAGGTCATCGAGCCCACCGACACCGGCGGCGCTCTGATCGGCGGCATCAGCCACTCCACCGGCGACCTGCTCGTCCCGCACCGGGTGCTGGCCCGCTCCGACGGGTCGCCGGTGCCCTGCCAGGTGCACGCCGCCGCGTCGGTCCGCGACGACGGCAGCCGCAGCTGGCTGGTCACCTTCCACGACATCACCGAGCAGCTCGCGCGCGCCATGACCCTGCGCTACCAGGCCACCCACGACGATCTCACCGGGCTGCTGAACCGCCGGGGGTTCCAGGAGCGGCTCGCCGAGCTGTTGCCCCGGGCCAAGCCCGGCGGCCTCGCGGTGCTGTTCTGCGACCTGCACAACTTCAAGCGGGTCAACGACGCGCTCGGCCACGAGGCCGGGGACGAGCTCCTGTCCGCGGTCGCCAAACGGCTGCTCGCCGAACTCCCCACGCGCTGCGAAGCCGCCCGCTTCTACGGCGACGAGTTCGTGATCCTGTGCCGGGACGTCGACGGCGACCGCGACCTGGAGTCGCTCACCAACAGCGTCGCCGAGCTGTTCCAGATGACCGTTCCGCTGCGTCGCAGGCAGGTCCAGGTCAAGGCGTCGATCGGCATCAAGTCGGTCGAGCACGGCGGCACCGATGTGGTGGAGCTGCTGCGCTCCGCGGAGTCGGCGATGCTCGACGCCCGGGTGCGCGGGCAGGCCCGCTCGGGAACCGACCACGACCAGCTCACGCTGGAGCAGCACCTGCGCGAGGCCATCGCCCGCGACGAGGTCGGCGTCCACTACCAGCCGATCATCGACAACCACGGCGACGTGGTGATCGCCGAGGCGCTGCTGCGGTGGCACCACCCCGACCTGGGCCCGCTCACGCCCGACGTGGTGCTCGCGGTCGCCTCGCGCGGCGCCATGCTCGCCGAGCTCGACGCCTGCGTGCTGCGCGCGGCCCTGCGCGAGGCGGTGACCTGGAAGCGCCCCGGCCGCGTCCCGGTGAAGGTGGCGGTGAACCTGTCCGGGCTGCGGCCCGAGCAACCGGGTTTCGCCGATGTGGTGCGCTCGATGATCCGCGAGTCCGGCGCCGAACCGACCGATCTCGTGCTGGAGATGGTGGAGACGGTGTTCGCGCAGCTCGAACCGGAGCAGCGGCAGGAGATGAACGACCTCGTCGCCGACGGGGTGCAGTTCGCCGTCGACGACTTCGGGACGGGTTACTCGTCGCTGGCGGTGCTCAAGGAGCTGCCGACGCAGATCATCAAGCTGGACCGGATGTTCGTCGCGGGCGTCGGTGAAGATCCCGATGACCTCGGGATCGCGCGCGCCATGACCGAACTCGCCCGCACCCTCGGCCGGATGTGCATCGCGGAGGGCGTGGAAACCGCTGCGCAGCACCAACTCCTCCGCGCGGTGTCGGTCGACGCCTACCAGGGCTACTACTTCTCCCGCCCGATCCCGCCGGAGGAGTTCCGCGACTACCTCGCAGGCGGCTGAGGCTGCGCTGAAAGGCGTTGGCGCAGCACGCGGCGCCGATGTCGGACATCCCCATGTCGACACCGGCGCCGCTTCCACCCCCTCAGAGTGGTCCTTCCACCGGACGCGCGTCGGCGCCGGGCATCCCCGTTCCGACGCCGACGCACGTCCTTCCCTCTCGCAGTGGCTCTCCTTCGGCGGTGCGCCGGTGCCGGGAAGCCCCCGTACCGGCACCGGCGCACGCCTTCCCCCTCGCAGTGGTCCGCTCCGAAACACCTTCACTCGGAAGCGTCTCACCCGAAGCTTTCTTCCCAGGCTCCTTCTTCTGTGAAGGTTTCTTCTCTGAATTTTTCTTCTTAGAAAGATATCGACAGGGAAGAATCGTCGCAAGAACCCAACGTGTTGTGTGACTCAGATCACTAAAAGGCCCATGCGACTACGCGGAAAGAGGGGCTGCGCCCTGCGGAAATGCGGAAGGGTAACCGTGCGGATTGGACGCGCCGGCCTGAGCGCGGGAGCCGACCGCTCGCGCCAGGAGGGGGACTGGCGTCCAGCCAGGCTCAGTGGCGGGTGCGCACGTCCCACTGCGCGGTGGGGAGTGGCAGCGGGCGCCCGTCGGCCTGGGGGTCAGGGCTTTTGCGCCGTCGCCGGGCGCGTCCAATCCGCACGGCTCGGTCCTCGGCTGCTAGCGCCGGAGCGCGAGCCGCGGACCGATGGACACCTCCCGGGTACCAGTTGACATCTTGCCAAGAAGAAACTAGCAAACGTAATTCTGGCGGACAAGGTAATTCTTCGTGAGAAACATTCGGAACTCAGCCAACTCCCGTGCCTGACCGCGTGAAAATCCCTGCTCATGGCCGGGATTTCGGGAACACGCGCCACCACTGGAGGCCGGTGTCGTCCCGCTCGCCGTGATCGAGCAACGGGCACCGGCTGCAGCGAGCGGGCGTCTCCTCCGCCCAAGTCGTCCAGTGCTGGGTCACCCGCGGAAGTGGACGACAGCAGCACCCGGAACCCCCGCGAAACCGAACGCCAGACGCCACGAGCTCGGGAAATGTGACTGTGGACGCACGGGTGGGCCGCGCCAACCTACGGGTGCGTAACCTGCTCAAATGGCTGAAATCGTCTATCCGCCCGTCATCTTGGCGGCGAAGGCCATGTTCCGCGTGCTGGACAACCGGCTGCGTGTGACAGGCACCGAGCACATCCCCCGCACCGGAGGCGCGGTGATCGCCTGCAACCACGTCAGCTACCTCGACTTCATCTTCTGCGGGCTGGGCGCGCAGCCCGCCAAGCGGCTCGTGCGCTTCATGGCCAAGAAGGAGGTCTTCGACAACAAGATCGCCGGGCCCTTGATGCGCGGCATGCACCACATCCCGGTGGACCGGGAAGCCGGACGCGACTCCTACGACGAGGCGGTTCGCCGGCTGCGCGCGGGAGAGGTCGTCGGCGTCTTCCCGGAGGCGACCATCAGCCGGTCGTTCACCGTCAAACCCATCAAGTCCGGCGCGGTCCGGATGGCCGCCGAAGCCGGTGTGCCCGTCGTGCCGATGGCGCTGTGGGGCACGCACCGGCTGTGGACCAAGAGCAGGCCGCGCACGCTGACCAAGCGCCACGTGCCGATCGACATCCACGCGGGCGAGCCGTTCTGGCCCACCCCGCAGGACGATCCGGAGGCGCTCACCGAAGACCTCCGCTCCCGCATGTCGAAGATCCTCGACGACCTGCAGGCCGGCTACCCCGAGAAGCCCGCGGACGAGGACGAGCGCTGGTGGCTGCCCGCCCACCTCGGCGGCACCGCCCCCACCCCCGAAGAAGCGGCGATCCTCGACAGCCGCCCCAAGGCGGACTAGCGCTGGAGCCGGTCACCGACGGCTTCGGTGACCGGCCGTCGCGTCTCAGAACGAGTAGTCGACGTTGGCCATGTGGGCGTTGCCGCTGCGGACTCGGACCTCGACCATCGACGCGGTGTTCTTGGGCCACCTGATCTCGCCCATGCCGCGCGTGCCGCACCCCAGCGACTGCCACTTCTCCGGGTTGGAGGCCTTGCCCATCCGAGCCGCGACGCACGCGTACTGGTTGGTGTCGGCCTGCACGTTCCAGGTGATCCGGAGCTTGCCGTCCCAGTCGCTGGCCGGGCTCGTGTAGGAGCACTCCTTCGAAACCGGCCCCCACTTGCCGGGGAACCCGCTCGTCCGGCTCTTGCAGATCGCCGCGGACGCCGGGGCCGCGAAGAAACTCGCCGAGAGCACCGACAACAGCACGGCCATCATCAGCGCGGTGAAGGTCTTCTTCATCTGAGCACACTCGCTTTCGCTGAACGGTCGAGATCGCGCAGCGGCCAGGATCGCCGCCGGTGAACCCGACGTTGTCCAGCGCGGAGAAGACCAGCAACCGAGAACCGATGTCCGCAGCCGAGGAGCTTTGTCCGCGGCCAAAGCAAATGGCTGTCAGGCCAGCTCAGGCCGCTACCAGGTCACCGGCAAGGAGGTGACTCCGCCGGTGATGGTCGGGCGGACCTCCAGGTCGTCCAGTCCCTTGGCCAGGCGCAGGTCGGGAAGGCGCCGGGCCAAAGTTTCGAAGACGATCCGCAGTTCGGTGCGGGCGAGGCTGGCGCCGATGCAGAAGTGCGCGCCGTGCCCGAATCCCAGGTGGGTGCGCTCCGCGCGGTCCGGGTCGAAGGTCTCGGCGTCCGCGTAGGCGGATTCGTCGCGGTTCGCCGAGTTCACCGACAGGATCACCGCCTCGCCGCGCCGGATCGTCACGTCGGCGACCTCGACGTCGGTGTGCGCGTAGCGCAGCAGCCCGAGGTCGCCCGGCGCGCCCAGCCGCATGATCTCCTCGACCGTGCGGTTGACCCGCCCACCCGGGTCGGCGGTCAGCGACTTCCAGTGCTCAGGCCGGGTGAGCAGGAACAGGGTGCCGAGGCCGATCCGGTTGACCGTGGTCTCGTGACCGGCGAAGAGCAGTCCGACGCACAGCCGGATCATCTCCTCGTAGTCGTAGTCCGCGTCGTCGTCCTGGGCGCGCACGAGGTCGGAGATGACGTCTTCGCCCAGGTCCTCGCGCTTGGACTCGGCCAGGCCGGTCATGTAGGCGTTGAACTCGGCCCGCGCCCGGTGCGGGTCGTCGTCGTCCGCCAGCGTCGCCATCCGGGTCGACAGCGAGTGGAACAGCTCGCGGTCGCCCTCCGGGACGCCGAGCAGCTGGCAGATGACCGCGACCGGCAGCGGGAAGGCGAGCCCGGCGTGCAGGTCGACGACGTCACCGGCTTCGCGCTCGGCGATCAGCTGGTCGATGTAGCCGTCGACCAGCTGCTGCACGTGATCGGCGAGCATCCGCATCCGCTTGGCCGAGAACGCCGGCGTCAGCAGCCGGCGCATGCGGGTGTGGTCGGCTTCCTCGGTCTCGTGGTCGCCGGTCGGGCCGTCCTGCACCGCGGCGGTCGACACGCGCGAGGCCCGCTCCGGATCGGGGTGGGAGCGGCCGAGTCGCTTGTCGCTCAACAGCGCCCTGACCTCGTCGAACCGCGTGACGAGCCAGGCCGGGTCGCCTGCCGGGGTGGTGACCGGCGCGACCGGCGCCTCCCTTCGCAGCACCTCGTAGAGCGGAGCGAGATCGAGCACGTTCGGCCTCTCGAAGGGCAGCTGCGGTCGCTCGGCGACAGAACTCATGGCACTCCTTTATTTGGCAGTCACTGCCAATAATGTTGCGCCGACTAAGGTGTGTCAACACGGACCCGGCGAGCCCGAGGGAGGTCGCAGTGGCCGAACGCCCACGCCGTGGCCGCCCTCCGGCGAGCGACCGGCAGAAGCAGCAGCAACGCCTCGACATCTCCCGCCACGCGGTGGCGTTGTTCCGCGAGCACGGGGTGGCAGCGACCTCCGGTGAGCAGATCGCCCGCGCCGCGGGCATCTCCGAGCGCACGTTGTGGCGCTGCTTCCGCAGCAAGGAGGCCTGCGTCGAACCGCTGCTGTCGAAGTCGATCGACGCCTTCCAAGCCGTGCTGCGCAGCTGGCCGCCCGAGCTCGACCTCGCCGAGCACCTGCGCGCCGCCTACACGCCGGTGCTCGACTCGGGTGAGGACATCGAGGCGGTCCTCGCCGTCATCCGCATGACCCACGACGAACCCGCCCTGCGCGCCGCCTACCTCGTGCTGCGGGAACGCGCCGAACCGGCCTTCGCCGAAGTCCTCGCCGACCGCATGGGCATGCCCGCCGACAGCCTCGAAGTCCGCATGCAAGCAGCGGCGACCAGCGCAGCCCTCCGCGAAGCCACCGACGACCTCGTCGCCACGGCCACCGCCGACGGCATCCCCCCAGCGGTCCTCCAGGAGCACCGCGAACACGTCGCAGACGCCCTCCGCCGCCTCACCCACCCACCAGCACCCTCGGTCTAGCGGCCCGATGAGTTCCGCCCCGCCGCGCGGTCTGCACAGGTGAACGCGTCCGCACGAGATCGAGACGAGGTGCCATGAACGCGCACGAGGTGGAACAGGACCAGGTGAGCGCCGCCCTGACCGTCGCGCTGCCCGCCGAGCGAGTGTTCGCGGTGCTGGCGGATCCGACGGCGCATCCGACGATCGACGGCACCGGCTGGGTGCAGCAACCCGTCGATCGGGCACCGCTGACGGAGGTCGGGCAGATCTTCAGGATGGACATGTACCACCCCGACGCCCGAGACGGCGACTACCAGGTGGCCAACGAGGTCCACGTGCTCGACGCACCGCGCGCCATCGGATGGATGACGGGGCACGACCCCGGAGGCGACGGTCGCCTGGAGTTCGGCGGCTGGTTCTGGCGCTACGACCTCTCACCGCTGGGCCCGTCCACGACGAAGATCACGCTCACCTACGACTGGTCCGCGGTGCCCGGCACCATCCGCGAATACCTCCACTTCCCGCCGTTCGCGCCGGACCACCTCGCCAACTCCCTGCACCACCTCGCCGACCTCGCCACCCGGACACCACACGCGCGAACCGACCCCGGCTGAGCGCTCCGGTCGAATCACGCCTCTTGCTGGAGGAATTCCTCCGCGCGTCGGTAGCTTCGCCGCGAAGGACCGATTCGCCGAGGAGCTCGATGATCCTGCTGACCGCGATGGCCGCGTCCCGGAAGCCGGGCGCCGTCCCGACCGCGCCCTCGGTCCGGAGCCTCGTCGGACACCTGCGCCGCCGTGGCGAGGACGTTCGCGTGCTGGTACCGGAATCCGAGGCGCACGGCTGGCCCGATGACGTTCCCGTGCACCTCGGGCCGGTGACCGATCCGGCGGCGTTCGCAGCTGCGGCGTCCGGTGCCGACCGGGTGTTCTTGGCCGGTCTGGTCGGTGAGTCGCTCTCCTCGTTGCGCATGCTCACCGATGCGCTGGTCACGGGCGGGATCCGTCGGGTCGTGGTGCTGGGCTCGCACGGTTCCGATTTCGAGGACGAGATCTCGGAGGAGACCTGGCAGTGGTCGGCTTTCGAGCGCTGCCTGGAGGTTCGCGGGATTGGATGGGTGCGCCTGCGGCCGACTGCGGTGATGGCCAACGCGAGCGTCGGTGGCTACCCGATCCCGGGTTCCGCTGCGGTGGAGGCGGTCAGGTTGCGCGGGGAGGTCCACGAGCACTTCCCGGACTCGCCGTACGCGTTCATCCACGAAGACGATCTCGCCGAGATCGCGGCAACGCTGCTGCTCGACGACGTGCATCGCGGGACGGTCGACGTGAGCGGGACTGCTGTCACCGCGCGCGAGCGACTAGCCGCGCTCAACTCCGCGCTCGGCACGGATGCGCGGATCGTGGAGCTGTCGGCTGAACAGGCCGCGGACAGGTGGCGGCATGAGGGCGGCCCGAGGACACGATCGAGGTGATGCTCTACGCCCTGCCCGCCTTCGCCGCCCAACCCCGCAATCCCACCTTGCTCGAGCAGGAGGAAATGGCCCGCACCCTGCTCGGCCGAGCTCCTCGCACGTTCCGGCAATGGGCGAGCGCGCTCACCGACACGGCTGCGAACGACTAGGCGACTCCAGAGAGCCCCTGCTCGTCTCGCCAAACCGGAGTTGTGGAAGTCGAGGCCTCGCGCCCGCCTTCGGCCCGCGTGCCAGGTGACCGTGGTTCGCGATCCGTACGCCGATCTGCGTACGTCAGGTGCCGCGCTCGTGTGGACGACGCTGCGGGGTTCCGCACCGCATCCTCTTCAGCAACAGATCCGCGGCATCGCCGCCGTGATCGCCGAACCGGTTCGCGGAGCGCTCGGCGAACCCGACCCCTCCGGGAGCGTCCATGACCGCCACCAAGCAGACCCGAACCCGAGGCCGGCTCTCCGCACGCGCGCGGCGCGCCGTGCTCCTGCTGCACGTCGTCGCCGGTGTGGGCTGGTTCGGCATCGCCGCGGTGACGTTCGTGCTCACCGTGGCCGCGCTGACCCGGCCCGACGCCGCGATCGTCGGCTACGAGTTCCACGAACTGCTCATCGGTTCCCTCGCCCGTCCGGCTTCGCTCATCACCTTGGGCACCGGGCTCGTCCTCGCCGTCGGCACCAAGTGGGGGATCGCGAGGTACTACTGGCCGCTGGTCAAGCTGGTCCTGGTCGTCGCCACGATCTCGATCACCGCCAGCCTCACGCCCGGCTGGATCGCCACCGCTTCGCGTCTCCCGGGCAGCCCGTTCACCAGTGAGGTCGCCGACGCGCAGATCAACCTCATCGGCATGGCGGTGTTCCACGTCCTGGCGATCGGCGCTGCCACCTGGCTCTCGATCTACAAACCCGGGGGCCGCACGCGCTGGAGCCCGCGCGCCCGGCGCCTAGCGGTGTAGGGGCCGCCGCTGACCAGCGAGTTCGTGGTCAGCGGCGGCCGTCGACGTGGTGCTACAGACCGCAGGCGCCGCGGTCGAGCTGGAAGTACCGGGAGTTGGCCCAGCGGCACAGCCAGATGCCGACCACGACACCGCCGATCGTGGCCAGTGCCGGGAGGTATCCGCTGGCCACCTGGATGATCGGGATCGCCGGGCAGCCGCCCGAGATCGCCCAGCCGGTGCCGAACAGCACGGCGCCGGGGACGACGCCGCCGTGGATGCGCGTCGGCACCCGTCGGACGCCCACCACGGTGAAGACCACCACGATGATCCCCACGGCTCCCGCGAACGCGTACAGCATGCGCGGGTCCTGGAAGGTGAACATGCGGTTCAGCTCGGCGTAGTCACCGAACCCGATGCTGGTGACGATGAATCCCAGGGCCAGCCCGGTGATGATGTTGGCGACGAGAACAGCGCCTCTGGTGTTCATCAGATCACCTTCCACAGCAGGAACGACACGCCGACGGCAGTGCCGAAGAAGACGGTCGTGGCGACGAGGCTGACCGGGCGCAACCGGCCGCATCCGCTGAGCCCGTGGCCCGAGCTGCAGCCGCCGGCCAGCCGAGTGCCGAAGCCGACGAGGATCCCGCCGGCGAACAGCACGCCGATCATGACGTTGGGATCGGCGGTGACGAGCCGGCTGAAGCCCTCGCCCATGTCGTAGCGGATTTCGAACCGGCCCATGCTGATCGCCGCGAGCCACCCGCCGACGAAGATCGAGAGCAGCAGGGCGGCCTGGGTGATCAGCGGAGCCGGGCGCACGCGCTCGGCCATCGGCGCGGCGTCCTGCTCGTCGTGCGCGGGCGCTGGCGGCAAGGCCGGCCCGGGGTGCGTGCCGAACTCCGCGGCGGTCGCCGCGGCCAACGCTTCCTCGAGGGCCCGGTCGTCGGCGAACTCGGACTCCTGCTTCTCGATGCGGCGTTCGGAGCGCCAGTGCAGGACGCGGTCCCACGCCGAGGACACTCCGAACGACCGATCGGTGATCAGCGTGTAGTTGATGGTGACGAGGGCGAGTCCGATCGCCCCCGCCCACCAGGGCCAGTAGGTGGTCATGAAGGACCTCGCATCCATTCGGCGAGTCGGGTCCACCAGCGGCGTTTGGCGCTCCTCGGCTTCGGGGAGGGAGCGCTGCGCTTCGGGGGAGGGGGGACTCGGCCCGCTTGGTCGGGTTCGTGCCGCTGAGGCGGTGTTCCGCGTGGCCGGGCCGACTCCGGTGCGGGCTCGAACCAGGCCGCGGTCTCCGGTGTCCCGGAGATGAGGGGCGTCGGCGGTGTCGGTTCGGCAGCGGCGGACCGTTCGGCGGCGTCCCGGATGTGCTTCGCGTCCGCTCCGTTGGGCAGCAGCGAGATCGGCACGAGCTGGCCCCTGGACGCCAGCTGGTACCGGGTGCATTCGCGCCAACGCGTCTCACTGTCGCAATAGGACTCGCGCCAGCCACGCAAACTTGCCTTCAGCAGGGGGAAGAGAGGGCATGTCCTGGAGTGGGAGCAGCCCATTTCGCTCCGTTCTGATCGGCGACGCCGCCGGCCGGGAAGGCGGCGTGGCGCGATCGTGCGGTCGTGTCGGTGTCGAACCCGGCGTGTGATCGCGTGGCGTCGCGATGTGCAACGCACCGTGACGCCACGCGTTGGTTCCGGGCGTTAATCCCGCATGTCGCCCAATGCGTTACTCCACGCCGAAAGGCGAATTTCAATCAGGAACGCATCATGACCAGCGCTGTTCCGGGTTCCCCGTGAGGATCAAACCAATTTGACGCCGATATAGTTTCTGAGTGGAGATTCGGAAGTTATCGAATCGATGTGCGTTGATCCTGGCTCGCGCCTCGCTTTGAATTTCGTGATTCCGCGCGCGGTGTGGTTTGCCACTGCGCGTGCGAGTTCGGATGTTCCGATCGTTTCCGCAGGTCAACGAGTTGATGTGATCGGAATTGGTGAGTTACTCACCAGTTGTTATCCACGACGTGGCGCAGTTGGCTTCGCCTCATCGCAATGCTTCTTGCGGCCCGGAAGGCCTTGTGTACCTCTTTGAACACGGAGCGCAATGTTGAGCTGAGCAGCCCTTCGTAACGCTTAGCCCGTGAGGACGATAACGCTGGTGAATCTCAGACGTGGAGTTACGGAAAGTAGCGCCTTGGGTTCCCGTGCGGCCACACGGGCGACCGTTGCGTTTCGAAGCGAAGGAGTGCTGGTGGCCAGCCACGACGACACGGCCCTGACTTACCTCTACGGACGGTTTTCCTTCGCCCGGCAGATGATGACGGACCCGGCGTGCACCCGTGAGAACCGCCGGGACTGGGCGATGCGCGCCGAAGAACTGCGCCAATGCCTTCGGGATCTGGAGCAGTGGCGCTCCGAAAAGGTCGGCGCCCGCTACGAGAACGACGACGTGACGGCGACCGAGATCCTCCCACCCAGAGAATCCACGAACATCTAGCCTTCACGCGTCGCCTGGAGATCAGTCTGGCGGCCAGTCGAGCACGGCCATGCCGGCGACCTCCTGGAGCTCGTCACGACCGGCTCTGCCGGAGGCCTGGACGGCGATGCCGTTCGCGACGGTCATGCTGCAGAAGGCGAGCAGCCCGGGATCGGTGCCCGCGGGGAGACCGCCCTCATCGACGGATCGCTGAAAGCGGTCGCGGACCCCTGAAGACCTTCATCTGACACGCGTCACGCGCACGCAGGGCCCAGGCCGATGCCCTGAGACAAGAAGCGCCCCCGGCAGGATTCGAACCTGCGACACCGGCTTTAGGAGAGCTGGTCGGTGTGCGGGTATTTGCGCAGGTAAGGTCAGTGGCGTGCGTTCCCTATGGCCGTCATTGCCCGTGCATTGCCCGTAGGTCGTGTTGTGAGAGTCGGCCAGTTGCTGAGGGGTCTCCACTGCCCGGCTGTTGGTGCGAAGGTGATCTTCGTGGTCGTCTGCACGTGCACACCCGTCGGCAGTGAGAAGAAGTTGTTAGAGGGCTACTGAAAGTGCCCCCGCCAGTGAGCGAGGCTGTGGCGGGTGATCAGTGTCTCGGGGTGATCGGCGCCGAGCACCCGCAGGAAGTCGGCCAGCAAGTCTTCTAACGCGGCGGTAGCGCCCGCCACATCCCCCGACTCGCCCCGCCAGTGAGCGAGGTTGCGACGGGTTTTCAGCGTGTCGGGGTGATCGGCGCCGAGCACCCGCAGGAAGTCGGCCAGCAAGTCTTCTAACGCGGTGGCAGCGCCCGCCGCATCCTCCACATACCCCCGCCAGCGCGCAAGGTGTCGGCGAACGATCAAGGTTTCTGGATGATCAGCGCCTAATACTCGCTGATCATCGGTCACCAACTCCTCCAAAGCGGTGGCAGCGCCCGTCGCATCCCCCGCGTACCCTCGCCAGCGAGCGAGGTTGCGACGGGTGATCAGTGTCTCGGGGTGATCGGTGCCGAGCACCCGCAGACAATCGGCCACCAAGCCCTCCAAGGCGGCGGCAGCACCCGCCACATCCCCCGACTCACCCCGCCAGTAAGCAAGGTGGCTGCGGGCGGTCAATGTCTCTCGATGATCAGCACCCTGCACCCGCAAAAGGTCGGCTAGTAACTCCTCAAACGCGGCGGCAGCGCCCGCCGCATCCCCCGACCTACCCCGCCAGCGAGCGAGGTTGCTGCGGGCGGTCAATGTGTCCGGGTGATCCTCGCCGAGTTTGTTGGTGCAGCTTGTGGTGAGGGTGCGGTAGTAGTCGGTTGCGGCGGTGACGTTGCCGGTGTCGCCTCGACTGTTTCCGGCACGGAACAGCACGGGGTGTGCCTCGGGTGTGTAGAGCGGATCCGGCGGTGACCAGTGGTGAGTGTGGTGGCGGAGGGCGTCGGTGCTGGCGCGAAGCGCCTGACCCAACGTCGGGTCACGTTCAATGACCGGCCAGACCTCAATCAAGCCGTCCGCGGCCACGCTGCTCATCGGACCCACGTCAGTGAGTTGGTCACGTGTGGCGCGTTGGACGAGCGCATGGACTCGAACGAGTCGCCGGCCGGGTTGGCTGGCCTCTGGGGCAGGCTCCGCGGCGATATCGGCGAGGCTGAGGCGACGCAAGTTCTGCAACGCCGTGTCCACGTCCTCGCCGGACACCACCGACGCATCGGTGCGTTCGGCGAGATAGGCACGTACTGCGTCGGTGGTGAACACCTCGGCGGGGATACCGTTGGGGTCCAGCAACGACGCAAACTCGAGCACCGGGCGCGCGAGTCCGATGGGGTTGAGGTCGTTCGCTTGTTCGATCGAGATCCGCCAGGTCGCGGCCACGGGGTTGCGGTACTGGTCCGGTAACCCGTCCCGCTCGGGATCCGGGAAGTGCTGCGCCAACGCGGCGCCGCTGTCGTGGAGGCGGCGGCGATAGGTTGCGCACGTGATGTCCCGATCGAGGATGGCTGCGGCGGCGTGCGACAACGCCAGCGGCAGATACCCCAGATCCTCTGTTAGTTCGGAGGCCTCGACGAGCTTGGATGCGTCGTGGTCGAGCTTGTCCGACAGATAGGACACGGCGTCCTGCTCGCTGAACAAACCGACCCGCAAAAGCTTTCCGCCCGAGTCGCGGAGTTTGGCGTCTTGGCGACGGGTCGTGACCACCGTCCGCCCTCGCGGCGTCCGAGGCGGCCACAGCTCGTCGAGATCCCTCGGGTGCTGCACGTCATCGAGCACGATCACCCAGCGATACTCCAGCTTTGCCAACCACTCCAGGAACCGCTGACACGCCTGGTTCTCGTCACGAGGACTAGCCGCGTCGGTCAGCTGGAGTTTGAACGCGGCTGAGGCGTAGCCAGAGACGATTTCGTCGCGCGATGTCGCCGTGATCCACACCAACAGGTCGACCTCACGCGAGGCCCATGCTTGCTCGGCGAACTCGCGGGCCAACTGGGTCTTGCCGACCCCACCCAGCCCAGACAACACCTGCGTGAGCACCGATGTGCCACCGGATCCGACCGCCCGCACGAGCTGCTGACTCAGCTCACGGGTTCGAAAACAGTCCGCCGCAGGCGGGACCCGGCCGATCCGACACGGCCACGACACCTCCGCGCGCGGATGAAAGTGCTGCTCGACCTTGCCGATGACATCACGTTGCGCATGGACATCGCGTTGCTCGATGTGATCGCCGAGGTGCTGCTCAGACATCGCTGACTCGGCAAGCCCTCAATTGTCGCCGGATGGGTTCGTGTCCTTGCCGATGACGTCCCGCTCCGCAGTGATGTCGTCCTGGGTGATCTCGTCCTGCGAGTCCTCGGCGGAGACGCGCTTGGCGATGGCATCGCGCCCGGCCCGGATGCCGGACTGTTTGATCGTGTCTCCCACAGGGCCGCCCTTCCTGGTCTTGGCGCGCGTGAGCCAGCCGACCGCAAGCGCTACGAGGCTGATTACCGTCGCAACCCAGCTCGCGAACTCCCAGCCCCGCAACACGATCGCCACCACCACGGCCGCTACCGCCGCCACCCCCGCTACTGCTAACGCCACCCGCGCCACCATGACGATCAGTGTGCCACCGACCACGCCACGCATAGACGAATCCCGTCCCCAGCGACGACCCGCTCGCAAACAGCCCATGAGCAGGCAAGCGCCACTAGACCCGGTTTGTGGGAGCGGCTCCGGCGGAGATCGCGTCGAGGTCGCTGCCTAGTCTGGCGTGGAGAGCCGTCGCCCCCGATGCGCTCGCTTTCAAGATCTGCGGTCACCTGTTCGCCCCTACCGCCACAGTCCGTTGCCGCTGGTCGCGGCGCTGTCCGGACTGCGCTGAACAGCGCCGAATAAGCACGAATGAGACGAGAACTGAGACGGCGGATTAGCGCCGGCTCAGGAGTTTGCTGGCGGTTCTAGCTCGGCACGTGCCCTTTTGTGCATCAACGGCACAGGTTAAAACTAGCCATGACCAGCAGTAATATGGAGCGTCACCCTAGCCAGCCGCCGTCTGGTTCGGTGTGGGCAAGTGTCGTGAAACTCGCACTGGCACTTGTTCAGTTGCTGGTAGTGCTGCACGATCCGTCACTGGCGATCGATGTGACGGTGATGCTCTGAAAGGGCGCCCCCTGTCCGAACTGGGCAGGGGGCGCTGCTGGTCAGCGAGGCTTGACGGCGGCGGCCGGGACGAGCTGAGTCACCACAAGGCCCGGTTTTCTTGAGCGGTTTGTGAGCTCGAACGTCGCGAGTGCCCACCAGTCACCGGTGATGGTTTGGTGCCAGGCCAGCAGGACGCCGGGGACGGTCTTGGCGATGTCGATGCCTGCGGCGCGGACTCGGAGCGGTACGCCGTCTAGACCGCGGGGACGTGGGCTGGGTGGCAGCACGTAGGCGAGCTTGATCCAGATGGGGACCGGGGCGTCTGGTCGTCGCCGCGTGCCCTGCCAGTCCCCGTCCTTGTGTCATGTGTGCCCGCTCTGAGTGCCCGTAGGGCGGGCCGGTCGAAATGGAGTGCAGGTCGACCGGCCCGCATCGAGCCGGGAGATCTTCCCCATCGTCCCGACTCGACTTGCAAGTATCCTAGAACGTGAGTTCGAAAGATCGCCAGTTTGATTGTTCCTTGGGCGCCAACATCGGACGTGGGCTCTAGGGGAACCGTGTGCTATGCGGGCATTTGCGCAGGTGAGCGCAGTGGCAGTAACGGGCTTACAGGAAGACGCCGATGAGGAGATTGACGACAAAACCGAGCGCAGCCACGACGCCAAATATTGCGGCGACCAGCAGCATGCGTCGGTTGTCAGCGCTCGAACGGGGCTTGTGCTTGTACTTCGCTCGATCCAGGTCGAGACGGTCGTCCCACCACGAGATGTCGCCGTAGCGAGCGAGGTCCTGGATTGGAGCCGAACCTTCCGGAACCTGTTTTTGTCCTGAGGTGCCTGCTGTCCCACCCCGGCTATCGAGGCGTTCGATGCCCCCGTCCGGCATTGCCTCAACGGATGTTGACTCTCGAGCCTCAAGTAAGATCTGTTTTGCCTTCTGTTCGCCACGGAGAGCGCTGTGTCGTTGCAGTCGAGACTCGCTGGGCTGCCCAGTCTTACCTGGCAGGGCGAAGTGATCCGAGTGATTATGCGGCTGGTTGGTCCGCTTTTTCTCGGCCTGGCGGTGTTGGCGGTTCGGAATCGCGTTAAGCGCTGATCCTCTATGTGCAGGTGAAGGCGCTGCCCCGCTGTGGCGCGGTCCCGTACGTGGAGCGTGGAGATGAGTACGCAGCGGGACGTAGCCTGTCCTGCTGCTTCGATCACCGAGGCAGCAGGACGGGCGGCGGTGCGCGGCGCTGGCCGCTTAGAAGCAGCCAATGGCTGAACAGGTGATGGAAGGGCGGCGCTTGAGTGCCCGTGAATCGCCCGTAACTGCCAACTACTGACCACCGAAACTGGCAGACAGTGGCGGACCGAGCGAACGACGTCTAGCTGCTTCGCGCCTGGTCAGGGGCCGTTTTCCATGACCACAAGAAGCGCCCCCGGCAGGATTCGAACCTGCGACACCGGCTTTAGGAGAGCCGTGCTCTATCCCCTGAGCTACGGGGGCCTGATCGGAGGGTACCCGGGTGGTGTTCGCGGGTTGGCATGTGGTCGTGGGTGGACGTGGGGTGTGGTTGTCGCCTCCGCTCGTTGCGCGTCTTCCGTCGTCTGGTCGTGGGGAAAACTCCTGGGCGCCAGGTGGTTTCGGGGTCAGCCGGAGCCGGTCTGCTCGCCGTCGGTCTCCACGCGGTTGCGGCCTGCGCGTTTGGCCTTGTAGAGGGCGATGTCGGCGGCGGCGAACAGCTGGTCCAGGTCGTTGGGTCCGGCGGCCACACCGATGCTGACCGTGGGTTTCTTCTCCAGGCGTCCCAGCACGAGGCGCCAGTCGTGGGTGTTGACGGCGGAGCGGATGCGTTCGGCGACGATCGGGCCGGCCTCGCGGGAGTACTCGGCGGCGTCGACCAGCAGCACCACGAACTCGTCTCCCGCCCACCGGCACAGCAGGTCACCGGCGCGGCATTCGCGGCGCAGCAGGTTGGCGACCTCCTGCAGGACGACGTCGCCCGCGGTGTGCCCGGCGAAGTCGTTGACCTCCTTGAACCAGTCGACGTCGAGCAGCACCAGCCACGGGATCCGGCCGGCCGCGTCGGTGCGTTCGAGCAGGACGGGGGCCATGCGTTCCAGGCCGAGCCGGTTGGCCAGGCCGGTCAGCGGATCGCGCAGCGCGGCTTCGCGGGCGGCCATCGCCATCCGCTGCGCCTGGGTAGCGACCCTGCGCTGCTCCAGGGCCTGGCCGAGGCCTTCCTTGAGGATGTCCACTGCGGACACGGCTGCGGTGACCGCGCGGCGCAGGGCTGCGGCCTCGCCGACGGAATCACCGAGGTTCCTGCAGATCTCGGCGAGTTCGCGGGAGAACCGCATCATCAGGATCGACTCGTGGATCGTTTCGGCGCCCTCCAGCGCGCGGCTGGCGAAAGTGCGGGCCTCGGTCATCACTCCCTGGGTGCGCCTGATGTCGGCGAGCGCCCAGTTCGCGATCGCCATCGCGTAGTTGTCGGCGGCGTCGCGGCCGAGGGTGAGCGTTTCCTGCGCGATGCGCTCGGCCGTTTCCAGCTCGTCCGTGCCCGACAGCGCTCGGGCCATGACGGCCAGGGCTGCGCGCTTGACCGGGCCCGGCTTGGCCAGCGACTGCGCTTCCTCGCAGAGCTCGCAGGCGGCGGCGAACTGGTGGGCGGCCTGGTCCGGCTGGCTCGCGGCCCGGAACACCCGGGACAGGCCTTCGCGGAGCAGGCAGTGCGCCAGCGCGGGCTGGTCACCGGAGTCCCGGGCGATCTGCACCGCCAGCGCCATCAGGTCCATCGCCGGGCCGCGGCGCCCGATGCCCTCCAGCAGGAAGCCCAGCATGCTGACGGTGTGCGCGGCGGATCCGCCGCTCGGCGGCTGGGTGTCGAGCTCGGTCCACCCCTCGGTGATCAGCTCCAGCGCGAGGGGGATGCGACCCAGCCGCCAGGCCACCAGCGCGCGCTGCACCAGCACGGTGGAGCGGACCCAGCGGGCGTCGACGAAGTTCGCACCGCCGGCCAGCAGCTCGTCGAAGGCAGCGTCGGCCCTGGTGAAGCGGCCTGCGTCGAGCAGTTGCCTCACCAGCCGGTCCTGGGCCGGGATGTGTCCGGCCAGCGGTTGATCCTCCAGCTGCACCGCGACCTCGTCGTGAGCGCATCGTCGTGGCCGCTCGGCCGCGCGGCCTTTTCGAGGCTACCGGTTGCGGCCGCGTCCGTACGCTTCGTAGTGCAGGACCTCGTCCAGGGGCATCCGCTGCCTCCAGCCGTGCCGCTCCAGGTCAGGCGTGTCGGCGAGCTCGCGAACCGGCCCCACGCACAACCATGCCACCGGCCTGACCTCGCTGGGAACTCCCAGCAGCCTGCGCAGGAATTCCTCGCGGTAGAAGCTGACCCATCCGACGCCGAGGCCTTCGGCGGTCGCGGCCAACCACAGGTTCTGGATCGCCAGGCACACCGAGTACAGCCCGGCGTCGGCGATGGCGTGCCTGCCCAGCACCTGCGGCGCGCCCCGGCGCGGGTCGTAGGTGACGGCGATGCCCAGCGAGGACTCCACGATGCCCTCGACCTTGATCTTGCTGAAGGTGTCGGCCCGCTCGCCGTCGAGCTGGCTGGCGAACACGCTGCGCTCGGCGAGGACGTGCTCGCGGAAGGCGCGGCGGGTGTTCGCGTCGCGGACCAGGATGAAGTCCCACGGCTGGGAGAGCCCCACGCTGGGCGCGGTGTGCGCGGCCGAGAGGACGCGGCGCAGCACCGGCTCGGGCAGTTCGGCGCCGGAGAACTCGCGGCGGACGTCGCGCCTGCGGTTGATCACGTCGTAGAGCTCGGCGGCGGGGGTGGAATCGGTCAGGCTGGGGTTGTGTCCAGGGGTCTTCATCGCGATCAATGCTGCACCGGGATACCGGTCACCCGGGCTCAGGGTGACCGGTATCGCACGGTGTTCGAGCGGATCGCCCTATTTGTGGTGGTACGGCAGCAGCGCCATCTCGCGGGCGTTCTTGATCGCCTTGGCGACCTCGCGCTGCTCCTGCGCGGTTAGCCCGGTGACCCGGCGGGAGCGGATCTTGCCCCGGTCGGAGATGAACTTGCGCAGCAGGGTCACGTCCTTCCAGTCGACGTGGACGACGCCCTCGCGCTGCAGGAGGTTCGGCTTCTTGCGGCGTTCGACGGGTCGGCGCATGCGATCACCAGCTCGACTTCGTCACGCCGGGCAGTTCGCCGTTGTGGGCCATCTCCCGCAAGCGCACCCGGGAGAGGCCGAACTTGCGGAAGTAGCCGCGCGGGCGCCCGTCGACGGCGTCCCGGTTGCGCAGCCGCACCCGGCTGGCGTCCCGGGGCTGGCGCTGCAGCTCGCGCTGCGCCTCGACGCGAGCCTCCGGCTCGGTCTCGGGCGAGGCGATGATCCGCTTCAGCTCCGACCTGCGCTCCGCGTACCGGGCGACGACCTCCTTCCGCTGCTCGTTCCGAGCGATCTTCGACTTCTTGGCCACGATGTCCTCTCAGGTCTCCCGTCGTCGACGGGGTCTTCACGATCTCAATGGAAGTCGGGGGTCCGGATTTCAATGGAAATCGGGAAGTTGATTTCCATTGAAATCGCGTCACCTCCTGGGTGGGGTGATCATTCGGGTGCCCTGACGGGGTGGGGTCGGGTCAGCGCTCTTCGCGGAATTCGACGTGCTTGCGGGCGACCGGGTCGTACTTGCGCAGGCGCATGCGGTCGGGGTTGTTGCGGCGGTTCTTGGTGGTGACGTAGGTGAAGCCGGTGCCCGCGGTGGAGCGCAGCTTGATCACCGGGCGGGTGTCGGTGTTCTTGGCCATCAGATTCGTTCCCCTCGGGCGCGCATGTCGGCGACCACCGCGTCGATGCCGCGCTTCTCGATCGTCTTCATCCCCTTAGTCGACACCCGCAGCCGGATCCACCGGTTCTCGGCGGGCAGCCAGTAGCGCTTGTTCTGCACGTTGGGCAGCCAGCGGCGGCGCGTCTTGTGGTGGGAGTGCGAGACCTGGTTGCCGTAGCCGGGCTTCTTGCCGGTCACCTGGCAGCGGACGGACATGACCTACCTCTCGATAACGACATCCATTTTCATATGGCTTGCCGCCAGGGTAGCGTGTCGGCAGCGAAGATGAAAACCGTTGTCGATTGAGGTGGGGATGTTCACCGATCCGTCCGCGCGGACGCCGCTGCTGCTGGTGGCCGGCCTCCGCGAACCCCAGGTCGCCGAGGCGGCCGAGGCCGCGCGCCGGCGCGACCCGACCGGCACCGCGCTGGTGCACGCCGACTTGCGCTCGGTCGCCGAAGGCGTGGTGCGCCGGCAGGTCAGGCACGGCGACCACGTCGACAGCCACGTCCTCGAACTCGCGCACGGCTGCGTGTCCTGCACGCTGCGCGAGGACCTCCTGCCGCTGCTGCGCAGGCTCGCCGCAGCGCCCGACATCAACCGCATCGTCGTCCAGCTCGACCCGGCGCTGGAGCCTGAGGCGATCTGCTGGGCGCTGCGCCACGTCGAGGTCGACGGCCGCGCGCTGCTCGCCGACGTGGCCATCGAGGCCGTGCTGACCACCGTCGACCTGGAGTCCTGGCTGCCCGACAGCACCGGCGAGGAGGCGCTGGCCGAGCGCGAGCTCGGCGGCAGCGCCGACGACGAGCGCACCGTGGCGCAGGTCGCCGTCGGCCAGGCCGAGTTCGCCGACGCGATCGTGCTCGCCGGAGCCGCCGAAGACCGCTGGCAGCGCGTCCGCACCGAGGCCGTGCTCGCCCGGCTCACCCCCTCGGCGCCGCTGGCCCACCTCGACGACCTGGACGTCTCGGCGCTGCTGGAACGGGTCCCGGCCGATTCCCGGCGCGGCGAGGTCGACGGCCCGCACGGCCGGCTGCTGCGCGGTCAGCCCTCGCTGGACACCGACGCCGGGGTGGCCACGGTCCTGTTCGAGGAACGCCGCCCGTTCCACCCGAAGCGGCTGCACGAGGCCATCGACCTGCTGCTCGACGGCGTCGTGCGCACCCGAGGCAGGTTCTGGGTGGCCAGCCAGCCCGACGACGCGCTGTGGCTGGAATCGGCGGGTGGCGGACTCGCCATCGCCCACGCCGGACCGTGGCTGGCGACCGTCGACGACTGGGGCGGCCTGCCCGACGACCGGCGGCTGCGAGCCGCGCTGACCTGGGACGACTACTACGGCGACCGGATGAACGAGCTCGTCGTCATCTCCTGCGACGCCGACCCGCACGAGATCGTCCGCGCCCTGCGCGACGCCGTGCTCACCGACGACGAACTCGCCGCGGGCGAGCAGGCCTGGGCGCAGTACCCGGACCCCTTCGCCGACTGGCGCGAGGACCACTGCGCCGAACCCGCCGAATCCGAGTTGAAGGGAAACCAGTGAAACCCGACATCCACCCCAGCTACGAGCCGGTGGTCTTCCAGGACCGCACCACCGGCAAGAGCTTCCTCACCCGCTCCACCGCGACGTCGGAGGCGCGCATCGAGTGGGAGGACGGCAACACCTACCCGCTGATCACCATCGACGTGACCGCCTACTCGCACCCGTTCTGGACCGGTAACCAGCGGGTCATGGACACCCAGGGCCGCGTCGAGAAGTTCCGCCGCCGCTACGGCGACCGGAAGCGCTGATCGAAGGAAGGACGACGACATGGCTGTTCCCAAGCGCAAGACCTCGCGGGCCAACACCCGGCACCGCCGCTCGCAGTGGAAGGCGAAGGCGCCGGAGCTGGTGCCGATCGTGGTGGACGGCGAGCGGAAGCTGGTGCCGCGCGCGCTGATCCGGCACTTCCAGGAGAGGTGAACGCGCCCGGCGCGCGTCGTCACCAACGGTGACCGGCGCGCGCCGCGGTCGAGACGACCGTCACCGCGACGCGCGAGGTCGGCGGGGTTCTCAGCTCGTTCTCAGGGCAACCGGTAACACTGTCCGCATGCGCATCCTCGTCGTCGACGACGATCGTGCCGTGCGGGAGTCGCTGCGAAGGTCCCTGCAGTTCAACGGGTACCAGGTGGAGCTCGCCGCGGACGGTCAACAAGCACTGGACCACCTGGCCGACAACCGCCCGGACGCGATGGTCCTCGACGTGATGATGCCCCGCCTCGACGGGCTCGAGGTGGCGCGGCGGCTGCGCAGCACTGGCGACGACCTGCCGATCCTGGTGCTCACCGCCCGCGACGCCGTGTCCGACCGGGTCGCCGGGCTCGACGCCGGCGCCGACGACTACCTGCCCAAGCCCTTCGCGCTGGAGGAGCTCCTCGCCCGGCTGCGCGCCCTGCTGCGCCGCGCCACCCCGCCCGAGGGCGGCCCGGACGAGCACCCGGCCGCGCTGCGCTTCGCCGATCTGGAGCTGGACCCCGGGACCCGCGAGGTCCGCCGGGGCGAGCGCTCGATCAGCCTCACCCGCACCGAGTTCGCGCTGCTCGAACTGCTGATTGCGCACCCCAAGCAGGTGCTGACCCGCAGCAGGCTGCTCGAGGACGTGTGGGGCTACGACTTCCCGACCTCGGGCAACGCCCTGGAGGTCTACATCGGCTACCTGCGCCGCAAGACCGAGGCCGAGGGCGAACCACGCCTGATCCACACCGTGCGCGGTGTCGGCTACGTGCTCCGCGAGACGCCGCCATGATGGGCAATCCGATGACCGTTCCCGCACCGCCGCCACCCGACGTCGACAACCCGCCGCCGCCCAGCAGGCTGCAGCGGGTCTCGCTGCGCAACCGCGTCACCTGGCTGGCCGCGATGTGCGTGGCCGGGGCGGTGGCGCTGGTGTCGGTCGGGGCGTTCGTGACCGTGCGCGACAGCCTCTACCAGCAGCTCGACGACAACCTCACCGAGCGCGCGGTGGAGGCCGCCGAGGGCCCGCTGGTGCGCACCTCCGACCTGCAGCAGGTGCCGGTGGCGTTCTTCGTCGCCACCAACTTCAAGATCAACGTGCTCTCCGCCGACGGCACCGTGTTCGGCCCCGAGCAGCGCCCGCCGATGAGCGTGCTGGAGCTGTCGGTGGCCAAGGGGCAGGCGCAGCGCTCGCTGCGCACCGACAAGCCGAGCAACAGCCGCGTCGTCGCCGTGCCCACCGGGCGCAACGCGGCGCTGGTCATGTCGACCTCGCTGCAACCCACCCAGCAGACGTTGGCGCAGCTCAGCGTGGTCCTGGTGGTGATGGGCGGGGCCGGCATCCTGCTCGCCGCGGCCGCCGGAACCGCGGTGGCGCGGGCCGGTCTGCGGCCGGTGCAGCGGCTGACCGCCGCCGCCGAACGCGTCGCGCTGACCGGTGACCTGCGGCCGATCCCGGTGAGCGGCGACGACGAGCTGGCGCGGCTGACCGCGAGCTTCAACGGTATGCTCACCGCGCTGGCCGAGTCGCAGGAGCGCCAGCGGCGCCTGGTCGCCGACGCCGGCCACGAGCTGCGCACCCCGCTGACGTCGCTGCGCACCAACCTGGAGCTGCTGCTCGCGGCGGCCCGGCCGGACGCGCCGACGCTGTCCGAGCAGGACCGCCAGGAGATGTTCTCCGACGTCCAGGCCCAGGTGGAGGAGCTGTCCGCGCTGGTCGGCGACCTCGTCGAGCTCGCCCGCGAGGACACCCCGCAGGCCGTGCACGAGTCGGTCGACCTGGTCGAGGTCGTCGAGCGGGCGCTGGGCCGGGCCCAGCGGCGCGCGCCGCGCACCGAGTTCGACGTGCGGCTGAGCCCGTGGGTGATGATGGGCGATGCGACCGCGCTGGAGCGGGCGGTGCTGAACCTGCTGGACAACGCCGCGAAGTGGAGTCCGGAGGGCGGCCGCGTGCGGGTCGAGCTGCACCCGGAGGAGGGCACCGGCACGTCGGTGCTGGAGGTCGCCGACAGCGGCCCGGGCATCGCCGAGGCCGACCGGCCCTTCGTCTTCGAGCGCTTCTACCGCTCCTCGGTCGCGCGCACGCTGCCGGGCTCCGGGCTCGGGTTGTCGATCGTCAAGCAGGTCGCCGAGCGCCACGGCGGGTCGGTGCTGGCCGCGCAGGCTCCGGAGGGCGGCGCGCTGCTGCGCATGACGCTGCCGGGCAACTCTCAGCAAAACGAACAGCAATGAACACCCAATTGCAATCCAGGTAGCCAAGTCCCCGGCTGTCGGCCCGGTATCCCGTCAGGTATTGTTGGTTTTTGTTGACTTGACGAACGAAAGCTGGCGCCCGGCCAGGGGGTGGACGTGCTCGCACGACAACGCCAGGAAGTGATCCTCGACGAGGTGCGGCGCACCGGTGCCGTGCAGGTCGGCGACCTGGTCCAACGGCTCGGCGTGTCGGACATGACGATCCGCCGCGACCTCGACGCGCTGGCCCGCCGCGGGCTCGTCGAGAAGGTCTACGGCGGCGCGACCTCCACGATCGGCGCCAGCACCGACGAACCCGGTTTCGAGGCCAAGTCCGTCCGGCAGCTCACCGAGAAGGAAGCCATCGCGAAGCTCGCCGCCGACGAGATCCAGCCCGGCAGCGCGATCGGCCTGTCCGCCGGAACCACGACCTGGACGCTCGCGCGCCAGCTCGACGAGATCCCGGACCTGACCATCGTCACCAACTCGGTCCGCGTCGCCGACGCCCTGCAGCAGCGCGGCCGCGTCGACCGGACCGTGGTGCTCACCGGCGGCGTGCGCACCCCGTCCGACGCGCTCGTCGGGCCCGTCGCCGTGCAGTCGTTGCGCTCGCTGCACCTGGACCTGGTGTTCCTCGGCGTGCACGGGATGGCTCCGCGCGCCGGCTTCACCACGCCGAACCTCAACGAGAGCGAGACCAACCGGGCCTTCGCCGAAGCCGCGGGCCGGTTGGTGGTGGTCGCGGACAGCTCCAAGTGGTCGACCGTCGGGATCTCCACGATCGTCGACTTCGACGAGGTCGACCTGCTGATCAGCGACCAGGGGCTGCCGCCGGACGCGCGCGAGCTGCTGGGCGAGCACGTCGAGCTGCTGCTGGCCGATCAGCAGCCAACGGAGGAGGAAGAGTGAAGCGCACCGCGCGCCGCCTGGCCGATGGCCGGGAGATCATCTACTTCGATGACGAACCGGGCCAGGAGCGCACCGCGGAGGACACCCGCGAGCTGCCGCCCCAGGCCCCGGCGTCGGAGATGCGGCGTGATCCGCTGACCGGTGAGTGGGTGGCCATCGCCGCGCACCGGCAGTCCCGCACCTACAAGCCGCCGGCCGAGATGTGCCCGCTGTGCCCCAGCTCGCCCGGCCGTCCCAGCGAGATCCCCGAAGCCGATTACGACATCGTCGTCTTCGAGAACCAGTTCCCGTCCTTCGCGCAAGGCATTCCGGGCGAGGCGTCCACTGTGGATGGTATGCCGATGGTGCCCGCCGCTCCCGCGCAGGGCCGGTGCGAGGTCGTCTGCTTCACCTCCGACCACAACTCCTCCTTCGGGTCGCTGAGCGCGAAGCGGGTTCGCGGCGTCGTCGACGTCTGGGCCGACCGCACCGCCGCCCTGAGCGAAACCCCCGGTGTCGAGCAGGTCTTCTGCTTCGAGAACCGGGGCGAGGAGATCGGGGTGACGCTGCACCACCCGCACGGGCAGATCTACGGCTACCCGTTCGTCACGCCCAAGACCGCGACCATGCTGCGCGTCGCCGAGCAGTACCGCGCCGAGCACGGCACGCACGTCATGGGCGACGTGCTGGCCGCCGAGCGCGTCAGCGGTGAGCGGGTGCTGGTCGACTCCGAGCACTGGACCGCGTTCGTGCCCGCCGCCGCGCGCTGGCCCGTCGAGGTCCAGATCGTGCCGCACCGCCAGGTTCCCGACATCGCCGCGCTCACCGACGCCGAGCGGGACGACTTCGCGACGACCTACCTGGACGTGCTCGGTCGCCTCGACCGCCTCTACGGCAAGCCGCTGCCCTACATCGCCGCGTGGCACCAGGCGCCGGTCAACTCCGGGCGCGACCTGTCCTGGCTGCACCTGGAGCTGTTCTCGGTGCTGCGCAGCGCGGACAAGCTCAAGTACCTGGCGGGTTCGGAGTCCGGCATGGCGGTCTGGATCAACGACGCCACCCCGGAGCAGATCGCGGCCAAGCTGCGCTGACGGGACTCCCGCTGCCGGGAGCGGCGGCGAGGGGCGGTGCTGGTCGAAACTGCCCGTCGCCAAAGCCGTGCCAGGGAGTCGCGTCCAGGGCTTTTGCCGGATTGGTCGGGGTGGGTGGGAACGATCTTGGGACTTATCATGCGTGCCCACAGTCAGATCTCAGGCACTTCTCAGACGCCCGGAGCACAGTGGGAGCCATGACCGAACACACCCCGGAAGAGCCGAAGCCGAGCGGAGAAGGCCTCGGTGCGGGCGACACCCCTCAATCCGGGGTGCCGTCCCAGCAGCCGAGCGCCCAGCCCGGTCCGTCCAGCCAGCCCACCCAGCCGACCGATCCCGGTGCGCAGGGCGCGTACGCGCAGCAGCCGTACGGGATGTACCAGCAGCCGCAGCAGACCCAGCAGTTCGCGCAGCAGCCCTGGGCCGGGTACCCCTCGGGCCAGGCGCCGCAGCAGAAGAAGACCGGCCGTGGCCTGGCCACCGGTGTGGCCGTGCTCGCGCTGGTGTGTGGCCTGGTCGGAGGCGGTGTCGGCGGTTTCGTCGGGTACCAGCTCGGCGGTGACAGCAGCTCCGGCGTCAGCGCGCTCGACGAGTCCAAGCCCGCCCGCAGCGCCAGCACCGCCCCGCAGGGCTCCGTCCAGCAGGTCGCGCAGAAGGTCCTGCCGAGCGTCGTGCAGATCCAGATCGCCAGCGCGCAGGGATCCGGCGAGGGTTCGGGCATCGTGCTCAGCAGCGACGGCCTGATCCTCACCAACAACCACGTCGCCGAGGGCGGCCAGGCCGGGCGGCTGACCGCGCTGTTCCACGACAACCGCACCGCGCCGCTGCGCGTGGTGGGCACCGATCCCAAGTCCGACCTCGCGGTGGTCAAGGCCGACATCACCGGCCTGACCCCGGCCGAGCTCGGTCGCAGCGACGACCTGGCCGTTGGCTCCCAGGTCGTGGCCATCGGCTCGCCCTTCGGCCTGTCGGGCACGGTGACCAGCGGAATCGTCAGCGCCAAGGACCGCCCGGTGCGCGCCGGCGGCGAGTCGGGCAGCCAGGACACCGTGCTCAACGCGCTGCAGACCGACGCCGCGATCAACCCCGGCAACTCCGGTGGACCGCTGGTGGACATGGACGGCCGTGTGGTCGGCATCAACTCCGCGATCTACAGCCCCGGCTCCGGTCAGGAGCAGGCCGGTTCGGTCGGGCTGGGCTTCGCGATCCCGATCGACCAGGCCCGCCGCATCGCCACCGAGCTCAAGGAATCCGGCTCGGCCACCCAGACCACGCTCGGCGTGATGATCACCAACGCCGGTCAGCCCGGCGCGATGGTCCGCGAGGTCACGCCGAACGGTCCGGCCCAGCAGGGCGGGCTCAAGCCCGGCGATGTGATCACCAAGATGGACGACCGGGCCATCCTCGACCCGGACGCCCTGGTCGCGGCGGTTCGCTCGCACAACCCCGGTGATCGGGTCAAGATCACCATCGGTGGCCCCGGCGGCGAGCGCACGGTCGACGTGACGCTCACCGGCCAGAAGGGCTGACCCCTCTGATCGCGTCGGCCGGGAGTTCCCGCGGCCATGCCCCCTTCCTGCGTCGCGGGAACCCGGCCGACGTGTCCACTCCCAAGTCGGGCTCATTCGAAAGCTGGGGAGGACCATGTCCGACAAGACGCGCACCTTGACCGGCATCACGCCGAATTTGGTGGAGCTCACCGACTCGTATGAACTGACCGAACCCGGCCTTGGCACTACGGTTACCGGCATGGAACGCAGCGCGCAGCGGTTGGGGCGGGCTCTGGTTGTCGTGGTGGACGACCGGGTCGCTCAGGGCGAGCAGGAAGACAACATCGGTCCGCTGGTGACCGAGTTGCTGGAAGAGGCCGGATTCATCGTCGACGGAACCGTCGCGGTGGCCGGTGAAACGGTGGACATCCGCAACGCGCTGAACACCGCGGTGATCGGCGGCGTCGACGTGGTGATCACGGTCGGCGGCACCGGCGTGTCGCCGAGGGACGTCACCCCGGACGCCACCGCAGGCGTCCTGGATCGGCCGATCCCGGGCATCGCGGAGGCGCTCCGGGCCTCCGGGCTGGCCGCGGGCGCGGTCGACGCCGGGGTCTCGCGCGGTCTCGTCGGGGTCTCCGGCAGCACGCTGGTGGTGAACCTGTCCGGTTCGCGGGCTTCGGTCCGCGACGGCATGGCGACCCTGACGCCGCTCGTGGCCCACGTGATCGAGCAGCTCTCGGGACTCGAGACGCCCTGAGCCGGAGACGAGAAGAGCGGTGGCGGCCCCGAGTTGGAGCCGCCACCGCTCGTTTTCGCTGATCAGCTGGGCTTCGAACCGCCCGTGGTGTCGTCCGGTCCCTTGTCCGGCGAACCTCCGGTGCCGGGGTCGTCCTTGGCGGGGCCCCCGTCCCCGGAGTCCCGCTTGAGCACGCCCTCGACCTTGCCGCTCACCGACTCGATCTTGTCGTGGTACTTGCCGCCGGTGGCCTTGTCCAAGCTCGACTTGGCGGCGTCGAGTCCTTTGGCCGCGCTCGGGCCCGCCTTCTCGGCCAGCTCCTCGGCCTTGCCCTTGGCCTGGCCGGCCAGTTCTTTGGCCTTGTCCAGGAAACTCATCGCAGCCTCCCTGCCTCGCTTCCTCCCGCGACGGCGAGATACGCACTCACTGTAACTGATTTCACACTCGGTGAGGCCGGTCGGTGCGAGAACCGCTGCGATCGAGGCAGGATGGACAGGTGACCAGCGAATCCCCTGAGAAGAAGGCCGAGCGCGACAAGCGCCGCAGGCTCGCCGAGATCTTCGGTGACGTGCTGCCGGAGACGACCTCCGACGACCGCCCCGAGCGGTCAACGGTCAGCACGCGCGAGAGCTGGTACCGCGAGAACCGCCCACCGCACCACGACGCCCGCTAGCGTCAGTTCCGCGAGGCCGACCCGTTGCCGTTGCCCGCGGTGGCCTTCTTCTCGTCGGCGGTGGCAAGCCCGTCGATGTGCGGCAGGCCCTGCTCGGCGCGCAGCAGGTCGCGGATCTCCACCAGCAGCTCCACGTCCGTGGGCTCCGACTGGCCCTCTTCCTTGCCCTTCTTGCGGCGCTCGGAAATCTTCTTCATCGGGACGACGAACAGGAAGTAAACGACAGCGGCCGTGATCAAGAATGTGATGACGGCATTGATCACCGCGGCGAAATCGATGGTCGAAGCCACGTTGCCGGGCACGACCTGAATGCTCAGGCCGGAGACGTTGCCGCCGCCGGTGGCGGCGATCAGCGGCTTGATGATGTTGGTGGTGAACGCCGTGACCAGGGCGGTGAAGGCGCTACCGACGACAACCGCGACCGCGAGGTCGATGATGTTGCCGCGCATCAGGAAGTCCTTGAATCCCTTGAGCACGCTGGAACTCCTCTCGAAGGCTATGTGACTCCGGAATCTCCCGGATCGGTGATCGCGCCGTGTTTCGCCGCGAATCGGCGCGGGTTCAGGCACGGGGGGCAGCGTAGCGGGTGGTCATTCCGGGAAAGTCATTGCCGATGCTCATTAGTCACCCGTTCGGGTGATCCCTGTGGCGATGTCCACAGGGGAGTGGTGCGCCGAGATGGCGAGCGCGAGGGCCAGCAGCAGGAGAAGTGCGGCCGCCAGGCGGCGCAGCCAGAGCGCGCCTGACCTGCTTGGCAGCAGTGCGCGTAGCCGGTCGAGCGGTGTGGGATCGAGCCCGGAGTTCGCGGGCATGGCGCCCCCTCGTGCGTTCGGCGTTCGGACGAGTCCGAAGTTAGGGACGCGCCGGAGGCCGGGAAAGGGGAGAGCGGTGATCTGTGGATGAATTCGGTGGTTGTGGACAACGTCGATCATCCTGCCGGATTAGTCCGCGCCCTTGTCGATCACGCAACGTCGACGGAAGTCCGGACTTCTCGGGCGCGCGACGAAGCCGCCGACCACCTTCGGGTGGCCGGCGGCTGGAAGTGCTGGATCAGGAGGCCGCGGCGGTGGTGCTGCTCGACGACGAACCCGAGGACGAGCTCGACGAGGACGAGCTCGTCGCGGCCGAACTCGACGACGAACCCGAGTCCGAGGAGGAGCTCGACGACGAACCGGTCGTGCTCGACGAGGAGGAGGCCCGGTTGTCGGTCCGGTAGAAGCCGCTGCCCTTGAACACGATGCCGACGGCGTTGAACAGCTTGCGGAGTCGGCCGTTGCACTGCGGGCACTCGGTGAGGGAGTCCTCGCTGAACGACTGCACCTGCTCGAATCGATGGTCACATTCGGTGCAGGCGTACTGATATGTGGGCACGGCCGCGAACCTCCGAAATCTGGGCTTGGCACTCAAACTACGGGAGTGCTAACCCGATAATGCTAGATGACGAGTGTCCAGTGCAAACGGCTCTACGTCACACCGGCAGCCGCACGACCCCGCGCGCGGGCGTGATCACGCTGGTCATCCGCACGTCGTGGTCCTCGCCGGGCAGCGATGCGACGAACTCGCCATCGCGCACGATGCCCAGCAGCTCCGCGGCCGGGTCCCGCAACGGCAGCGACCGGTCGTAGTGCCCGGCACCGCGCCCCAACCGGACGCCCTGGTGATCGATGCCCAGCGCCGGGACCAAGATCACGTCCGCTCGGCCGATCGCCTCCGCGCCCAGCCGCTCGCCCGAGGGCTCCAGCAAGCCGAACGTCGCCGGTTCCAGCGAGTCCGGGCCGGTGTACTCGGCCCACTCGAGCGGGCGCTTCCCCGCGACGATCGGCAGCAGCACGCGCAGGCCCGCCTCCCGCAGCACCGAGGGGAGATCGGCGCCCGGCTCCGGGCCGACCGGCACGTAAGCCGCCACCACGCTCAGCTGCCGCTGCGCCAACCAGCCCAGCAGGCTCGACAGAAGTGCCTGGTCGTCGGCCTGGCGGGTCGGTTCGTCCAGCTCGTCGCGCTGGCGCAGCAGTCGGCTCCGCCACTCCGCTTTCGACGTACAGAATTCATCCAGTGAGCTCACGGGTTCACTGTAGGTTTGACCGATAAGCTGCGGCGTCATGAGCAGCCCGACGAGCACGCCGACCGCGTTCCGGACCGCCATCGTGCCGGCAGCAGGACTGGGAACCAGGTTCCTGCCCACCACGAAAGCGGTGCCCAAGGAGTTGCTCCCGGTCGTGGACACCCCCGGGATCGAGCTGGTGGCGGCCGAGGCGGCCGAGGCCGGAGCGCAGCGCCTGATCATCGTCACCTCGCCGGACAAGGGCGCGGTCGCCGACTACTTCCAGCCGAGCCCGGAGCTGGAGCAAACCCTCAAGGCCCGCGGCAAGGACGACCTGCTGGCCAAGGTGCACCGGGCGCCCGAGCTGATCGAGGCCGAGACCGCGCTGCAGGAGAAGGCCCTCGGCCTCGGGCACGCGGTGGGCTGCGCCGAAGGCAGCCTCCGCGACGACGATGAGGCCGTCGCCGTCCTGCTCCCCGACGACCTGGTGCTGCCGACCGGCGTGCTGAAGCGGATGGCCGAGGTCCGCGCCCGCTACGGCGGCAGCGTGCTGTGCGCCTTCGACGTCTCCCGCGAGCACATCTCCTCCTACGGCGTCTTCGACGTCGCCGACACCGACGCCGACGACGTCAAGATCGTCAAGGGCATGGTCGAAAAGCCCGCTCCGGCCGACGCGCCGTCGACCCTGGCCGCCGCAGGCCGATACCTGCTGGACCGGGTCATCTTCGACGCGCTGCGCCGCATCGAGCCCGGCGCCGGTGGCGA
This sequence comes from Saccharopolyspora mangrovi, assembly GCF_035320975.1. Taxonomy (NCBI): domain Bacteria; kingdom Bacillati; phylum Actinomycetota; class Actinomycetes; order Pseudonocardiales; family Pseudonocardiaceae; genus Saccharopolyspora; species Saccharopolyspora mangrovi. The sequence continues at coordinate 405,909 of NZ_JAWLNX010000001.1, read as the reverse complement.
ACTTCAGCTGACCGATGCCGTAGCGTTGCTGATCTCCGAGGGACACCCGGTTCACGTCGTGGTCCACCACGGTGGGCGACACGACTTGGGAAATCCTGGCGGTTTCCTGAAAGCTGCGGTGGACTTCGCGCTAGCGGATCCCGAGTACGGGCCGGACCTGCGGGACTGGCTCGCCGAGCGGATCGACAGAAGCTGATGCCGAACGCCGGGTAGGCCCACCCCGGCGCCGGTGAGGAGCGGGGAAGAGGCGACAGCCATGAGGTCAGTGGACGAGCAGCTGGCGCGCGTGCTCACGGCCGCCGTCCGGCCCGCCCCTGTTCGGGTGGCGATCTCCGAGGCGCAGGGACTGCTGTGCGCCGAGGAGGTCGTGGCCGAACGGGCGCTGCCCGGATTCGACCAGGCCGCGGTCGACGGCTACGCGGTGCGCAGCGTCGACGTGCAGTCGGCAGCCGAGGAGTCCATCGTGCTGCCGGTGGTCGGCGAGATCCCGGCCGGTTCGCGGCAGCCGCGCAGGCTGCAACCCGGACAAGCGGTGCGCGTCGCCACGGGCGCTCCGCTGCCGACCCTGGCCGACGCCGTCGTGCCGCTGGGCTACACCGACGAGCACCCGGCCAAGATCACCGTGCAGCAGCCGGTCCCGTCAGCCGCGTTCGTCCGCCGCACCGGCGAGGACGTGCAGACCGGCGACGTCGCGGTCCGCCGCGGCGCGCCCATCGGCTCCGCGCAGGTCGGGCTGCTGGCCGCGGTCGGCCGCGACAAGGTGCTGGTGCACCCGCGCCCCCGCGTCTCGATCATCTCCCTGGGCGACGAGCTCGTCGACGTCGACCGCACCCCCGGTCAGGGCCAGGTCTACGACGTCAACTCCTACGCGCTGTCGGCCGCTGCCCGCGACGCCGGAGCCGAGGTCACCCGCGTCGGCATCGCCAGCAACGACCCGCGCAGGCTGCGCGAGGTCGTCGAGGGGCGCCTGCTGCTGTCGGAGATCGTGGTGATCGCCGGCGGCGTCGGCGGAACCGCCGGTGGCGACGTGCGCTCGGCGCTGGCCGACCTCGGTTCGCTCGACGACGACCGGGTCGCGATGCAGCCCGGCTCGGTGCAGAGCTTCGGGCGGCTCGGCCCGGACGAGATCCCGACGTTCGTGCTGCCCGGCAACCCGGTCAGCGCGCTGGTGGTCTTCGAGGTGCTGGTCCGGCCGCTGATCCGCTCGGCGCTGGGCAAGGAGAACCCGCACCGCCGGACCGTTTCCGCCGAACTGCTCTCGCCGATCACCGCCACCAAGAGCCGCCGCGGATTCCTGCGCGGCCAGCTGCTGCGCGACCCCAAGAACGGCTCCTACCTGGTGCAGCCGCTGGGCACCTCCGGTTCGCACCTGCTGGCGTCGCTGGCCGAGGCGAACTGCCTGATCGTCGTGGAAGAGGACGTCACGGAGGTCGCGGCGGGCGAGGACGTGCAGGTGCGGTTCCTCTCGCAGCGTTCGTGAGCGCGGATGCAGCCCACCGACGCTGATGGGTTCCCGATCGGACGCCACCCGGGCTGGCCGGCGAGGCTGGGCCCGCTGACGACCGCGCGCGGCGCGGTCGCGCTGCGCCCACCCCGGTTGCGCGACGCCGGGCTCTGGAGCCGGACCCGCTTGCAGGACCGCGACTACCTGCAGAAGTGGGAGCCGACCGCGCTCGGCGGTTGGCGGGAGCGCAACGCCCCCGCAGCGTGGCCCGCGCAGTGGGCCACCCTGCGCGGCATGGCCCGCCGGGGGCAGGCGCTGCCGTTCGCGATCGTCGTCGGCGGCGAGTTCGTCGGGCAGCTGACCATCGGCAACGTCGTGCGCGGGGCGCTGCGCTCGGCCTGGGTCGGCTACTGGGTGGCCAGCAGGCTCGCCGGAGGGGGCGTGGCCCCGGCCGCGGTCGCGCTGGCCGTCGACCACTGCTTCGGCCCGGTCGGGCTGCACCGGCTGGAGGCCACGGTCCGCCCGGAGAACGAGCGCAGCATCCGCGTGCTGGAGAAGTCGGGCTTCCGCCGCGAAGGGCTCTTCCAGCGCTACCTCGACGTCGCGGGTGCGTGGCGGGACCACTACGTCTACGCGCTGACCACCGAGGAGGTCCCCGACGGCGCGGTCACCCGCCTCATCCGCTCCGGTGGCGCCAGCCGGGGCTGAACCTGAGAGCGATCGCACACCGTGAGCGCTGAGCTGCAGCTCGGCAGCGGAAGTTGGGCCGTTCGGTCGCCCGAATGAGGGCATTCGGCGGCGCAGAAGCCGACACGCCGGTGACGATGTTGCTCGCGACTGCTCTGTACGTGCGGTTCTGTAGTCGGAGGCACAACTGTTGCGCGGCGTGGCTGCGAGACACGAGTGACTGATGTGACTAGCGTGGCGATCGCAGATTTGTGCACTGCCGGTGGCCAGGGGGAGGTGGCGAGGAATGCCGAGCTCATTGATCTTCGCTGCACTGGCGGCGGCCTGGTTGGTCGTCCTGGTGCCCATGTTCGCCCGCCGCCGGCAAGAAGTGTCCAAGACCACCGATTCCGCGCTCGCCGCCCGAGTCGTGCGACGCGGCAGTGATCGGCGACCGGCGAGATCGGGAGCCGCGACAACCGACAGGGTGGAGGTCGGGATGCCTGAACCCGGGCTGGACGTGGACGAGCAGGACGTGGACGAGACCGTCGAGGAGCACGACGAGGACTGGCGCCCCGTCAACAGCGAGGACGTCCGGGCCGGGCGCCGCTACCGGCCGGGCCGGGGAGGCTACGACCCCGAGGCCGCGGCGCTGGTCGCCCGGGCCAAGTACGCGCGCAGGCAGCGCGTCGTCCTCACGATGCTGCTGCTCGCGGTGACCACCGGGATCCTGGCCGGCGTGGCGTGGCCGGTCCTGTGGTGGGGGCACGCGCTCGTCGACCTCTCACTGGTGGGTTACCTCACCTACCTGCGCCGCCAGGTCCGCATCGAGGAGGACATCCGCGCCCGCCGCCTCGCCCGCATCAACGGCGAGCGCGACCTCGACGAGGCCGACGAGGACGAGGCCGACTACGACGAGCACGACGACTACCGCGACGAGCTCGAAGACGACTACGACTACGTCGGCGACCCGGAGTTCGACGAGCTCGGCGAGTTCGTCGAGGACTATGAGGAGGAGGTCGAGGCCGATCGCCGGCCCGAACCGGTCTCCGCCCAGGACCGCGCCGCCGACATCCGCCCTGCCGTCCCCGGCGTCCGAGTCGAGATCGACGACGAGGACCCGGTCTTCGACGAGCTCGACGAGCGCACGTGGGAGCCCTACCGCAGGGCAGCGGGGGAGTAGATCTCCGAACGAGGGGGGTGCCGCGAGACCCCGCAGCGGGGCTTGCTAAGCTCTCCTCACAACAAAGCCGGAGGGCTTGGTTCTCCGGCGAGGGGCTGTAGCGCAGTTGGTAGCGCGTCTCGTTCGCATCGAGAAGGTCAGGGGTTCGATTCCCCTCAGCTCCACTTCGCGATTCACGCCCCCTGCTCAACGCTGGGGGCGTTTTCGCTTTATCGCTTCGTCATGATGTTGGGGGAGCGACTCCCCCAAACCCCCTACGGTGCGGTGGTCGCTCGGGGAGTGCTCCTCGCGTTGCGGGTCGTTCCCGCCTGCTCACTGACCCGCGCTTCGTGCTCGTTCTTCTTCAGCGTTCTTCGGTTTTCGCGGGTTTTCCTCCCTCACGTGTTGCGGAGGGTGTGGGAGGGGGTGACCCCGTAGTGCTTCTTGTACGTTGCTGCGAATCTCCCCAGGTGGGTGAAGCCCCAGCGGTAGGCGGCTTCGGCGACTGAGTCCGCGTGACCTCCGAGCAGGTCCGCGTGAACTCGGCGCAGCCTGATCGCGGTCAGTTCCTGCGTGGGCGTGGTGCCCAGGTAGCAGCGGAAGCCCTGCTGCAGGCGGCGGATTCCGACACCCGCGGTGCGCGCGAGGTCCGAAGCGGTCCAGTCGCGGGCCGGATCTTCCTCCATCGCCGCGACCACTCTGGACACGATCCGCGGACGGATCTCGCCCTGCGTCGGCTCTTCCGGGAAGCACGCCGTCACGAACGCCGCCGACAGGGTCCCCGCCAGTCGGCGGCTCACCCGCGGATCGCGCGCGAGCTCCGGATCGGCGAGCGCCTCCGCGCCGATCGAGGTCAGCAGCGCCATCCAAGCCCGGCCGCCCCCGCTGCGCAGGTCCAGCTGCGCCGGCAGGCGATCGACGTGCAGGCCGACGAGCGCGGTCACCTCGTCGGCGAGGTAGTCGCGATCCACGCGCATGCCGACGATCGAGCAATCCGCCGACCAGCGCGTCATCCGCGTCGGCTGGTCCGGCGGGCACACCGTCGCCTGCCCGTCGAGCGACAGCACGTGCCGACCGCCGACCCGGGCTTCGAGGACTCCGCTGCGCGGCACGTTCACCGCCCACGCCCCGGGGTGATCCGATTGGACCGCCACCTCCGAACCCCAGCCGATGCGGGCCAGCCGGATCGGGCCGAGGTCGACGGCCCGCAGCTCGGCCGGGCCCGCCGCCTGCGCTTTGACCGCCAGGTCGTGGGGGAAGTAGGCGCGCGCGACCGAGGCCGAGAAGCCGTCCAGCTCCTCGGACGAGGCCGTCAGCGTGCCGGTCGTGCTCATACCACTCCTTCGTGACGAGCCAGATCGTACGTGGTCGGGAGTGGCGCGCGTAACAACGCGAAGCGGTCCGATGCGCAATCCGGCTGGTCCCTTCGCCGAGCGGATCGCCGGGAGCACCGGCCGAACCTAGCGTCACCGGGTAGTTCCGGACCGCGCATTTCCGCAGGTCTTGCCACTGCGAAGGAGCAGCACATGGATCCGCGCACCTTGCGATCGACCTTCGGCCGCTTCGCGACCGGGGTCACCGTCATCACCTGCCGGACCCGGGACGGGCGTCACCACGGCGCCACGGTCACGGCCTTCACCCCGATCTCGCTCGAGCCGCCGCTCGTGCAGGTGGCGCTGACGCGCACGGCGAAGGCCGCCGGGCACCTCGAGGGCGCGCCGTTCGCGGTCAACGTGCTGGCCGCCGACCAGGTCGACGTGGCCATGCACTTCGCGGGACGTCCGGGCACCGATCCGCTCCCGTGGCTGGACGGCACGAGCGCACCCACCCTCGCGGGCACCGCCGCGACGATCGTCTGCGACCCGTGGCGCGCTGACGACGGGGGAGATCACGTGCTGTTCCTGGGCGAGTGCGTCGAAGTCCGCGCCACCGACAAAGCGCCGCTGCTGTTCCACGACAGCGCCTTCCACCACCTCGGTCGGCGCACCTCCGAAACCGTCTGGCTCGGTTGCCAGGACGACCCGCACGCCGGCTGGTTCGACGGGACGGCGCAGTTCCAGCCCGCATCCGCGCAGTTCAGCTGAGGCCCCTCGAGATCGAAGGAGAAGCAGATGACCGACACCCTCACGTCCGAGTCGGAGTTCGCGACGAGCGCCCCCGAGGTCAACCCCGCGCAGGACGCTCCGGCCAACCGGCGGAAGAACTTCGCCTCGCGGCCGATGACCGGCGACGAGTACATCGAGAGCCTCCGCGACGGCCGGGAGATCTACCTGCACGGCGAACGGGTCGAGGACGTCACCGCGCACCCCGCCTTCCGCAACCCCGTCCGCATGACCGCGCGCCTGTACGACTCGCTGCACACCGGGCCGCACGTCGACGCGCTCACGGTGCCGACCGACACCGGCAACGGCGGCGTGACGATGCCCTTCTTCAAGACCCCGACCTCCTCGGCCGACCTGATCAAGGAACGCGATGCGATCGCGCAGTGGGCGCGCCTGACCTGGGGCTGGATGGGTCGCAGCCCGGACTACAAGGCGAGCTTCCTCGGCACCTTGCACGCCAACAAGGAGCTGTACGCGCCGTTCCAGGACAACGCCGAGCGGTGGTACCGGGAATCGCAGGAGAAGGTCCTCTACTGGAACCACGCGATCATCAACCCGCCCGTGGACCGGCAACTGCCACCCGACGAGGTGGGCGACGTCTACATGAAGGTGGAGAAGGAAACCGACGCCGGCCTGGTGGTTTCCGGAGCCAAGGTGGTCGCCACCGGTTCGGCGATCACCAACTACAACTTCATCGCGCACTACGGGCTGCCGATCCGCAAGAAGCAGTTCGCGCTGATCTGCACGGTCCCGATGGACGCTCCGGGCATCAAGCTGATCTGCCGGCCCTCCTACACGGAGCAGGCCGCGCGCAACGGCACGCCGTTCGACTACCCGCTGTCGAGCAGGATGGACGAGAACGACACCATCTTCGTCTTCGACAACGTGCTCGTGCCCTGGGAGAACGTGTTCATGTACGGGGACGTCGACCGCGTCAACGCGTTCTTCCCGCAGTCCGGGTTCCTGCCGCGGTTCACGTTCCAGGGCTGCACCCGGCTGGCGGTCAAGCTCGACTTCATCGCCGGTCTGCTGATGAAGGCGCTCGACGCGACCGGTTCCGGGGGGTTCCGCGGTGTGCAGACGCGCGTCGGTGAGGTCATCGGCTGGCGCAACCTGTTCTGGTCGCTGACCGAGTCGATGGCGCGCGATCCCGAACCCTGGGTCGGCGACGCCGTCATCCCGAAGCTCGAGTACGGGTTGACCTACCGGATGTTCATGATCCACGGCTATCCGCGGGTCAAGGAGATCATCGAGCAGGACGTGGCGTCCGGGCTCATCTACCTGCCGTCCGGTGCGGCCGACTTCCAGAGCCCCGAGGTCAGGCCGTACCTCGACAAGTACGTGCGCGGTTCCAACGGGGTCACCGCCGTTGACCGGGTCAAGGTGATGAAGGCGCTGTGGGACGCCATCGGGTCCGAGTTCGGCGGCAGGCACGAGCTCTACGAGCGCAACTACTCGGGCAACCACGAGAACGTGAAGGCCGAGCTCCTGTTCGCCGCGCAGAACCGCGGGGGGGTCGACCAGATGAAGGGCTTCGCGGAGAGCTTCCTCGACGAGTACGACCTCGACGGGTGGAAGGTCCCGGACCTGTTCTGATCGCGGCGCGGTCCGGTGCGGGTGTCGAGCCATCAGCTCGGCCCCGCACCGCTCCCTTTTCGGACCGACCCTTTTCGCAGCGCACGTAAATCGGTAGAGTTCAGTTCACTCGCGAAAATCACGGATTTCATCCGGCCAATTCCGGCTCGTTCACATTTTTCTGTCGATTTGTGGCCCGGGCATTGCGCGAGAAACTGTGAATGTGCGGTTGCTTTGAATAGTGTTCAGATGTGATTACTTCGCTCCTTTTGGGGGTATGGGGGAAGTGGTTTGGACCGGCAGACTTCGGGATCGATCACGAGAGAGGATCGGCTGCCCAACGTGGTGGTCCCGTTGTCTCTGGAGGTATCCACATGGTTTCTCGTCGGCGGTTTCTCGGCTATTCCGCTGCGGCCCTGACGGCGCCGTTCTGGGCTCAGGCGATCAGCGCTCCATTCGCTTCTGCCGCGCCGGAAAGCATGAAGTTCGTGCTGCAGAACAACTCCGGTGGCCCGGCCAACGCCTACATCGCCGGTTTCTCGGACGCCGAGAAGAAGGCCGTGTTCATCAAGAAGGACGGGACGCCGTACTTCCCCGAGGCGGGCGGTCCCGAGCCGGCGCCGATCGGTGACGACGTGGCGATCCCGGTCGACGGCACCGTCGAGGTCACCGTGCCGCGCATGTACGGCGCGCGCGTCTACTACTCGCTCAACGACACCCTGGAGTTCCAGGTCGTCAAGGGCGCCGACGGCACCACCTCGGTCGTGCACCCGAACTTCGTGTCCAGCGAAGACCCGAACTTCGGCAAGGACTGGACGTTCGCGGAGTTCACCCTCAACGCCGAGCAGCTCTACGCCAACATCAGCTACGTCGACTTCGTCGCCGCGCCGATCGGGCTGCACCTGACCACCACCGGAAGCGGTGAGCAGAGCGTTCCCGGCATGCCCACCGGCGGCATGGACAAGGTCGCCGAGAGCCTCAAGGGCATGGGCGGCAACTGGGGCGGCCTGGTGCAGGAGGCCAACGGCAAGGTCGTGCGGGTGCTCAACCCGAACCACCGCGCCGCCGACTTCGAGGGCTACATGGAGCCCTACGTCGACGAGGTCTACACCAAGTACGCCGGCGAGTCGCTGTTCATCGACACCCAGCGCTCCGACCTCGGCATCATCGAGGGCAAGGTCGAGGGCGAGGAGCTGGTGTTCGGCGCGGAGCGCTTCGCCAAGCCGTCCTCGGTGGACATCTGGGGCTGCAACAGCGGTCCGTTCGCCAACAACCCGGAGAGCGACTCGCAGGAGCGCCTGGCGATCGTGCCGCGGCTGGCGGCGGCGTTCAACCGCACCACGCTGCTGATCAACCCCAACCAGCCGCACGAGGAAGACCCGGCGACGTTCTACAAGAACGACATCACCAACCACTACGCGCGGGTCGTGCACGAGAACCTGCCCGACGGCAAGGGCTACGCCTTCGCCTACGACGACGTGAGCTCCAACGCGGGCGAAGACCACAGCGGCAAGGTCAACGCGGGTGACCCCGAGGTGTTCACCCTGACCCTCAACGCCCTCCGCTGAGGTTCGCGCGTCCGGCGGCCGGTCCACGCCGTGGGCCGGCCGCCGCTTCGTCGGCTCGGCTGAGAGCGCCGACGGTGTTTGCGCAAGAATGACCGGCGTGGACGGTTCTGTGATCGGCGATGACGCGGCGCGCAAGCGGGGTCGCAAGCAGCAGCGCCCGGACCCGCAGGAGAGCCCGGTGGCGGAGTTCGCCTGGCGGCTGTGCGAGCTCAAGGCCGCTGCGGGCGACCCGTCCTACGACCGGATGCGCGGCGAGTTCGGCGCGGTGGCGTCGAAGTCGGCGTTGTCGGCGGCGGCGCGCGGCAAGGACCTGCCCTCGTGGGAGACGGCGTGGGAGTTCGTGCGCTGCCTCGCTGTCGGCGTGCTCGGTCAGGACGAGGAAGCCGTGCGTCGCGAGTGGCTGCTGCACTGGGAGTCCGCGCGCACCGCGAAGCAGCCCGAACCGCCGGAGCAGGTCGAGCCCGAATCGGTCGAGCCCGACCCGGTCGAGCCGGTGCGGCGGCGGTGGCTGAAGTGGCTGGTCGCGGGTGCCGCAGCGGTCGCAGTCGTGGCGGGCGCGGTGTGGTTCTGGTGGCCGGAGGCGCGCCCGATCCCGGGTGACGCGTCGCTGATGCTCAGCGAAACCGTTCCCGACGGCACCGAGTTCCCGGTGCGGGAGACGTTCGTCAAGACCTGGGAGGTCCGCAACGTCGGCCGGGAACCGTGGGACGGCCGGTACCTGGCCCAGGTCTTCCGCGAGGGCGATGCGGCGTGCACCGCTCCGCAGCGGGTCTCGGTCGGGGCGGTACCGCCCGGCGAGACCGCCGCGCTCGCCGTGCCGGTGTTCACCGGTGATCGACCGGGCCGTTGCAAGATCGCGTGGAAGATGGTCGACGAGGACGGTCGGCAGTACTTCCCGGAAGACCTCCGTCCCGTCTTCTTCGACATCCAGATCGGGTCCTGACCCCGCGGGACTCCCCGGCACCCCCGGTTGGCCGAGGAGTCCCGCCCGAGTCGACACCCACGTTATTCACTCAAACGAGTGAAGGTTCACCGATCAATGGACGGACCTCGACGGCGAGTCATTGGCCGATGTTTTCCCAGCTCAGAGATTTGGCCAAGCCCGTCTCCCGGTCAAAACCGGGCTGAATCGGCGTCCGGGGCGAGGGCTTGGGTGCCCACCACGCCGAGGAGGTCGAGCTTGTCGGCCGAGTCGGTGCCGACGGCGGGGGTGAACCAGAGGAGGCGCTGGCGGCAGTCCTCGCTGACGAGGTTCAGGCAGTTGACCTCGATGGTGCCCAGCTCCGGGTGCACCAGGCGCTTGCGCTCCTCGCGGCGGATGGCGATGTCGTGGCGGGACCAGAGGGCGGCGAACTCGGGGCTGCGCTGCTGGAGGTCCTCGACGAGCTCGCGGGCCTCCGGATCGTCCGGGCTGCGGCGGGCCACGGCGGCGCGCAGGTCCGCGACGAACGTCCAGGCGTGGTGGGCGTGGTCCTCCTCCGGGTACAGCGCGCGGGAGCTCGGGTCGGTGAACCAGCGGTGGACGAAGCTCGCGCGCATCCCGGTCTCGGGCACCTTCGGCCCCAGCAGCGCTACGGCGAGGTCGTTCTGCACCAGCGTCACGTGCAGATCGGTGATGACCTGAGCGGGCGTGCCGGACAACCGGTCCAGCAGGTCGAGCATCCCCGGGTGCACGTGCGCGGCCGAACCTCCCCGCAGCGGCAGCGGTCGTCCGGCCAGCGCGTAGAGGTGGTCGCGCTCGTCCCGGGTGAGCCGCAGCGCGCGGGACAGCGCGGCCAGCATCTGCTCCGACGGCTGCGCGCCACCGCCCCGCTCCAGCTCGATGTAGTAGTCCACCGAGGCCCCGGTGAGCTGCGCGACCTCCTCGCGGCGCAGCCCGGGGACCCGGCGTCGCGGCCCGGTGGGCAGGCCGACCTCGGAGGGCCGGATGCGGTCGCGCCGCTTCTTGAGGAAATCGCCGAGCTCAGCCAGGTTCACGCCGCCCAGTCTCCGCCCGCTGCGAGCTCCCGAGCCAGGGGATGACATCCCCCGGGTCAGCGGCAACTGGTTGTCCTCGGCACCCGGCCGCAGGCTGGTGCTCGTCACCGAGGAGAGGAACACCCATGACACGCACAGCCATCGTCACCGGCGGTTCGCGCGGCATCGGACGCGACGTCGTCGTCCGGCTCGCCACCGACGGATTCGCGGTCGTCGCGGGGTACGCGGGCAACGAGCAGCTCGCCGAGGACACCGTCCGGGAGGTCGAGGCTGCGGGCGGGCGCGCGATCGCGGTGCAGGCCGACGTCGACGACGAGCTCGCCGTGGCCGCGATGTTCGACGTCGCCGAGTCCGAGTTCGGCGGGGTCGACGTGGTCGCGCACGCGGCCGGGAAGATGGCGTTGTCCACGGTCGCCGACCTCGACCTGGCCGACCTCGACGAGGTGTACCGCACCAACGTCCGGGGCACCTTCGCCGTGGCGCAGCAGGCGGCGCGCCGGCTCCGCGACGGCGGAGCGCTGATCACCTTCTCCAGCTCGGTCGTCGGCCTGGCGTTCCCGACCTACAGCCCCTACACGGCGACGAAGGGGGCCGTGGAGGCGATGACGATGGTGCTGGCCCGCGAGCTGCGCGGCCGGAACATCACCGTCAACACCGTCGCCCCCGGCCCGACGGCCACCGACCTGTTCTTCGAGGGCAAGGACCAGGAGACGATCGACCGCCTCGCCGCCCAGCCCCCGCTGGAACGCCTCGGCACACCCGCCGACATCGCCGCCGTCACGGCCTTCCTCGCAGGCCCCGACGGTCGCTGGGTCAACGGCCAGATCGTCCGCACCAACGGCGGCATCAACTGACACCCCTGAGCGGTGGCGGCCGTTCGCACCCCACCGATTACCGCAGTTTTCGGGTGCCTGATTACGCCGGTATTCGGGGACCTGATTACGGCGGTATTCCGTCCGGGGCAGGTGGGAGCGGGTGACGGGTAGGGTTAAGTCAACAGTGTTGACTTGAGCTCTGGAGGTTCGCGGTGGGTGAGGTGCTGACGGGGAAAAGCACGATCGGGAAGTGGTTGGGGCACCCCGAGGGCGGGCCGCTGATCGAGGAGATGCTGGCGGCGGCGGGGCACGATCCTGGCGCGTTGGCGCCGGTGAGCGGGCTTCCGCTGGAGCAGTTGGTCGAGCTCAGCCAGGGCGCGATGACCCAGGAGGCCGTCGACGACCTGGTGCTGCGGGCCAACGGCGGGGTCATGCCCGAGGTCGACGCCGTCGCCTCCGGCTGGCAGGAGCGGGTCGTGCCCGGCCGGTTCGAGGGCAAGACCGTCATCGTCACCGGTGCCGCTTCCGGCATCGGGCGCGCCACCGCTTCGCGGATCGCGCGGGAGGGCGGCCGGGTCGTGGCCGCCGACGTCAACGCCGGCCCGCTCGGCGAGCTCGAGGCCGAGCTGCCCTGGGTGGTCACCGTCGCCGGGGACATCTCGCGGACCGCCGACGTCGAGCGGATCATCGCCGCCGCCGGGCAGCGCATCGACGGGCTCGCCAACGTCGCCGGGGTGATGGACGACTTCAGCCCGCTGCACGAACTCGACGACGCCACCTGGGAACGCGCCTTCCGGGTCAACGTCGACGGGCTGATGCGGCTGACCCGCGCCGCGCTGCCGTCGATGCTGGCGGTCGGCAGCGGGTCGATCGTCAACGTCGCCTCCGAGGCCTCGCTGCGCGGCAACGCCGCGGGTGTCGCCTACACCGCCTCCAAGCACGCGGTCGTCGGCATCACCCGCAACGCGGCCTTCATGTACGGACCGTCGGGGATCCGGGTCAACGCGGTCGCGCCGGGAGGGGTGGCCACCGGCATCAGCTCGTCGATCGACTCGATGTCGGAGTTCGGCCGGGAGCGCACCGGCGGGTTCCTCGGGCTGATGCCGCCGGTGGCGACGGCGCCGCAGCTCGCCGCCTCGATCACCTTCCTGCTCAGCGACGACGGCGTGAACCTCAACGGCGCGATCCTGCCCTCCGACGGCGGCTGGTCGGTGCAGTGATCACGGCGTGAGCAGCCGCTGCAGCAGCGCCCCGTAGCGTTCGACGAGGTCCGCCCGGTCGGCGGCCAGCCGCTGGTCGCCGACCACCCACAGCGAGTAGAGCAGGCCTCCGACCAGCGCGGCGGCCGAGCGGGCGCGGACCTCGGCGTCGGCGCCGCTCATCCGCACCCGCAGCGGTTGCACGAACGAGGTCTCGTGGGTCTCGCGCAGCCGCGCGGCGATCTGCGGGTTGCCGCTGCCCTGCACCATCGCCAGGTAGATCGCGCGGCTGCGGGTGTCGGAGTCGAGCAGCACCTCGACGAACCGCGTGCCGAGCCGTTCCAGCGGCACGTTCAGCAGCGGTTCGTCGTCGATGCTCAGGTGCATGGTGTCCAGGAACAGCAGTTCCTTGCTGCCGAAGTGCCTGATCACCAGCGCCGGGTCGGTCTCGGCCAGCGCGGCGATGTCGCGGACCGAGGTGTCGACGTAGCCGTGCTCGGTGAACAGCCGGGTCGCGGCGCCGCGGATCGCCTCGCGCGTCTGGGAACCGGACCTCCTGGCCATGTCGCAGAGGATATCGGCAGCCGGGTCGCTCCCGAGTAGCATCGGCGCACCAACGGCGGAGGGAGCAGGGAGCTGTGGAGATCGACGTCAACACGCCCCAGTCGGCGCGGATCTGGAACTACTGGCTCGGCGGCAAGGATCACTACGCGGTCGACCGCGAGGCCGGTGACGCCGTGATCGCGTACATCCCGGACATCCCCGAGGGCGCCCGCGCCGAGCGCGCGTTCCTGGTGCGCGCGGTGCGCCACCTGGTGCAGGTGGAGGGGCTGCGGCAGTTCCTCGACATCGGCACCGGCCTGCCGACCGCCAACAACACCCACGAGGTCGCGCAGCGGCTGGCGCCGGAGAGCCGGATCGTCTACGTCGACAACGACCCGATCGTGCTTACGCACGCCCGCGCGCTGCTGACCAGCTCCGCCGAGGGCACGACCGACTACCTCGAAGCCGACCTGCGGCGACCGCAGGAGATCCTCGACGCCGCCCGGCGCACCTTGGACTTCAGCCAGCCCATCGGGCTGATGCTGCTCGGCGTGGTCAACCACCTGATGGACGACGACGAGGCCTACCCGGTGGTGCGCGAGCTGGTCGACGCCATGCCGCCGGGCAGCTTCCTGGTGCTCACCCACTCCACCGCCGAGGTGCACGGCGAGCCGATGCTGCGCGCGATGCGGGAGACGACCGAGCGCGGTGGCACTCCGATCCGGGCGCGCACGGCCGCCGAGATCGAGGGCCTGTTCGCCGGTGCGACGCTGCTGGAGCCGGGTGTGGTCACCTGCTCGCAGTGGCGGCCGGACGTCACCGGCGAGACGCCGAAGCCCGTCTACCTCTTCGGGGGCGTCGGCCGCATCGGCTGATACCGCGGATCCTCCTGTTCCAGGGGAGCGGTGCACCCAGAGCAGAAGAATATCTTTCGTTCATACGGACGATCTACGGAAGTATCTTGCTCGCACCACGGTCTTCTGTGTAATTCTTGTTGTGTGCGTGAGGCCCGCGCACACGCAGCCGGGAGGCCGAATCATGACCGCTCAGCACGAGACCGTTTCGACCGCAGTCCCTGCCCCGCGTGCGGGCACCGACCCCGTAGCCGCGCTGAAAGCGCAGGTCACAGGTGACCTGATGGACATCGTCGTGGACCTCGACGCCGGTGAAGGCTGCCGGCTCCGCGACGTGCGCGACGGCACCGAGTACCTGGACATGACGATGTTCTTCAGCTCCGCACCGCTCGGGCACGGTCACCCCGGCCTGCGCACGCCGGAGTTCGAGGCAGCGCTGGTGCGGGTCTCCCGCGTCAAGCCCTCCAACCCCGACTTCGCCACCGAGGAGCAGGCCCGGTTCGCCGACACCTTCCAGCGCGTGGTCGGGATCCCCGAACTCCCGCTGCTGTTCTTCATCGACGGCGGGACGCTCGCCGTGGAGAACGCGCTCAAGGTCGCCTTCGACTGGAAGACCAAGGTCAACGCGCGGCGCGGGACCTCCGTGCGCGGCAGCCGGGTGATGCACCTCGAGAAGGCCTTCCACGGGCGCAGCGGGTACACGCTGTCGCTGACCAACACCGATCCGTCGAAGGTCCGCGACTACCCGATGTTCGACTGGCCCCGGATCCCCAGCCCCGCCGTCGAACCCGGCGAGCGGTGGGACTCCGCCGAGCTGCTGCCCGAGGAGGTCCACGCGCTGGAGGTCGCCGAGGCCGCGCTGCGCCGCTACGGCGCCGAGATCGCCTGCTTCGTCTACGAACCCATCCAGGGCGAGGGCGGCGACCGCCACCTGCGGCCGCAGTTCCTGCAGGCCGTGCAGCAGTTGTGCGTCGAGCACGACGTGCTCACCGTCGCCGACGAGGTGCAGACCGGCGCGCTCACCGGCCAGGCGTGGGCCCACCAGGCGCTGGGGCTCGAACCCGACCTGGTCGCCTTCGGCAAGCGGCTGCAGGTCTGCGGCGTGATGGGCGGGCGCCGGGTGCTCGACGTGGCCGACAACGCCTTCCGCGAACCCAGCCGCATCAGCTCCACCTGGGGCGGCTCGTTGACCGACATGGTCCGCGCGACCCGCATCCTGGAGGTCGTCGAGTCCGAGGACCTCTTCGCGCACAGCCGCGCGATGGGCGAACTGCTGCTGGGCGAACTGCGCGACCTCGCGGCGGAATTCCCGGGCCTGATCCACTCGCCGCGCGGCCGGGGTCTGATGTGCGCGATCTCGTTCCGCGATCCCGACCACCGAGCCCGGGCGCTGGCGATCGCCAGGGACGACCACCGCGCTCTGTTCCTCCCGTCCGGCCCCGACTCCCTCCGCGCGCGGCCCCCGCTCTCGGCCCGTCCAGAGGAGATCCTCGATGCCGTCGCAGCCCTCCGGAAGACCCTCACGTCACTCACCTGAGCGACGAGCCTCGAATTTCGCGCGAAGTTCGACCTCCGAATTCGGGAGTCGAATTTCGCGCGAAATTGGAATGCCGCTGCTCGGGTGGGGTCAGATCCAGCCTTCCTGCCAGGCCTTTCGGGCGGCTTCGTGGCGGGTGGTGACGCCGAGCTTGGTCATGGCGGCGGAGAGGTAGTTGCGGACCGTGCCGGAGGCGAGGTGCACCTCGGCGGCGATGTCGGCGACGGTGCCGCCCTTGAGGGTGTGGCGGAGGAGCTCGAGCTCGCGATCGGTCAGCGGGCAGGTGTCGCCGGTCAGGGCCGCCGCCGCGATCTCCGGGTCGATGTAGCGGCCGCCGGAGTGGACGTCGCGGAGGATCTCCGCGAGCTTGGTCGCCGGCGTCGTCTTCGGCACGAACCCGCGAATGCCCGCCGCCAGCGCGCGCTTCAGCACTCCCGGCCGGGCGTGCCGGGTGACCAGCACGATCGGCTGTTCCCCGGGCAGCTGCCGGGCCGCCTCCACCCCGTCGAGCTCGGGCATCTCCAGGTCGAACACGGCGATGTCCGGCTCGTGCAGTCGGACCGCCTCGAGCGCTTGGACGCCGTTGCTGCACTCGGCCACGACTTCCAGGTCGGGTTCCAGCGCGAGCAGCGCCGCCAGCGCGCCCCGGATCAGGTCCTCGTCGTCGGCCAGCACCACCCGGATCACGCCGCCACCCCCGGTTCCTCGGCCGTGCCGGTGAGTTCGAAGTGCTCGCCGTCGTGGCGGGCCTCGACGTGCCCGCTCAACGTGGCGAACCGCTGCCGCAGCCCGTCGATCCCCGAACCTCCTGCTCCGCCAGGCGGATTCGCCCCGTCGTTGCGCAGGACCACGCTGGTGCGCGGGCCGTCGACGGTGATCTCGAGCGCGCAGTGCCGGGCCCGCGAGTGCCGCAGGACGTTCGTCGTGCCCTCGCGCACCAGCGCGCCGAAGAGCGGCTGCAGCGGCGGCGGGACCAGCGTCGCGTCGCCGCGCACCTCGGTTCGCACGCCCGCAGCCTCCAGGATCTCCCGCGCGTTGGCGAGTTCGCCGGTCAGGTTGCTGTGCCGGTAGCCCTGCACGACCGCGCGGGTGTCGCGCAACGCGGTGCGGGCGAGCTCGGCGACCTCCGCCGCTTGTGCGCGGGCCGCCTCGTCGTCGTTGCCGACCAGGCGTTCCGCGAGCTCCGCCTTCAGCGCGATGGCCTGCAGGTGGTGGCCCTGCACGTCGTGCAGGTCGGCGGCGAAGCGCAGCCGCTCGCGGGCGATGGCGAGCTCGCCGCTGACCGACCGGGCGCGATCCAGTTCCAGCACCATGTCCCAGAACCACACCACGCCCACCACCAGCGCGGACACCATCGCCACGATGACCACCGCGTAGAACGCCGCGAACATCCCGATCATCGGGTGCGGACCGCCGAGCGCGGCGGCCACCCACACCGCTGCGGCCGTCACCACCAGCGACGCGATCTCGATCGGCCAGCGCAGTCGCGTCTCGGCCAGCGCCACGTGCACCCCGATGAGCCCGCCGATCGGAACCACCCACACCAGACCGGCCGGATGCGCCTGGATCGCGTAGCCCATCGCCGCCAGCCCCGCGGCGAACACCGCACCGCGCGCCGCGGGATGCCGCGGCCCGTGGCCGAAACCGCGCATGAGCGGCGCCGACAGCAGCGTCCCGTCGACGGCGACCAGCAGCGCGACCAGCGCCAGCACCACGATCTCGGGCGCGGTGTAGGGCCCCGAGACCAGGTCCGCTGCCGGGAACAGCGCGTAGACCGGCATCAACGGGACGATCGACCACCAGGTGTAGCGGCGCAGCCGGGCGAGCCGGCGCGGGTCGAAGTCGGTCGGGTCGTCGTTCACGCACCCAGCATCGTGCATGAACCGCCGCAGGACGCACCGCTTCGCCGAGGTGATGACATCCGTCATCGGATCCGCTGACACCGCGACCCGAGCTCGCTGACGAAGCGCTCTACCCGCGAGACCCGCCGCCGAGCAGGCTGGACGCATGACGACAGTGATCGAGGTGGACGGCCTGAGATGCCGCTACGGGGACTTCGAAGCCGTTCAGGGGGTCGGCTTCGAAGTCCGCCGAGGCGAGCTGTTCGCCCTGCTCGGCACCAACGGTGCGGGCAAGACGACCGTGCTGGAGACCGTCGAGGGCCACCGCGAACCCGCCGCAGGACGAGTCCGCGTGTTCGGCACCGACCCGCTGCGCGACCGCCGCGTGCGCCGTCGAACCGGGATCATGCTGCAGGACAGCGGTTTCGCCGGTGACCTCACGGTGCTCGAAACCGCCGAACTCGCCCGCAGGATGCGCACCGGACCCTCCGATGTGGACGGAATCCTGGCAGCGCTCGGGCTCGACCCGCGCCGCGACGTCCGGGTCCGGCAGCTCTCCGGCGGCGAGAAGCGGCGCCTGGACCTGGCGCTGGCGCTGCTGGGCGAGCCGGAACTGCTGTTCCTCGACGAACCCACCGTCGGCATGGACCCGGAATCCCGCCGCACCACCTGGGAACTCGTCCGCGGCCTGCTCGCCGGAGGTACCACCGTCCTGCTGACCACGCACTACTTGGAAGAGGCCGAACGCCTCGCGCACCGGCTGGCGATCATGCACGAGGGCCGGATCGCCGTCGAGGGACGGCTCGTCGACGTCCTCGCCGACCACCACGCGCGCATCACCTTCACCGCGCCGGAGGCCGAGCTGCCACCGCTCATCGGCACCGCGACCAGGCGGGGACTGCGCGTCGAGATCCGCACGCCACGACTGCAGCAGGACCTGCACACCCTGTTGACCTGGGCCGACGGACGCGTGGACCTCTCCGGCCTGCGCGTGCAACCGGCCTCGCTGGAAGAGATCTTCCAGTCCGTCCGCGAGGAGGCGCAGTCGTAACGATGGTCCTGGCTCTGGCCCGAGCCGAGCTGAAACTCCTGCTGCGCAACAAGACCGTCGCGGTCAGCTCGCTGCTGATGCCGATCCTGGTGGGCCTGTGGTCCGGCCACACCCTGCCCGATGACGCGCCGCCGCAGGCGTGGGCGATCACGCTCTCGATCCAGCTGCTGATGGTCCTCGGCTTCACGGTCTACTTCGCCGCCACCGCCGCGCTGGCCGCGCGCCGCGAGGACCGCTACCTCAAGCGGCTCCGCAGCGGCGAGGCCTCCGACGTGGTGATCCTCGCCGGACTGCTCACCCCGGTGGTGCTGCTCGGAGTGCTGCAGGCAGTGCTGATGCTGATCATCTCGATGAGCGCGGGCGCACCGGCGCCGAGACCGCTGCCGAACCTGGCGGCCCTGGTCCTGGGCATCGGGCTCTGCCTGGCGGCGGGCGTCGCGACCAGCGGCCGCACCTCGTCCTCCGAGCAGGCCCAGATCACCACGCTGCCGCTGTTCCTCGGCCTGATGGGCGGAGTGCTGGTCGCGATCGTCGGCCCGATGTGGTTGCTGCTGCCCGGAGGAGGGGTTGGCGGCCTGCTCCACCACGCTCTGACCGGCGACGGTGACGCGCTCACGTCCTCGGCGTCGCTGCTGGTCTGGATCGCGCTGTTCGCCCTGCTGGCCAAGGCCTGGTTCCGGTGGGAGCCGCGGTGATCAGCGCCAGGACGGCAGCCACAGCTCGGCCTGCCAGTGCTGGTGGGTGATCGGGTCGCCGTTGAGGATCGGCCACAGCCACACGAAGTTGGCCACGACCAGTCCGATGTAGAGCGACACCGCCAGCAGGCCGGTCTTGCGGCGCTCGTAGTGGTCCTCGACGGTGCCCAGCACGTGACCGAGCACCAGCACGATCCCCAGCACCAGGAACGGCACCAGCGGAGTGGCGTAGAAGAAGTACATCTGCCGCGACAGGTTCGTGAACCACGGCAGGTACCCGGCGCCGTAGCCGACCAGGACCGCCGCGTAGCGCCAGTCCAGCCGGAACACCGCGCGCCACACCGACCAGGCCGCGACCGGCAGCGCCAGCCACCACATCGCCGGGGTGCCGATCAGCATCGTGGCCTGCACGCAGCTGTTCCGGCCGCAACCGGGCACCCCGGACTCGTAGTAGTAGAGCATCGGGCGCATGCCCATCGGCCACGCCCACGGCTTCGACTCCCACGGGTGCGGGGTCGACGGCGTGGTCAGGTGGGTGTGGAAGTCCAGCACGTTGAGCTGGTAGTACAGCAGCGATCGCAGCACGTCGGGCAGGCCGTTCATGCCCACGTCGTCGTTGAGCAGCACCGCGTGCCGGTCGGTCGCGGTCTCGCTGGCGAACCAGCCCGACCAGGTCGCGAAGTACACCAGCAGCGGGATGCCCACCAGCGCCCACAACGCCGGGGCCGTGTCGCGCACCAGCGCGGCCCGCCACGGCCGCCGCACCCCGGCCGCGCGCCTGGCCAGCGCGTCCCAGATCACGCTGAGCAGGCCGAACGCCATGATGTAGTAGATGCCGTTCCACTTGACCCCGCAGGCCAGGCCGAGCATCAGACCCGCGCCGAAGCGCCACCAGCGGAAACCCAGCCGCGGTCCCCAGGTCGCCGGGTCCAGCCTGCCGTCCGAGCAGACCTGCCACAGCCGTTCGCGCACCTGATCGCGATCGACCAGCAGGCAGGAGAACGCGGCCAGCAGGAACAGCGCCTGGAAGATGTCGAGCATCCCGACGCGGGCTTGCACGTGGCTGAGCCCGTCGCAGATCAGCAGCACCCCGGCCAGCGCTCCGAGCAGCGTCGAGCGGGTCATCCGCCGGGCGATGCGGATGATCAGCAGCACCATCAGGGTGCCGAACAGGGCGGCCATGATCCGCCAGCCCCACGGCGTGTAGCCCAGCAGCCACTCGCCGATCGCGATCATCTGCTTGCCGACCGGGGGGTGCGCCACCAGCTCGTAGCCGGGGTTGTCCTCGTAGCCGCCGTTGCGCAGCATCTGCCACGCCTGCGGGACGTAGTGCTTCTCGTCGAAGACCGGCGTGCCCTCGTCGGTCGCCCGGCCCAGGTCCCAGAAGCGGACCAGCCCGGCGACCAGCGTGATCACCAGCGTCACCACCCAGCCGCGCCTGCGGTCGGTGGGCATCGAGGTGTCCAGCAGCGGCAGCGGGTCGTTCTCCCCCGGAAGGCGAGCCGCCGGTGCGCGGCCGACCTGGACGAGTTCGTCGGCACCGCCGAACCTGCGGACTGGGGCGCTCACACCGTCGATCGTAAGGGTCGGGTGCGCCCTCCCGTGCCGCACCGCCGGGGTCCGGCCTCTCGACCCGGCCTACGCTGTGCGGTCATGGACTCCGGCACCCTGCTGCTCGCCGCCACCCCGCTCGGCGACGCCCGCGACGCGTCCGCGCGGCTCGTCGAGGCGCTCGGCTCGGCCGAGGTGGTGGCCGCTGAGGACACCCGCCGGGTGCGCAACCTGGCCAGCGCGCTGGGCGTCGCCCCGGCCGGCAAGGTCGTCAGCTACTACGAGGCCGTGGAGTCCGCGCGGGCCCCGATGCTGCTCGACGCGCTGCGCGAGGGCAGGACGGTGCTGCTGGTGACCGACGCGGGCATGCCGAGCGTGTCCGACCCCGGTTACCGGCTGGTCTCGGCGTGCGTGGCCGAAGGGCTGCCGGTGACCTGCCTGCCCGGGCCGTCGGCGGTGACCACCGCGCTCGCGGTGTCCGGCCTGCCGTCGGACCGGTTCTGCTTCGAGGGCTTCCCGCCGCGCAAGACCGGTGATCGGCGGAAGTTCTTCGGTCGGCTGGTCGCCGAGGAGCGCACCAGCGTCTTCTTCGAGGCCCCGCACCGGCTCGCCGACACCCTCGCCGACGCGGTGTCGGTCCTGGGCGAAGCCCGGCCGGCCGCGGTGTGCCGGGAGCTGACCAAGACCTACGAGGAGATCAAGCGCGGTACCCTCGCTGAGCTGGCGGAATGGGCCGCCGAAGGGGTTCGCGGCGAGATCACGGTGGTCCTCGGCGGAGCTGAGCAGGCGGCGCCGACCGACCCCGCAGAGCTCGTCGAGCAGGTCGAGGAGCGCGCCGCGGACGGCGTCCGGCTCAAGGACGCGGTCGCCGAGGTCGCCGAGCTCGCGGGCGTCCGCAAGAAGGACCTCTACGACGCGGTCCTCGCCTCCCGGAAGTGACCCACCTCCCCAGGTGGCGCCCCGTGCGGGAACGTGCGCGCGTTTCCCCAGGCGAGGAGCAGTTCCGGTGGAAACCGTCCGGACGAGCGGGACTTCGGTCGCGGGTGGCGGGGGCAAAAACCGCCCCCGTGCCCCCGCGCCGGATACGAGGATGCGCGGCCGACTACCCTTGAACACCATGAGCGCCTCTGTGTTGACCGCTGTGGCCTGGCCGTATGCCAACGGTCCCCGGCACATCGGTCATGTTTCCGGCTTCGGTGTGCCCTCGGACGTCTTCTCCCGGTACCAGCGAATGGCCGGCAACCAGGTGCTCATGGTCTCCGGCACGGACGAGCACGGGACCCCGATCTCCGTCCAGGCGGAGAAGGAGGGGCTGACCACCCGGCAGCTCGCCGACAAGTACAACCGCGTGATCACCGAGGACCTGCAGGGCCTCGGCCTGTCGTACGACCTGTTCACCCGCACCACCACCGGCAACCACTACAAGGTGGTGCAGGACCTCTTCCTCGCGCTGCACCGCAACGGCTACGTGCTGCCCAAGACCACGACCGGCGCGATCAGCCCGTCCACCGGCCGCACGCTGCCCGACCGCTACATCGAGGGCACCTGCCCGATCTGCGGTTACGACGGCGCGCGCGGCGACCAGTGCGACAACTGCGGCAACCAGCTGGACCCGGCCGAGCTGAAGAACCCGGTCTCGCGGATCAACGGCGAGAAGCCGGAGTTCGTCGAGACCGAGCACCTGTTCTTGGACCTGCCCTCGTTCACCGAGTCGCTGGGCAAGTGGCTGTCCACCCGGGACGGCTGGCGGCCCAACGTGCTCAAGTTCGCGCAGAACCTCGTCGAGGACATGCGCCCCCGCGCGATCAGCCGCGACCTGGACTGGGGCGTGCCGATCCCGCTGGACGGCTGGCGCGACCAGCCCATGAAGCGCTTCTACGTGTGGTTCGACGCCGTCATCGGCTACCTGTCGGCCAGCGTCGAGTGGGCCCGCCGCACCGGCGACCCCGACGCCTGGAAGCAGTGGTGGACCGACCCGGCGGCCCACGGCTACTACTTCATGGGCAAGGACAACATCACCTTCCACGCCCAGATCTGGCCGACGCTGCTCATGGGCCACAACGGCCAGGGCGACAAGGGCGGCGAGCCGGGCCCGTTCGGCGAGCTGAACCTGCCTGACGAGGTCGTCTCCAGCGAGTTCCTCACCATGAGCGGCTCGAAGTTCTCCACCTCGCGCGGCACCGTGATCTACGTGCGCGACTTCCTGCGCGAGTTCGGCCCGGACACCCTGCGCTACTTCATCTCGGTGGCCGGACCGGAGAACCAGGACACCGACTTCACCTGGGACGAGTTCGTCCGCCGCACCAACTTCGAGCTGGCCAACGAGTGGGGCAACCTGGTCAACCGCTCCATCTCGATGGCGGCGAAGAACAACGGCGCCGTTCCCGCGCCGACGTCCCCGGCCCCCGCCGACGAGGAGCTCAAGGCGCAGGCCCGCGCCGCCTTCGACACCGTCGGAGCGCACCTGAAGAGCTCCCGGTTCAAGTTGGCCTCGCAGGAGGCGATGCGGGTGGTCTCGGCGGCCAACAAGTACCTGTCCGACCAGGAGCCGTGGAAGCTCAAGGAGGACCCGGACCGCCGCGACGCGGTGCTGCACACCGCGCTGCAGGTCGTCTCCGACGCCAACACGCTGCTCACGCCGTTCCTGCCGCACTCGGCGCAGAAGGTGCACGAGCTGCTGGGCGGCACCGGGGTCTGGGCGGCGCAGCCGGAGATCCGCGAGGTCGACGACCTCGACGTGCCGGAGACCTCCTACCCGGTGCTGATGGGCGAGTACGCCGCCGAGCAGGCCAAGTGGGAGTCCACCGAGATCGAGGTGGGCCGCCCGCTGAACAAGCCCAAGCCGCTGTTCGCCAAGCTCGACGCCGAGCTCGGCGAGACCGGCCCGGAGTGGGCCCCGATCCAGCCGTCCTGATGGGCAAGAAGGACAAGAGGCAGGAGCTGCCGCCGGTGCCCGAGGCGCTGGCGGCAGCTGCCGTGGACGCCCACACCCACCTCGACGCCTGCGGCGCCAAGACCGCCGAGGACGTCCGCGAGCTGCTCGACCGCGCGCAGAGCGCCGGTGTCGGCCGCGTCGTGACCGTCGCCGACGACATCGACTCCGCTCGCTGGGCCGTCGAGGCCGCGACCTGGGACGAGCGGGTCTTCGCCGCCGTGGCGCTGCACCCGACCCGCACCAAGGACTTCGGCGACGGCGACAAGGCCGTGCTGGAGGAGCTGGCCGCGCACCCGCGCGTGGTGGCCATCGGCGAGACCGGGCTGGACTACTACTGGGACTACTCGCCGCCGGAGCCGCAGCAGGAGGCGTTCCGCTGGCACATCGACCTCGCGAAGCGGACCGGCAAGCCGCTGATGATCCACGACCGCGAGGCGCACGAGGACATCCTGCGCATCCTCGACGAGGAGGGGGCACCGGAGAAGGTGGTCTTCCACTGCTTCTCCGGGGACGCCGAGTTCGCGAAGTCCTGCGTTGCCAAGGGATACGTGCTCTCGTTCGCCGGCACGGCGACGTTCCGCAACGCGAAAAGCCTTCGCGCGGCTGCGGAATCGGTTCCGCTGGAGCAGATGCTGGTGGAGACCGACGCGCCGTTCCTGACCCCGCACCCGTTCCGGGGACGGCCGAACCAGCCGTACTGCGTCAATTACACCCTTCGTGACCTTGCCGAACTCCGCGGCGTGAAGGCCGATGAGCTCGCTGTAGCCACCACGGCCACGGCTGAGCGAGTGTTCGGCCTCGATCAGGGGTAATCACACCCCTGTAGTTCCCTACGCTGCGAGTTCTGGTACGCCGGGTTCGCCGCTGCCCGCTTGCGCTCCGCGCACTGCCTCCTACCGTCCACTGTGGAAGCCGGAACGGGGGGCACCCCGAACTTCGCCGGGAAGTCCCGGCGGAGGTCCTCCAGACCGGAACCATCGGTTGTGAGGATGCACATTGGAGTTCCATAGATTCACCAAGTGGACTGTGGCGGTGGCCATCGCGCTCAGCGGTGGCGCCACGCTCGCGGTGACCCCGAACGCCGCGGCAGCCCCGACCGACGATCGAGCCGCCGTGTGGGACCGGCTCGCTCGGTGCGAATCCGGTGGTAACTGGCGTGCCAACACGGGCAACGGTTACTACGGCGGTTTGCAGTTCAACCGCAGCACCTGGGCCTCCTACGGAGGCGAGCGGTACAACCGCTATCCGCACCGCGCCTCGCGGGAGCAGCAGATCGAGATCGCCGAGAAGGTGCGCGCCGACCGCGGTGGTTACAGCGCCTGGCCGGCTTGCTCGAGGAAGCTCGGTCTGCCGCGATGACGTGAAATCGCCGCAATTCCGCGAATGATCGTCGCGAGGGAACGCGTTTCCCTCGTGCGAGGGGAGGGGAGGTCCGGCCCGGGCGCGCGCAGCGCTCGGGCCGGACCACTGCGCCGGGGCCGTTTCCGCTGGCCCGCGCCCTCGTTTGATCATGGACCCGCTGGTCTCGGCGCCGTGTTATATGTCACGCATGCGGTTCGAGGGGTGGCTAACGAATCCTGTCGGTGCCCCCCGAATGGCCTAATTTTTGCCGATCTTGACTACAGGCCGTGTTGGGTTGCGTGGCATTCAAGCGTAAGCGGCCTCACATGTCCGAATCAGGTGCTTGGCGCCCACTTGTGATCACGGTAGAGTCTCGGCCCCGTAACCGATGACAACCAGTCATGGGGAACGCCCGTTAGTCTCGCCGGTGTACGTCGGGGAAGTTGGCGGTGAGCGCGAGGAGCTCGCTGCCGACTAGGCGGCAATTGGCTTGCGGGAGTCGGATACAGACACGAAGCACGAAGGTTGTGCGCACGCGAGGGACGAGAGGGGTTGTGCGAGGAACATGAACTCGCCCAACGCATCTCACGTTCAGACGGTCGCGGGTGCGACTTTGCGCCTTCGGGAGGTAACGACCCTGTGAACGGACGTGGCGAGCCCAGCCATGCCGGTTTCGCGACCCCGCGGAACGACGGCTACTGGGCCGATTCCTTTGACGCGGCTACTGACTGGTTCACCCCGGTCCAGCCGACCGAGCAGCACACCGCGGTAGGCCTGCTCGACCGCCCGGACCCGCAGTGGTCCGACGAGCACCCGAGCTTCCCGCCGACCGGCTTCTCGATCACTCCGCAGGACGTCTACGACGTGCTCGGCCCCGACGCCGAGGACATGCTCGCGACCGCGGAGATCGACGTCGACGAGGTCATCCGGCTGATCAACGCCGAGACGACCGTCCTGCCGCCGATGGACTTCCTCGAGGCGATGCCCGAGGGCGAGGCGGGCGCTCTCCCGCCGCAGCAGGTCACCACCGAGGCCATGACCGCCTGGAAGCGCCGCTTCCTCAAGGGTGCCGTGGCCGGTGTGCTGCTGTCGTTGACCGGTACCGGCGGCGCCGCCGCCGCGATGGACAAGTCGGTCACGGTCGAGGTGGACGGGCAGGAACGCACCGTCAACACCTACGACAACACCGTCGGGGAGGTCCTGGAGGACCAGGGCATCCGCGTCGGCCCGCACGACGCGCTGAGCCCGTCCCCGCAGGCCGAGGTCGGCCACGGCGAGACCATCACGCTCGACCGCGGGCGGGTGATCAAGCTCAACGTCGACGGCGAGGTCCGCGAGGAGTGGGTCCGCTCGGTGACCGTCGAGCAGGCCCTGCGCCAGCTCGGCGTCAACGCCGACGGCGCCGTCCTCAACGCCGACCGCAACATGCCGGTGCCCGAGCAGGGCATGGAGCTGTCGGTCCGCACCAAGAAGGACATCACCCTCATCGACGGTGGCGGTGCGGCGAAGCAGCTGAGCACCACCGCCGCCAACATCGACGAGCTGGTCAAGGAGCAGAAGCTCCAGCTCGGCCCGGACGACAAGGTCACCCCGGGTTCCGACGCGAAGCTGGTCACCGGCGCCGAGGTGCGCATCGACCGCACGCAGAGCTCCGTGATCAGCGTGACCGTGCCGGTTCCGCCGCCGGTCCGCGAGATCGTCGACAACTCGATGTTCAAGGGCGAGGAGCGGGTCGAGTCTCCCGGCGAGGCCGGCGAGAAGATCCAGTTCACCCGGATCACCAAGCTCAACGGCGAGGAGTCCGACCGCGAGATCGTCGACGAGAAGGTCACCAAGGCGCCGGTCGAGAAGGTCGTCCGCGTCGGCGGCAAGGCCGCGCCGAACAGCGACGTCTGGGACAAGCTCGTCCAGTGCGAGGCCACCGGCAACTGGGCCATGAACAGCGGCAACGGCTACTACGGCGGGCTGCAGTTCGACAAGTCCACCTGGGACGCCTACGGCGGCGACCAGTACGCCCCGTACCCGCACCAGGCCAGCCGCGAGCAGCAGATCGCGGTCGCGGAGAAGGTCCGCGACGCTCGGGGCGGCAGCTACGGCGCCTGGCCGGCGTGCTCGGCCAAGCTCGGCCTGGACTGATCTCGAATTCCACGCAGAAGGGCGTCACCGTTGCGGTGGCGCCCTTCTCGCGTTGTTCGCCCTGGTGAGACGCGGGGCGAGCGGCGCAGGTAGGTTCTTGCACCGTGGACGACCAGCAGGCGACGCTGCTCGGCCCGGCCGACGTGCGTCGGCTGGCCGCCGAGCTGGACATCAAGCCGACCAAGAAGCTCGGCCAGAACTTCGTGCACGACCCCAACACGGTGCGCCGGATCGTGTCCGTCGCCGAGGTCGGTGCCGAGGACGTCGTGCTGGAGGTCGGTCCCGGGCTCGGTTCGCTGACGTTGGCGATCATGCCGGTGGCCGGCGAGGTCGTCGCCGTGGAGATCGACCCCGTGCTGGCCGCCAGGCTGCCCCGGACGGCGCAGGAGTTCGCGCCCGGCCTCGCCGACCGGCTGACCGTGCTGCCCGCCGACGCGCTGCGGGTGCGCGCGGAGGACTTCGCGAAGCCGCCGACCGCGCTGGTCGCCAACCTGCCCTACAACGTCGCGGTGCCCGTGGTGCTGCACCTGCTGGCCGAGCTCCCGACCTTGTGCAAGGGGCTGGTCATGGTGCAGTCCGAGGTCGCCGAGCGGATGGCAGCCGAACCCGGCAGCCGCACTTACGGGGTGCCGAGCGCGAAGGCCGCGTGGTTCGCCGACGTGCGCCGCGCGGGTCCGGTGCCGCGCAAGGTGTTCTGGCCGGTGCCCAACGTGGATTCCGGGCTCGTGTCCTTCCACCGGGTGGATCCGCCGTCGAACGCGGCCCGCGAGGACGTCTTCCGCGTCGTCGACGCGGCGTTCGCGCAGCGGCGCAAGGTCTTGCGGGGCGCGCTGGCCGGCTGGGCCGGCTCGGCGGCTCGGGCTGAGGAGCTGCTGCGCGCGGCGGGCGTCGATCCGACGACGCGCGGCGAGCAGCTCGGGATCGCCGATTTCGCCCGGATCGCGGAGGCCGCGTCATCCGGGTCGACCAGCTGAACCACTCGTCCGGCGGCTTGCGCACACGCGCAGCTACGTCACCGAGGGTGATCAAAACACCACCGTCTGCGGAAAAATTCCCGCTCCACCCGGTATGTGATTTGGCAAACGATTCCCGTCAGTGACCGCTATCAGCTTGCGTCCGGACGTGTCGATGGGGTCTACTATTCGGGAAATCCATCCCGAGCGGCTGAGAGACCTGGCTTGTTGACGCCGCAGCAACCACCCATCGCGGGCAGGTGCTAACGCCAGGATCGATGGAGTAGCTGTGGATTCCAACGCGCGGTTAGCGAACCTGCCTGCCTCCGGCGATGTCCGGTTCGAGGTACGCCACATCAGGGAACTGCTCACGCAGCGGCGGGTCATCGACCACGGACGGCGCACGACCTGCGCCTGTCGTCGCGAGATGTGACCCGGCCTTCCCCTCTTCCATTCCCTTAGAAGTTCCCCATGGCCGCTGCCCGCGCGCGGGCGCGGTCGTCGCGAGCTGATGTGGAGCAGATCGTGATCTCAGTTGAGAACCTGACCAAGTCCTTCCAGCACAACGGCGGTTCCGTCCGCGCCCTCGACGGCGTGTCGATGGAGGTCAACGCCGGTTCGGTGTGCGGCGTGGTCGGCCCGAGCGGAGCGGGGAAGTCGACGCTGGCCCGGTGCATCGCCCTGCTGGAGAAGCCCGACGCCGGTGCCATCCGGGTCGACGGCACCGACCTGGTGTCGCTGGACGGGAAGGCGCTGCGCGCCGCGCGCAGGCAGATCGGCGTCGTCCCGCAGGGAGACTCGCTGCTGCGCCAGCGCACCGCCGCGGGCAACGTGGCGCTGCCGCTGGAGGCCGCCGGCATCGGTGGGCCGCAGCGCCGCAACCGCGTGGGCGAGCTGCTCGACCTGGTGGGCCTGACCGACAAGGCGTCGGTCTACCCCGACCAGCTCTCCGGTGGTCAGCGCCAGCGCATCGCGGTCGCCCGCGCGCTGGCCGCCAAGCCCTCGGTGCTGCTGGCCGACGAGCCGACCTCCGCGCTGGACCCGGCCACCACCGACTCGGTGCTGACCGTCCTGGACCGCGCGCGGGCCGAGCTCGGCGTCACCGTCCTGGTGGTCACCCACGACATGGCGGTGGTGCGCAAGATCGCCGACGACGTCGCGGTGCTCGAAGACGGCCAGGTCGTCGAGCACGGCAAGGTCCTGGACCTCGTCGCAGAACCCGGCAGCAGGATCAGCGGCACCCTGCTGCCCGAAACGGACCAGGCCGATCAGCTCCGCCCGACCTCGGGCCGCCACGACGTGGTCGCCGAGATCGTGCTGGTCGGCTTCGCCGCCGTGGGAGCGCTGCTCCCCGAGGCCTCCAACCGGTTCGCCGTCGATCTGGCGATCCTGGGCGGCGGCCTGACCCGCCTCGGCGACACCCCGGTCGCCAAGTTCAAGATCGGCCTGACCGGTGAGCGCTCCGAGGCGGCGCTGAAGTGGATGATCGAGCGGGACGCGCACGTCCGGCGCGCCCCGGTAAGCGTTGACGGAGTTGCTGCTGCGTGACTGATGTGACCCCCTGGTCGGAGGTCGGCGAACTACTGGGCGAGGCAACGCTTCAAACGCTTTACATGGTGCTGGTGGCGACAGTGCTGGCCGTGGTCGGCGGATTGCCGCTGGGAGTGCTGCTGCACTTGACCTCGCCGGTCGGGCTGAACCCGAAACCGGTGCTGTACAAGGTGCTCGGCGTGATCGTGGACGTGGTGCGCTCGGTGCCCTTCGTGGTGCTGCTGGTGGTGCTGGCATCGTTCACCCGGCTGCTGATCGGGACCTCGATCGGCAGCACGGCGGTGATCGTGCCGCTGACCATCGGCGCGATCCCGTTCTTCGCGCGGCTGACGCAGAACGCGCTGCGCGAGGTCGGGTTCACCGTCGTCGAGGCCGCGATCACGACCGGCTCCAGCAGGTTGCGGATCGTGTGGACGGTGCTGCTCGGGGAGGCCCGGGCGGCGCTGGTCGGAGCCGTCGGCGTCACCGCGGTGGCGCTGATCGGCTACGCCGCGATGGCCGGTGCCATCGGCGGCGGCGGTCTGGGCACCACCGCGATCCAGGACGGCTACCAGGGCTACGACGACCGGATCCTCTTCGGATCGGTCGTGGTGCTGGGCCTGCTGGCCTTCCTGATGCAGCTGATCACCGATCGCACCGCGAAGCTCGTCGATCGCCGGCGCACCGCCGCCGGCTGAAACCTCCCTCCTCGCAAGAGGAATCTCATCCCGCGCCCGTCTCACGAGGACGGTGCGCCACCCCTGCCTGCCTGAGAACAGGCTCGTTGAAAGGACGCACGACATGCGTTTGCGCTTCGCCGCACTGCTCGCTTCGGCCGGAGTGCTGCTGGCCGCCTGCGGTGGTGGATCGGCCGCCGAGGACCCCAACGCGCCGCTGAAGATCGGGGTCAGCCCGACGCCGCACGGCGAGATCCTGCAGTACGTCGACGACAACCTGGCCGAGCAGGCCGGGATCGACATCGAGATCGAGAAATTCGACGACTACAACCGGCCGAACGAGGCCGTCGCCAACGGCGAGCTGGACGCGAACTACTTCCAGCACGTGCCGTACCTGGAGGAGTACCGCAGCCAGCGCGGCGGCGAGTTCGCCTGGGTCGAGCCGGTGCACCTGGAGCCGCTGGCCGTCTACTCCAAGCAGGCCAAGACGCTGGCCGAGCTGCCGGCCGGTGCCGCGGTGACGCTGTCCAACGACCCGGCGAACCAGTTCCGCGGCCTGAAGCTGCTGGAGCAGGGCGGGCTGATCAAGCTCAAGCCGGAGGCGGCCGTGGGCACCCGGCTGGAGGCGGCCATCGCCGAGAACCCGAAGAACATCCAGCTCAAGGACCTGTCCCCGGACCAGCTGCCGCGCTCGGTCGACGACGCGGCCGCTGCGGTGGTCAACGGCAACTACGCGATCAAGGCGAAGCTGTCGAACCCGCTGCTGGTGGAGAACGCGCAGAACAACCCCTACGCCAACGGTCTGGTCACCAGCCCGGCCCTGGCCAAGGACCCGCGGGTGCTCAAGCTCGCGGAGCTCCTGCGCAGCCAGCAGGTCAAGGACTTCATCAACCAGAAGTGGGGCGGCGTCGCCGTCGTCCCGGCCTCCTGAGGCCCGAGTGCTGAACACGAATGCCGGGGCGGTCAAACGACCACCCCGGCATTCACCCATCCGAACACCGCCGTAATCAGGCACCGGATTACGGCGGTAATCGGGGTCCGGATTACGGCGGTAATCGGGGTCCTGAATACCGGCGTAATCCGGGTGTTGAGCACGGGAGTGATCGGGGGCCGGCCGGTGTGGGTTGCGGTGGTCGATCACCGGGGGATTTGTGGCCGGGGTGAGGCTGTGCGCAGGGAAGTGGGCGGTGAGGTTCTTCGGCCACGTAGGCTCTTGGTGTGCTCTCCGTGGTTCCTACACCGATCACCGTCCGAGTTCCGGCGAAGGTGAACCTCCACCTCTCGGTGGGTGACGCGCGCCCGGACGGCTACCACGAGCTGGTCACCGTCTTCCAGGCCCTGTCGCTGACCGACGACGTCACGGTGCTGGCGGCGGACGAGCCGGGCATCGAGGTCAAGGGCGAGGGAGCGGACTCGGTGCCCACCGGATCCGAGAACCTCGCCTGGAAAGCCGTGCGGCTGCTGGCCGAGCACTGCGGCCGCGACCCGGAGAACCCGGGGCTGCGTATCTCGATCAACAAGGGCATCCCGGTCGCCGGCGGCATGGCCGGCGGTAGCGCCGACGCCGCCGCCACGCTGCAGGCGGTCAACCACCTGTGGCGGCTGGAACTCGGCCGCGACGAGCTCAGCGAACTGGCCGCCAAGATCGGCAGCGACGTCCCGTTCTCGCTGCAGGGCGGCACCGCGCTGGGCACCGGTCGCGGTGAGCGGCTCGTCCCGGTGCTGGCCCGGCACACCTTCCACTGGGTCATCGCGCTGGACAAGGAGGGTCTGAGCACTCCCGGCGTCTACGGCGAGCTGGACCGGCTCCGCGCGGAGAACGGCAACGGCCGGATCGGTGAGGTGGAACCCCTGCTGGAGGCCCTGGCCTCCGGTGATCCCCGGCAGCTCGCGTTGCTGCTGGGCAACGACCTGCAGTCCGCGGCGGTCTCGCTGCGCCCTGGCCTGCGCCGCACGCTGCGCGCCGGTGTCCAGGCGGGCGCGCTCGCCGGGATCGTGTCGGGATCCGGCCCGACCTGCGCCTTCCTCTGCACCGACGCCGACGAGGCGGTCCGGGTCGCCGCGGAGCTCTCCGGCGCGGGCGTGTGCCGCACCGTCCGGGTCGCGCACGGTCCGGTGCCGGGGGCGAAGGTCGTCTCCGAGGAGCCGGCCAACCGCCCCACCCCGCCCCAAGTCCACGCGTGATGGAGTAGTCGAACCCT
The DNA here is from genome assembly GCF_035320975.1 of Saccharopolyspora mangrovi. Taxonomy (NCBI): domain Bacteria; kingdom Bacillati; phylum Actinomycetota; class Actinomycetes; order Pseudonocardiales; family Pseudonocardiaceae; genus Saccharopolyspora; species Saccharopolyspora mangrovi. Next base: position 373,556 of record NZ_JAWLNX010000001.1, on the reverse strand, counting down.
CGATGGTCAACCTGGTCAACCTGGAAACGGTCACCAAGTCCTACGGCGTGCGCCCGCTGCTCGACGGTGCGTCGCTCGGCGTGTCGGAAGGCGAGCGGATCGGTGTCGTCGGCCTCAACGGCGGCGGCAAGACGACGTTGCTGGAGGTCCTCGCCGGGATCGCCGAACCCGACGACGGCCGGGTCTCGCACTCCCGCGACCTGCGGATGGCCGTGGTCACCCAGCGCACCGAGCTGCCCGAGGAAGCCACCGTCCGCAACGCCGTCCTCGACCCGCACGGCTTCACCGCCGAGCACGAGTGGGCCGCCGACCCTCGGGTGCGCTCGGTGCTCGGCGGGCTGGGCATGACCCGCCTCGGCCTGGACACCCCGGTCAAGAACTTCTCCGGCGGGGAGCGCCGCCGCGTGGCGCTGGCCGCCGCGCTGGTGCGCGACCTCGACCTGCTGGTGCTCGACGAGCCCACCAACCACCTCGACGTCGAAGGCGTGCGCTGGCTGGCCGATCACCTGCTGGAGCGCAAGTGCGCGCTGGTGATCGTCACGCACGACCGCTGGTTCCTCGACACCGTGTGCAACCGCACCTGGGAGGTCGTGGACGGCAAGGTCGAGCAGTACGAGGGCGGCTACGCGGACTGGATCTTCGCCCGCGCCGAGCGCGCCCGCATCGCGCAGGCCACCGAGGAGCGGCGGCAGAACCTGGCCCGCAAGGAGCTCGCCTGGTTGCAGCGCGGCGCCAAGGCCCGCACCTCCAAACCGCGCTACCGGGTGGAGGCGGCCGAGGCGCTGATCTCCGACGTCCCGGAACCGCGCGACTCGGTCGAGCTGCTGGCCTTCGCCAAGCGCCGGCTGGGCAAGACCGTGCTGGAGCTGGAGGACGTCGACCTGCGGATCGGCGATCGGGCGCTGCTGGAGAACGTGACGTGGCGGATCGGCCCCGGCGACCGGATCGGTCTGGTCGGCGTCAACGGGTCCGGCAAGACGACGCTGCTCAAGTTGTTGGCGGGCGAGCGCGAGCCGGACGCGGGCAAGCGGATCGAGGGCAAGACGGTGCGCATGGCGCACCTGACCCAGGAGCTGCACGACCTGCCGGGCAACTGGCGGGTGCTGGAGGCGATCGAGAACGTCGCCAAGACGGTCACCCTCGGCAAGTACGAGCTGTCGGCTTCGCAGCTGGGGGAGCGGTTCGGGTTCGGCAAGGGACGGCAGTGGACGCCGGTCGGCGACCTCTCCGGTGGTGAGCGGCGCCGGTTGCAGCTGGCGCGGCTGCTGATGGCAGAGCCGAACGTGCTGATCCTCGACGAGCCGACCAACGACCTGGACATCGACACCCTGCAGCAGCTGGAGGACCTGCTCGACACCTGGCCGGGCACGATGATCGTGGTCTCGCACGACCGGTACCTGGTCGAGCGGGTCTGCGACAGCGTCCACGCGCTGTTCGGCGACGGCAAGCTCACCCACCTGCCCGGCGGGATCGACGAGTACCTGCAGCGGCGGCACTCGCTGCTGGCGGCGGAGAGCAGCGTCGGCAAGCAGGCGACCGACGCGCCCGAGTCGCGGGGGTTGTCGGGAGCCGAGGAGCACGCGGCCCGCAAGGAGCTGGCGCGCTTCGAGCGGCAGCTCGACAAGCTCGCCAAGCGCGAGTCGGACCTGCACGAGAAGTTGGCCGAGGCGGCCACCGAGCCCGAGCGGCTGGCGAAGCTCAACGCCGAGCTGCAGTCCCTCCAGCAGGAGAAGGACGATCTCGAAACCCGCTGGATGGAGCTCGCCGACCAGCTCGGGTAGTCCCCGGTCGAGCGTTGAGGCGTGCCCGGGGGTTTCAGGGATCGTAAGCTGCGTCACATGAGTCGGTTCGTGGAGACCTTGGTGGCGTCAGCTCGGCGGAACTCCGGGGAGGGCGCTCGCGGCCTCACCACCGGGGAACCCGAGGAGGCCCGGTTCCGGACTTGGGCGCAGGTGCACGCCGAGGCGCTGCGGATGGCCGGCGGGCTCGGCGATCAGCTCCGACCCGGTACCGCGGTCGCGATCCTGGCCGCCGATCCCGGCTTGATCGGGCCCGCGGTGCAGGCGGTGTGGCTCGGTGGCGGCAGCGTGACGATGCTGCACCAGCCGACTCCGCGCACCGATCTCGGCCACTGGGCCGAGGACACCCTCAAGGTGCTGAGGATGATCGGCGCGCGGCTGGTGCTGCTCGGCCCGCCGTTCGAGCAGCTCGGCGGGGTGCTGGAGGAGAACGGCATCGCCTACCGGGATCTCGCGGGGCTCGCGGCCACCGACGCCGAACCGCTGCCCGGTCCGGTCGAGGTCGGCGAGGACGAGACCGCGCTGCTGCAGCTGACCAGCGGGTCCACCGCGGATCCGAAGGCCGTCCGGATCACCCACCGCAACCTGAACGCGAACCTGCGGGCGATGGTGACCGCCGCCGAGCTCGACCCGGAGCGCGACGTGGCGGTGTCCTGGCTGCCGCTGTTCCACGACATGGGGATGGTCGGCTGCCTGACCGTGCCGATGGCCATCGGCATGTCCACGGTCAAGGTCACCCCGGCGGACTTCCTGGCCTCACCGCTGCTGTGGCCGAAGCTGATCAGCGAGCACCGGGCGACGGTCACCGCCGCGCCGAACTTCGCCTACGCGGTCGTCGGCCGCCGGATGGCGCGCACCGACGAGGAGTTCGACCTGTCCAGCCTGCGGTTCACGCTCAACGGCGCCGAACCGATCGACCCGGCCGCGGCGCAGGCGTTCACCGATGCCGGGGCGCGGTTCGGGCTTCGCCAGGACTGCATGGTGTGCGCGTTCGGCATGGCCGAGGCGACGCTCGCGGTGTCGTTCGCGCCGCTGCGCAGGGGAGTGGAGACCGATTCGGTCGACGCCGAGGCGCTGGAGAAGCGGCACGTCGCGGAGCCGGTCGATCCCGGCTCGTCGCAGGCCCGCCGGTTCGCGCTGCTGGGCCACCCGCTGCCGGGCCTGGAGGTCGACGTCGTCGACGACCAGGGCGAGGAGCTCGCGGACCGGCAGGTCGGGCGGCTGCGGATTCGCGGCGAGGCCGTGACCCCCGGCTACCTCACGGTGGACGGGCCGCAGGAGGTGCAGGACGCCGACGGCTGGCTCGACACCGGCGACGAGGGCTACCTGGCCGACGGGCAGGTGGTGATCTGCGGGCGCCGCAAGGACGTGATCATCATGGGTGGCCGCAACATCTACCCGGTCGACATCGAGCGCGCGGCCTGCGAGGTGCCCGGTGTGCGGCCGGGCAACGCGGCGGCGGTCCGGCTGGAGGCGGGCAGCCGGCGCGAGCGCTTCGCGGTCGTGCTGGAGTCCAAGCAGGCGGGTGTGGAGGACGCGGAGAAGGCGCTGCGCAAGGAGGTCGTCTCGCGCATCGTCGACGCCGTGGGCGTCCGGCCGACCGAGGTCGTGGTGCTGCCTCCGGGTGCGCTGCCGAAGACGCCTTCGGGCAAGCTCCGCCGAGCGGCGACCGCGGACCTCGTCCCGCCGCGCTAGCCACGTCGATCACGGGCAGTTCTGGCGAGAACCGTCCCCGGCCCGGGAGGCGCTGGCCGCAGTCAGTGGAACTCGTTCTGGGCCGCTTCGAGGCCCTTGGTGACCAGGGATTCCACCGCGTCGGCGCACTGGTCGACGAAGTAGGCGAGCTCCTTGCGCTCCACCGTCGAGAAGTCCTTGAGCACGTAGTCGGCGGGGTCCATCCGGCCGGGCGGGCGGCCGACGCCGAAGCGGACCCGCAGGTAGTCGCGGGTGCCGAGGGACTTGGAGATGGACCGCAGCCCGTTGTGGCCGTTCTCGCCACCGCCCTGCTTGAGCCGGATCGTGCCGTAGGGCAGGTCCAGCTCGTCGTGGATGACGATCAGCGACTCGGGCGCGGTCTTGAAGAACTTCACCGCCCCGGCGACCGGGCCGCCGGAGAGGTTCATGAACGAACGCGGCTTGACCAGCACAGATCGGGCACCGCCGAGGCGTCCTTCGAGGGCGTCGGCACCGGACTTGTGCGACTTGAACTTGCCGCCGATGCGCGCGGCGAGCTCGTCGGCGACGAGGAAGCCGATGTTGTGCCGGTTCCCCTCGTAGCGCGGACCGGGGTTGCCCAGTCCGGCGATCACAGAAACCGCGTCCGCAGTGGTCACGGAAGTAAGTCTCCCTCTGGCCGAGGCACGCCCCGCGCCGCCCCCCGGCTGGGCGGCGGCGCGGGTGCGCCCGACGTCGTCAGGCTCAGGCCTCTTCCGAAGCCTCTTCCTCGGCGGCCTCTTCGCCCTCGGAAGCCGACTCCTCCTCCATCGAGGCCGAGGCCTCGGAGATGTTGACGACCATGGTCTCCGGGTCGGACACCAGGGTCGTGCCCTTGGGCAGCTTCAGGTCGGAGGCGTGCAGCTGGGTGCCGATCTCGGCTCCCTCGATCGACAGCTCGATCTGCTCCGGGATGTGCAGGGCCTCGGCCTCGACCTCGACCTCGGTCAGCTCCTGGCTGACCAGGGCGCCGGAGGCGGCGTCACCGGTCACCACGACCGGGACGTTGACGGTGACCTTCTCGCCGCGCTTGACCAGCAGCAGGTCGACGTGCTCGATGTAGCCCTTGATCGGGTGGGCGGTGATGGTCTTGGTCAGCGCGAGCTCGTCGCCGGAACCCGCGACCTCCAGCGTCAGCACCGCGTTGTGGCCGTTCTCGCGAACGGCGCGGGCGAACTCGACGCTGGGCAGCGACAGGTGCTTCGGGTCAGCGCCGTGGCCGTAGAGGACCGCGGGGATCTTGCCGGCACGACGGGTGCGGCGGGCCGCTCCCTTGCCGAACTCGTTGCGCTGCTCGACTGCGATACGTACCTCGGACACGGTGGTGCACTCCTTGATGACGTCGGGCGGAACGTGAGTTGTTCGCTGGCCTGCGGCGGTGGGGCGCGCTTGCGGGAGTGATCGACGGGCGCCGGTGGAAAAGCGGCACCAGAGGAGTGCGCGACATCAGTGCGCCGGAGGAGAACTCGACCGACCATCACCGTGCCACCGCGCCGATCACGCCGGGCGGACGTCCCGACCTCGCCGAGGCAACCCGAACAGTCTAAACGGTGCTTGCATAGTCGTTTTCGCACGGGTGGATCCGCTCCCGATCGGTGACTCCGCTTACACCCGGCCGAGCGCGGAAATCCTTGAACGTTCACGAATGTTCAGCTGGGGAGAGACCTTCCCGACCGCTCAGGAGTGACTCCATGACCGCGACCCAGTCCGAGCTCGCGCTCGCCGCCGAGGCGCAGGACCTGCTGTTCCGCGAGGCCCGCACCGCCAACACCTTCAGCGACGAGCCGGTCACCGACGAACAGGTCCAGGCGATCTACGAGCTGATCAAGTGGGCGCCGACCTCGATGAACCAGCAGCCGCTGCGGATCGTGCTGCTGCGCTCGACCGAGGCCAAGCAGCGCCTGCTGCCGCACCTGATGGAGGGGAACCGGGCCAAGACCGAGCAGGCTCCGCTGGTCGCGATCCTGGCGGCCGACACCGAGTTCCACGAGAACCTGCCGAAGGTCTTCCCGCACAAGCCCGAGGCGAAGGACATCTTCGCCGACCCCGGTTTCCGGGAGCAGAACGCGAAGCTGAACGCGACGCTGCAGGCCGGCTACTTCTTCCTCGGCGTCCGCGCCGCCGGCCTGGCCGTCGGCCCGATGACCGGCCTCGACGCCGCCGGCATCAACGCCGAGTTCTTCCCCGAAGGAGACCAGCAGACGCTGGTCGTGGCCAACATCGGCAAGCCGGGCGAGAACCCCTGGATGGAACGCCTCCCGCGGCTGTCCTACGACGAGGTCGTCACCACCCTCTGACCTGTCCCCCGCGTCGACGCGATCTCAATGGAAATCGGTGTTGCGAGTTCCATTGAAATCGCGCGAGCGCCGCGGTGGCGGTGCCTCGGGACGACGAAACGGGCCCCGGTTCCAGCGAACCGGGGCCCGTTCTAGTACCTGGGACCGCTCGTCAGGCGCGGCCGTCGAAGAGGCTGGTGACCGAGCCGTCCTCGAAGACCTGGTGGATCGCCTCGGCGACCAGCGGGGCGATCGACAGGACCGTGAGGTTGTCGAACCGGCGCTCCTCCGGGATCGGGAGCGTGTTGGTCAGCACGACCTCCTTGGCGCCGCAGGACGACAGCCGCTCCACGGCCGGGCCCGAGAGCACGGCGTGGGTGGAGGCGATGATGACGTCGCTGGCACCGGCCGCGAGCAGCTGCTCGGTGGCCTTGGTGATCGTGCCGCCGGTGTCGATCATGTCGTCGACCAGCACGCACAGTCGGCCCTCGACGTCACCGACGACGCGGTTGGCGACCACCTGGTTGGGCTTGCTGGGGTCGCGGGTCTTGTGGATGAACGCCAGCGGCGTGCCACCCAGGTCGTCGGCCCACTTCTCAGCGACGCGCACTCGACCGGAGTCCGGGGACACCACGGTGATGTTCTGGTCGGAGTAGGTATCGCTGATGTAGCTGGCCAGCAGCTTCTGCGCCATCAGGTGGTCCACCGGACCGTCGAAGAAGCCCTGGATCTGGTCGGTGTGCAGGTCCACGACCATGATCCGGTCGGCGCCGGCGGTCTTGAACAGGTCCGCCATCAGCCGCGCCGAGATCGGCTCGCGGCCCTTGTGCTTCTTGTCCTGACGGGCGTAGCCGTAGAACGGGATGACCACGGTGATGCGCTTGGCGCTGGCGCGCTTGAGCGCGTCCACCATGATCAGCTGCTCCATGATCGCGTCATTGAGCGGCGTGCAGTGCGACTGGATCACGAAGGCGTCGCAGCCACGAACGGACTCGTCGTAGCGCACGAAGATCTCGCCGTTGGCGAACTGGTACGCGGCCTGGGGCGTGACCGTCACGTCGAGCTGCTTGGCCACCTCCTCGGCAAGTTCCGGGTGGCTGCGGCCGGAGAAGAGCTTCAGGCTCTTCTTCGGGGTCGCAGACATGGCACTCACGGTCATCGTCCCTCCCCGTTCGACGTCTCTGCGTCATCGGTCGGTTCATTGCCCAAAGCCCGCTGTGCGGCCTGGTCGGCGGCGGTGCCCGGGCGGCGCTTGGCCACCCAGCCATCGATGTTTCGTTGCCTCCCGCGGGCTACCGCCATCGCGCCCGGGGGGACATCCTGGGTGATCACCGAGCCGGCGGCGGTGTAGGCACCGTCACCGACCTCCACCGGTGCGACGAACATGTTGTCGGCGCCGGTCCGGGAGTGTGATCCGATCTTCGTGTGGTGCTTCTTCACACCGTCGTAGTTGACGAAGACGGTGGCGGCGCCGATGTTGGACTTCTCGCCGATCGTCGCGTCGCCCACGTAGCTCAGGTGCGGCACCTTGGTGCCGTCGCCGATCTCGGCGTTCTTGGTCTCGACGAAGGTGCCGATCTTGCCCTTCGCGCCCAGCGAGGTGCCGGGACGCAGGAAGGCGAAGGGGCCGACGCTGGCGTTCGGGCCGATCTCCGCGCCCTCGCCGTGGGTGCGCACCACCGACGCGCCGGGGTGGATCGTGCAGCTGGTCAGCGTGGTGTCCGGGCCGACGGTGGCGCCCTCGCCGACGGTGGTGCCCGCGCGCAGCTGCACGCCCGGCTCCAGCGTCACGTCGCGGGCCAGCGTCACGTCGCAGTCCAGCCACACCGTGGAGGGGTCGATGACGGTGACGCCCTCGCGCATCCAGCGGGTGACTAGCCGGCGGTTGAGCTCGGCGCCGAGCCGGGACAGCTGCACCCGGTCGTTGACGCCCTCGACCAGCCACGGGTCCGAGCAGATCAGGGTGCCGACGCTGCGCCCGTCGCCGCGCGCGATGGACAGCACGTCGGTCAGGTAGAGCTCGCCCTGGGCGTTGTCGGTGGACAGCCGCTTGAGCGCGCCGGTGAGCACCTCGGCGTCGAAGGCGTAGACCCCGGAGTTGATCTCGGTGATCGCCGCCTGCTCGGGCGTGGCGTCCTTCTGCTCGACGATGCCGGTGACCTGGCCGTCGGCGTCGCGGGTGATCCGGCCGTAGCCGGTCGGGTCGTCGACGACCGCGGTGAGCACGGTGACGGCGTTGCCGGAACCGGCGTGCTCGTCGAGCATCGCGCGCAGCGTCTCGGCGTCGAGCAGCGGCACGTCGCCGTAGCTGACCAGCACCGTTCCGGTGAGCCCGTCGGGCAGCTCGGACAAGCCGCAGGACACGGCGTGGCCGGTGCCCAGCTGCTCCTCCTGGACGGCGGTGGTGACCGGGCGGTCGAGCGAATCGGAGACCGAGCTCAGGTGCTCGGCGACGGCCTCGCGGCCGTGCCCGAGCACGACGACGAGCTGGTCCGGATCGACTCCGGCGGCGGCGCGGACGGCGTGTTCGACGAGGGGGCGCCCGGCCAGCCGGTGCAGCACCTTCGGTGTCGCCGATCGCATCCTGGTGCCCTCTCCGGCCGCCAGCACCACGGTGCTGACCGGTTCCGGGTGCGCAGCAGCGCGCTGAGAGGAGGGCTGGGCGTTGTCGCCCTGGAGCATCAGCGCTCTCCCTTGATCTCTAGAAGCGGCCTGCCGAGGTGTGCTCTCGGCGCCGACCGACGTGCCTGTTGCGTCCAAGCGGGTGAAGGGTAACCGGACCGGTCGCCACCGACCTCCGGCGCCCCTGCCCTTCCGGCGGCAGCTGCGATGGTACCGCCGTTCGGCCGGACGGTGGCGGAGGAAAGGGCCCCCTAGCTGGGGCAATGTGATCTTCGCCAGCGCCGCTGCCCGGTCGTCTCAGCGCGCGTCCGGCGGGATCCAGACAGCTTGATCGATCTCGGAAGGCCGCTCGACCGGGGGAAGCTCGGCGGGGTCGTTGACTCCGGAGAGTGCGGTGACGCGGTTCCCGCCGTTGCGCTTCGCCTGGTACATCGCGGCATCCGCGCGGGCCAGGACCTGCGCGGCGGACTCCTGCGGGCGCATCGCGACCACGCCGATCGACAACGTCACACCCCGGGACAGCTCCGGCGGCAGGCCGTCGATGGCCTCCACCGTCCGGTGGAGCGCCTGCTCGGCCGCGGTCAGCGTGGCGCCCGGCAGCAGGACCACGAACTCGTCACCGCCGTACCGGGCGACGAAATCGTCCGTTCGCAGCGTGTCGCGCAGGTTGCGCGCGACCGTGCGCAGCACGTCGTCGCCCTCGGCGTGCGAGCAGCGGTCGTTGACGCCCTTGAAGCCGTCCAGGTCGACCAGCGCGACCGCCAGCGGCTGCACTTCCGGGGCGCCGAGCAGGGTTTCCAGCCGGTCGTCGAGCGCGCGCCGGTTGGACAGCCCGGTCAGCGGGTCCTCGCGGGCCTGCCGGGTGATGGCGTCGTGCTTGTGGCTCAGCCGCGAGTTCTCCAAGCGAGTGGCCAAAGTGGACACCCGGACCTCGCGCATCGCCCACAGCTCGGTCTCCAGCTCCAGCGCGTAGTCGCGCAGCGCGTCCCGCGGCCGGTCCGGGGCCAGCTCGGTGATCAGCGCGAACTCCCGGGCCAGCGAGATCCGCAGGGTCGGCTCGGAGGAGTCGTGGTTGAGGCTGGTCAGGGTCTCCGACAGCACCCGGACCGCGTCGTCGCGGTGATCACCGCGCACCAGGCAGCGGGACAGCGCGATCGCCATGATGATCTGCTCGCGCGGGTGCATCGAGCGGTCGAGGTGGCGCATCTCCTCGAGCCGCGTGATGTGGTCGGCCGACGGTGAGGCCAGCGCGTGCGCGGCGCCCAGCACCGGCATCTGCTCGGCGGCGGTGCGGTTGGACACGCGCGGGAACAGCGACTCCCGCCACGGGCCCTCGACGGCCACGGCCAGCGCGGAGGCGGTGGAGAACTGGCTGGCGGCCTCGTCCTGCAGCCCGACGCGTTCCAGCCGCAGGCCCCAGCCCAGCTGCATCCGGCAGCGGTTGATCATGTGCACGGCGATCTCGTGCGGGCCGCCGCTCTCGCGGATGCGCTGGTGGGCTCGCGCCATCACCTCGTCGGCCATCTCGTAGATGCCCAGCTGGGTCAGCACCAGGCCGATGTCGATCAGGGAGGTCGCCAGCAGCCGTTCCCAGGAGCGGCGGCCGAGCGTGCGGTCGGGGGCCAGCTCCTCGTCGAGCATCGCCAGGCCGTGCGCGACCTCGGTCAGCGCGTTGTCCTCGGCGCCGACCAGCAGCGCCCGGCGGCCGCGCAGCGCGTGCGCGTCGGCCTGCAGCACTTCGAGCCCGTGGCGCTTGGTGTGGCTGAGCAGCTCGTCCAGCAGTTCGTCCGCGCTGTCGACCAGTTCGGCGGTGGTCAGGCGCATGGCGGCGCAGTGCCGGAGGAGCTGGGCGACGATGCGCGGTTCACCCCGGCGCTGGGCCTCGGCGAGCAGGTTGTCGGCCTCGCGGATCGTGCTGGACTGGCCGGCCGGGTCGCTGTGCTGGCCGACTGCGTTGAGTTCGCGGGCGCGACCGACCAGCCACGCGTCGGACACCTCGCCCAGCGTGGTCACCGGATCTTCGCGCACGGCGGCAGTGTCGTCGCGCAGCGGCGCACACCCCCTGTTCACCATGTCCCCCGGGCGGCCCGGGCGGTGCGCGTCGCCGCGCACCGCGTCGGGCCCGGGGGAGCTGTTCGCTCCGCCGCCAGGATTCGAACCTGGACCATCGGAACCAAAATCCGAGGTGCTGCCTTTACACCACGGCGGATCGGGCGCATCGGGCCCCCGGAACCGGGCGTTGCGCACCGGCGCCGTTGAGTGAGCTTACCGGTCGGTGACAACGCCGGGTGGAACCGTGCCGAGATCGTCACGCGGCCAGCGGATTCGGGGCGTCGGCGGGGGTTCTGGGAGGGACGCGGGCGGCAGGGCGGGGCGAGCGGTTGCCGGTGTTGCGGACGGGGTGTCGCGGGTAACCGGGGGCTGAGGCTGGGAAGCCCGCACGGCTGGTTCTGGGCAGGCACACCGTGGGGACGGAGATCAACTCCGTCCGGTTGCACCGCGAGGTGCCAACGATCGGGTGAACCCAAAACCCGAAGACGCGCCCGGAATGCAGCGACACGCCGCTTTTTTCTTCTGGGGGGTGACGATTTAGCATCGAAGAACCTACGCTAGCGTAAGTTACGGTCCCGTAGGGTGGAGGTGTTGCGGGACCCGAGACCACCCGGTGCTGACAACCGTTTTCCACCTCCCCAACGCCATTCGAGGTATTGAGCATGACCGCAGCAACCGAGCGCGTCGCCGCTCCGGGCGTCGGCGCTGAAACCGGGCCGAAGCCTCTGACCACTGGGCCGCAGACGGCCGGACGGTCGTCCTTGGTGTACGCATTCCTCCTGATCCCGATGGCCGCGCTGGTGGCCTCCGTCCCCGTCTTGTGGGGCTGGGGCATCGGCCCGGTGGACATCGCCCTGGCCGTGGCGTTCTGGCTGATCAGCGGCCTGGGCGTGACCGTCGGCTTCCACCGGTACTTCACGCACGGGTCCTTCAAGGCCAACCGCGGCGTCAAGATCGCGCTGGCCATCGCGGGGATGATGTCGGTCCAGGGTCCGGTGATCACCTGGGTCGCCGACCACCGGCGGCACCACGCGTTCTCCGACCGCGAGGGCGACCCGCACTCGCCGTGGCTGTTCGGCACCTCCGCCGTGGCCCTGACCAAGGGCTTCTGGCACTCGCACATGGGCTGGATGTTCAGCCGCGAGATGACCAACGAGGACCGGTTCGCCCCGGACCTGCTCAAGGACCGCGACATCGTCTGGGCCAACAAGCTGTTCCCGGTGTGGACGGCGGCCAGCCTCCTGCTGCCGGGGCTGCTCGGTGGCCTCCTCACCTGGTCGTGGTGGGGCGCGCTCACCGGGTTCTTCTGGGCCGGGCTCGTCCGCGTGTCGTTCCTGCACCACATCACGTGGTCGGTGAACTCGATCTGCCACATGATCGGTGAGCGGCCGTTCAAGAGCCGCGACAAGGCGGCGAACTTCTGGCCGCTGGCGATCCTGTCCTTCGGCGAGTCTTGGCACAACTCGCACCACGCCGACCCGACCTGCGCTCGGCACGGCGTGCTGCGCGGCCAGCTGGACATCTCGGCGCGGACGATCTGGATCTTCGAGAAGCTCGGCTGGGCGTGGAAGGTGCGCTGGCCCAACGAGAAGCGCCTCGCGCGCATCGCGGTCACCGACTACAAGGGCTGACCGCTCCGAACCGAGGTGCCCGCGCGGGGATCGCCGCGCGGGCACCTCTTCGTCTCGGGCCTCCACTTCGGGTGCAGGTCCCTCACCTAGGGTGGGTCGAGTGGCAGGACGGAGACGCGGGCGGAACGCGCCCGAACCGGCGGCGCCGACGCGGGCTCCGGCTCGGACGCCGCGCGCGCGGATGACCGGCAAGGAACGACGGCAGCAACTGCTGGACGTGGCTCGCGCGCTGTTCGCGGAGAAGGGCTTCGACGGCACCTCCATCGAGGAGATCGCCCACCGCGCCGGGGTCTCCAAGCCGGTGGTCTACGAGCACTTCGGCGGCAAGGAAGGCGTGTACGCGGTCGTGGTCGACCGCGAGATGCGCGACCTGCTCGACCTGATCGTCTCCGCGCTGGACGCCGGGCACCCCAAGGTGCTGCTGGAGCAGGCCGCGCACGCGCTGGTCGACTACATCGACGAGAACACCGACGGCTTCCGCGTCCTGGTCCGCGACTCGCCGGTGGCCAGCAGCAGCGGCACGTTCTCCAGCCTGCTCAACGACATCGCCAGCCAGGTCGAGCACATCCTCGGCCTGCAGTTCAGCGCCCGCGGCTACGACGCGAAGCTCGCGCCGCTGTACAGCCAGGCACTGGTGGGCATGGTGGCGCTGACCGGCCAGTGGTGGCTGGAAGCGCGCAAGCCCAAGAAGGAAGAGGTCGCCGCGCACCTGGTCAACCTCGCCTGGAACGGCCTGTCCGGGCTGGAGCACAAGCCCAAGCCCACCACCAGGTGACCTCCGGTTCCGCTGCCCGCGCGGTTCAGAGCGTGATGCGGAGCAGCTCGTCGTCGGTGCCGTTCGACGTGGTCACGTAGAGGGCGCCGTCCGGTCCCTGGCGGGCCGCTCGCAGCCGGCCGCGGGTGTCGTCGAGCTCTGCCGGGATGGTCGGGGGAGCGAGGGTGCCGTCGGGGTTGGCGCTGAAGAGCAGGAGCTTGCTGCCCTTCAGGGCGGGCACGGCCAGCGTTCCGTCCAGCTCGCCCCACTGGGGTCCGGTGAGGAACTCCGCGGCGCAGACGGCCTCCGTGGACGGGCCCGAGGACCACGCGGCCGGGACGGCGTCGGGGAAGCGCTGGAGGTCGGTCATCGGGACCGACTCGTCGTACTCGTCGGTGGTGCCGCCCCGGGAGGGGTCCCAGCCGTAGTTGCCGCCGGGCCGCAGGACGTTGACCTCGTCGTCGACGTCGGGGCCGTGCTCGGCGAGGAACACCCGGCCGTCGGGGTTGAGGGCCACGCCCTGCGGGTTGCGGTGGCCGAAGCTGAACACCAGCCGCTCGCGCGGATCGGGCGATCCGATGAACGGGTTGTCCGGCAGCGGGTCGCCGGTGTCGACGTCCATCCGCAGGATCTTGCCGCCGAGCGAGGTGCGGTCCTGCGCGATCGCGGGCTGCGCGGTGTCGCCCGTGCTGACCAGCAGCGATCCGTCGGCGCCGAGCTCCGGGCGGCAACCGGAGTGCCGGCCTGAGGAGTTGATCGGCAGGCCGGTGAGCAGGTCGCCCACGCGGTCCGCGCGGGAGCCGTCCTCGGCCAGCCGCCAGGTCACCAGCCGGACGTCGACCGGGCTTCCGCCCTCCTGGTGGGTCTGGCAGGTGATGAACGAGCGGTTGTTCGCGAAGTCCGGGTGCACGAGCAGCCCCATCAGCCCGCCCTCGCCTTCGGCGTGCACCGAGGCCAGATCGGCTTGCACCTCGCGGGTCTGACCGCCGGTGACCAGCGTGAACCTGCCGGGCCGCTGGCTGATCAAGGAGCTGCCGTCGGGCAGGAACCCGACGTCCCACGCGTGTTCGAGCCCGGAGGCGACCGTCTCGACCTTCAGCTGCGGAGGGGCGGCGGTGGCGGGCGAGGGCGGGGCCGTCGCGCACCCGGTGGCGACCAGGGACAGGACCAGTGCGGCTGTTCTGATGCCCGACATGGCACCCAGTGTGGCACCGATCACGCCCTCTCCCACGGGGCGTCGTGTTTCCGTCATACCGGCGTCGTAGTGTGGATTCGACGCCTCTCCCGGCGCGTTCCCCCGGGGCAGAGGTGTGTCCGCATTCGCTTTCCCGCTGCGAGGTTGCTCCATGAGCCAGGCCGGTCCCCTGCGCGGACTGCTCGACAACGTGCTGCGCGATCCCGCGCTGCGGCGCCTGATCGACGCTGCGGACAGCCCCCGCCTGGTCGTGGAGGGCCCGGCCGCGGCGCGCCCGCTGGCCGCCGCCGCGCTCGCCGCGGGCGCCGACCGCCCGGTGCTGCTGGTCACCGCCACCGGCCGGGAAGCCGAGGAGGCCGCCGCCGCGACCGCCGACCTGCTCGGCCCGGACGGCGTCGAGGTCTTCCCGTCCTGGGAGACGCTGCCGCACGAGCGCCTGTCGCCGCGCGCCGACACCGTCGGCCGCAGGCTGTCGGTGCTGCGCAGGCTCGCCCACCCCGACGAGCACCCGAGCGGGCAGATCCGGGTGCTGGTCACCACGGTCCGCAGCCTCATCCAGCCGATCGCCCCCGGCCTCGGCGAGCTCCGCCCGGTGCGGTTGTCGGTGGGCGACGAGGTCGACTTCCAGGAGACCGTCGAGCACCTGGCCGGGTTGGCCTACGAGCGGGTCGACATGGTGGAGAAGCGCGGCGAGTTCGCCGTGCGCGGCGGCATCGTCGACGTCTTCCCGCCCACCGAGGAGCACCCGCTGCGGGTGGAGTTCTGGGGCGACGAGGTCACCGAGATCCGCCCGTTCTCGGTCGCCGACCAGCGCTCGCTGCCGGAGGCCACCGACACCGACCTGACCGCGCCGGCCTGCCGCGAACTGCTGATCACCGAGCAGGTCGCCGAGCGCGCGAGCAAGCTCGCCGAGCAGCACCAGGCCGACTCGCACCTGGCGGAGATGCTGGACAAGATCGCCGGTGGCGCGCCGGTGGAGGGCATGGAGGCCCTCATCCCGGCGCTGTGCGAGGGCGAGATGCAGCTACTCAGCGACCTCGTCCCGGACGGGACGCACGTGATCCCGGCGGATCCGGAGAAGATCCACGCCCGCGCCGCCGACCTGGTGCGCACCGGCCAGGAGTTCCTCGAAGCGTCCTGGATGGTCGCCGCCGACGGCGGCAAGGCCCCGATCGACCTGGGCGCCTCGGCGTACCGCAGCCTCGCCGAGGTCGCCGAGCACACCCGCGCCGTCGGCCTGCCCTGGTGGCCGCTGACCCAGCTGACCAGCGAGGAGGGCGAGGACGAGGAGGTCGTCCGGCTGACCCTCAAGCAGCCCGAGGCCTACCGGGGCGAGATCGAGCGCGCCTACGCCGACCTGCGCGCACACACCGCCTCGGGCGGTGCGGCGGTGCTGGTGGTGGCCGGTGCCGGTACCGCGCAGCGCGCCGTGCAGCAGCTGCGCGAAGCCGAACTGCCGGCCTCGCTGGCCGAGGACGGTCTCGCCGAGGAACCCGCGACCGGTGTGGTCACGGTCGTGCGCGGCGGTCTCGAGGACGGCTTCGCCGCACCGGAGATCGCGTTGGTCGTGCTCACCGAAGCCGATCTGACCGGCGGCAGGCACGGCACGTCCACCAAGGACATGCGCCGGATGCCCTCGCGGCGCCGCAACGCCGTGGACCCGCTGGCGCTCAAGACCGGCGACTTCGTGGTGCACGACCAGCACGGCATCGGCAAGTACGTCGAGATGGTGCAGCGCACCGTCGGTGGCGCCACCCGCGAGTACCTGGTGCTGGAGTACGCCTCCAGCAAGCGCGGCCAGCCCGGAGACCGGCTGTTCGTGCCGACCGACCAGCTCGACGAGATCACCCGCTACGTGGGTGGCGAGACGCCGACGCTGAACAGGCTCGGCGGCTCGGACTGGAAGAACACCAAGGCCAAGGCGCGCAAGGCGGTCAAGGAGATCGCCGCCGAGCTCGTGCAGCTCTACGCCGCCCGCCAGTCCTCGCCCGGCCACGCCTTCGGCGGCGACACGCCGTGGCAGCGCGAGCTGGAGGACGCCTTCCCCTACACCGAGACCGGTGACCAGCTCGCCGCGATCGACGAGGTCAAGTCCGACATGCAGCGCTCGGTGCCGATGGACCGGGTGATCTGCGGCGACGTCGGCTACGGCAAGACCGAGATCGCGGTGCGCGCGGCGTTCAAGGCCGTGCAGGACGGCAAGCAGGTCGCCGTGCTGGTGCCCACCACGCTGCTCGCGCAGCAGCACCTCAACACCTTCGCCGACCGGATGCGCTCGTTCCCGGTGACCGTCAAGGGCCTGTCCCGGTTCACCGACCCGATGGAGTCCGAGCAGACGATCAAGGGCTTGGCCGACGGCGAGGTCGACATCGTCATCGGCACGCACCGGCTGCTGCAGACCGGGCTCCGCTACAAGGACCTCGGCCTGGTGATCGTCGACGAGGAGCAGCGCTTCGGCGTCGAGCACAAGGAGCACATCAAGGCGCTGCGCACGCACGTCGACGTGCTGACCATGTCGGCCACGCCGATCCCGCGCACGCTGGAGATGAGCATGGCCGGCATCCGCGAGATGTCGACCATCCTGACCCCGCCGGAGGAGCGGCACCCGGTGCTGACCTACGTCGGCGCCTACGACCCGAAGCAGGTGGGCGCGGCGATCCGGCGCGAGCTGCTGCGCGACGGCCAGGTGTTCTTCGTGCACAACCGGGTCAGCGACATCGAGAAGGCGGCCCGCCAGCTGCGCGAGCTTGTCCCGGAGGCGCGGATCGTCACCGCGCACGGGCAGATGAACGAGGAGCGGCTGGAGAAGATCATCCAGGGCTTCTGGGAGCGCGAGCACGACGTGCTGGTGTGCACCACGATCGTCGAGACCGGCCTGGACATCTCCAACGCCAACACGCTGATCGTGGACCGCTCGGACATGCTCGGCCTCGCCCAGCTCCACCAGCTGCGCGGGCGCGTCGGCCGGGCGCGGGAGCGCGGCTACGCGTACTTCCTGTACCCGCCGGAGAAGCCGCTGACCGACACCGCGCACGACCGGCTGGCCACCATCGCGCAGAACTCCGAGCTGGGCGCCGGCATGGCGGTGGCGATGAAGGACCTGGAGATCCGGGGCGCGGGCAACATCCTCGGCGCCGAGCAGTCCGGGCACATCGCCGGTGTCGGCTTCGACCTGTACGTGCGGCTGGTGGGGGAGGCCGTCGACGCGTTCCGCAAGCACGCCGGCGCCGAGCCCGCCGAGGGCGAGGAGGAGCTCACCGACGTGCGGGTGGACCTGCCGATCGACGCGCACATCCCGCACGACTACGTGCCCGGCGAGCGGCTGCGCCTGGAGGCCTACCGGAAGCTGGCCGCCGCGGCCGACCCCGACGACCTGGAGGCGGTGCGCGCCGAGCTCACCGACCGCTACGGGCCGCTGCCGGAGCCGGTGGAGCGGCTGCTCAAGGTCGCCCGGTTCCGCCAGGTGTGCCGCGAGCACGGGGTCCGCGAGGTGACGCTGCAGGGGAGCTCGCTGCGCTTCGCCCCGCTGGAGCTCCCGGACTCCAAGCAGGTCCGGCTCAAGCGCCTGCACCCGAAGGCCGTCTACAAGCCGGCGCTGCGCACGGTCTCCCTGCCGCGCCCCACCGAGGGTGCTGCGGGTGGCCGCATGGGCGCGCCCCAGCTCCGCGACGAGGCGCTGCTCGAGTGGTGCGCCACCTTCCTCGAAACCCTCACCGCCAACCCGGTCCCGGCCTGACCGGCTGGCGAGATGTCGACTTCGGACAGTGTTGTCCCTTCATCTGAGGGTGACTTCGTGAGAAGGTGCCCGCGTGACGATCTCGCTGCGCCGTGGCCGCTTGTTCGCGTCTCTCGCCGTCGCCGGTGTGCTGTTGTCGGGTTGTGGATCCGGGCCTAGCCAGGTCGGGGCCGCTGCGATCGTGGGGGACCAGCGGATCCCGGTGTCCGAGGTGCAGTCCTGGTTCTCCGAGGTGCTGGCCAAGGAGCCGGAGCTGAAACCGCAGCTGCGGCAGCAGGGCCAGTACGACGAGCTCGGGCGGACGCTGGCCGGTCAGCTGGTGCGCGCGGAGCTCGTCGAGCAGGCCGCGCGGGAGAACGGGCTCACCGCCTCCGAGCAGCAGATCAACGACATGATCAACCAGTGGGGCGGTCCGCAGGCCACCGAGGGCAAGATCTTCACGCCGGAGAACCTGCACGAGATGGCGCGCACCGAGGTGCTGGTGACCGAGCTGGGCCGCCGCTACTTCGACGGGCTGGCGGTCACCTTCGACTTCACCCAGGCCACCACCCGCGCGGAGGCCGACCGCAAGGCCCACCAAATGGCGCAGGGCGATGCGGCCGTGCGCGACCTGATCGCGGCCGACGCCAAGGCGGGCGTCCCGGCCGCCGCGGGTCAGCAGCTGCGCGCGGTGGACAGCCCGAAGCTCGCCGCTTCGACGCCGCTGTTCAGCGCCGAGCCGGGCACGGTCCTGGCCTTCGAGCCGGAACCGAACTCCGGTCAGTGGCTGGTCGCGCTCGTCCGCGAGCGCCGCGCCGCGCCCACGCCGAACCCGGCCGGGGGAGCGGACGACCAGACCTTGCAGGGCGTCGGCAGCTTCCTGCTGGGCGCCACCGCCGACCGCGTCGGCGTCACGCTCAGCCCGCGCTACGGCGTCTGGGACCCCATCGGGCTGCAGGCAGCGCCGAACGAGGACGAGACCACGGGCTTCCGCATCGAGCCGCACTCGCGGGGCGCCTGACCGCGTTGCGGGAGTGTCAGTTGACACTCCTGGGGTGTGGGGTACGTCGCTGAACCTCGGTGGTTCCCGGTTGGGACAATCGAGGTATGAGCGAGCTCCGGGTGGCCGAAGGCACTGCGATCGTCCTGGTCGACGACAGGCTCGGCGAGGCGCTTCCCGCTGCCGCGTTGCCTCTGGTCCGCAAGGCTGAGGCGGTCTACGCGGACGCCGGTCTGTCGACCGCGGCCAAGGCCGCGCTGGAGGT
The DNA here is from genome assembly GCF_035320975.1 of Saccharopolyspora mangrovi. Lineage (NCBI taxonomy): Bacteria > Bacillati > Actinomycetota > Actinomycetes > Pseudonocardiales > Pseudonocardiaceae > Saccharopolyspora > Saccharopolyspora mangrovi. Next base: position 354,534 of record NZ_JAWLNX010000001.1, on the reverse strand, counting down.
TCCGGAGGCGCCGGAGGACCTCCTCGTGCGGGCCACGACCGCGCCGATCGTGCTGATCACGGGCGAGGTCCACGCCACCGCCGAGAGGCTGCGCGCCGCCGGGGCCGTGGTCGTCGGGGCGCCCGCGCCCGCCGGTGTCGAGCTGCTGGACGCGGTCACCGTGATGGACCGGCTGCGCTCACCCGGCGGTTGCCCGTGGGACGCCGAGCAGGATCACGAATCGCTGCGCCAGTACCTCGTCGAGGAGACCTACGAGCTGCTCGACGCGATCGCCGAGAAGGACCGGGAGGCGCTGCGCGAGGAGCTCGGCGACGTGCTGCTGCAGGTCCTGTTCCACGCCCGCGTCGCCGCCGAGGACCCGGACGACCCGTTCGGCATCGACGCCGTCGCGGCGGGCCTGGTCAGCAAGCTCGTCAGCAGGCACCCGCACGTCTTCGCCGACGACACCACCGTGCTCGACACCGAGTCGCAGCACGCGCGCTGGGAAGAGCTCAAGCAGCAGGAGAAGCAGCGCGAGTCCATCGTGGACGGTGTCGCGCTCGGTCAGCCCGCGGTGGCGCTGGCCGCCAAGCTCACCCAGCGGGCCGCTCGCGCCGGGATCCCGCTGGAGGCCATGCCGTCCGGCTCGGACACCGGTTCCGCGCTGTTCGCGCTCGCCGCCGAGGGCAAGCTCGGGGGGGTCGACCCGGAGGACGCGCTGCGCGGCGTGGCCCTGGAGTTCGCCGCGCGGGTCCGCGCCGCCGAGCACCGCGCCCGCGAAGCCGGGAACACCGAGCTCACCTCCGACGACTGGCGCGAGCTGCTCAGCGACCCGGCGCGGTCCGATGCGTGACCGCCGACTGCTGGCGCTGCCGCTGCTGTTAGCCCTCGCCGCCTGTTCGCCGCAGCCCACGACGACCTTCGAACTCCCGTCCGCGTCGGCTCCGCCCGACCCGGGCATCGACCCGCCGCCGGTCGAGCTGCTCGCCGAAGGCGCCCGGTCGCCGGAACGGCCGCAGGCGCAGCTGACCGACTGGTCGGAGCGGATGTCCGACCGGCTCAACATCCCGCGCGCGGCGCTGCAGGCCTACGGCTACGCGCAGCTGACGATGGACGCCGGTGCCGCCGGGTGCGGGTTGAGCTGGACGGTGCTGGCGGGCATCGGCGCGGTGGAGTCCAGCCACGGCAGGCACGGCGGTTCCCGGCTCGACGAGACCGGCAGGCCCAACCCGCGGATCATCGGCCTGCCGCTGGACGGCAGCGCCGGGGTCAAGCAGATCCACGACACCGACGGCGGGGCCCTCGACGGCGACCCGGTGTGGGACCGGGCGGTCGGGCCGCTGCAGTTCATCCCCTCCACCTGGCGCAAGTACCAGTCCGACGCCGACGGCGACGGCGTCGCCGATCCGCAGGACCTCGACGACGCCGCGCTGACCGCCGGGCGCTACCTGTGCGCGGTCGGGCACGACATGCGCGACGGCGACCGGTTCTGGGCTGCGCTGCTGGACTACAACCAGTCCCGCAGCTACGGCCAGGAGGTCCTCGACTACGCCGACCACTACGGCAGGACGAGCCGGTCACTACCCGCCGAAGGGTGACCCCGGAGGGTGCTCGGTGCGCTGAAGTGCTGGAACCTGGGGCCTACCTGCAAGTAGCCTGTGCGGGTGATCAGGACCTCGCCAACGGTGCTCGCGGCCCTCGGACGCCTCGCGCTGGCCGCATCCCTGCTGGCAGCGATGGTCGTCGGCGTCGCCCTGGTCAACGTCCTCGGCACCCCGCCGAAGGCCCCGGTGGCCGCGCCGCCGAGGCCCGAGGACCCCAAGCCCGCGCAGGTCGCGCCCGGCTCGATCGCACCGCCGGTGCAGGTCCCGCAGGTGGAGGTCCAGCCGCAGCCGCAGCCCGGGGTGGACCCGGTGCGCGAGTGGGCCAACCAGGTCTCGGCGGTCGTCGACCTGCCCGCCCGCGCCGTCGTCTCCTACGTCAACGCCGACCTGGTGATGCGGCAGCACCAGCCCGGCTGCCGGATCTCCTGGACCACGCTGGCCGGCATCGGCCGCATCGAGTCCAACCACGGCCGCTTCGGCAACCGGCAGCTGCGCGAGGACGCCCGCCCGTCGGTGCCGATCATCGGCATCAAGCTCGACGGTGGCCCGAACGTCCGGCTGATCCCGGACAGCGACGGGGGAGCCCTCGACGGCGACGTCGAGCACGACCGCGCGGTGGGGCCGATGCAGTTCATCCCGACGACCTGGCGGAAGTGGGCCACCGACGGCAGCGGTGACGGCCGCGGCGACCCGCAGAACCTCGACGACGCCGCCATCGCCGCCGCCCGCTACCTGTGCGCGAACGGCCGCGACATGTCCACCGGCTCGGGCTGGTGGCAGGGCGTCATGTCCTACAACAACTCCGTCGAGTACGCCCAGAAGGTCTTCGGCCTCGCCGAGACCTACGCATCAGCGGGCAACCCCCGCCGCTGACCTGCCCGAACCGCGCTCAACCCGGACCCGGCCACCGCAACCGGACCGTTCCACCGCCCCCACGGGGACGACTGCCGGAGTCTTCAACGTTCCGATTACCGCAGTATTCGGTCTCCCGATTACGGCGGTAATCCGTGTCCGAGTGCCGCCGGAACACGGATTACTGCGGTATTCGGGAGGCAGATTACCGCGGTAATCCGGCCACCCACATGAGTGGGCAGGGTCAGGAGGAGCGGACGGCGATGTGGGCGTTGATCTCGCCCAGGGCCTCTTGGTAGGCCGGGTCCGGGTACATGGTGGCGGCGAGGCGGATCTGGGCGCGGGCCTCGGTGAGGCGGCCTTGGCGTTGCAGGGTGCGGCCCAGGACCAGGCGCGCGTAGTGGTCGGACGGATCGAACTCCAGCACGCGCAGGAAGGCGCGCTCGGCCCGGCGCAGCTGCGCCGTGAAGAAGTACGCCCGCCCCAGCAGCAGCAGCACGCTGGGCTTGTCCTGGGCGACGTCGACTACGGGTTCGAGGACTCGGAGGGCTTCCAGCGGGCGGCGTTGCGCGAGCAGTTCCTCCGCTCGCCGGAACGCTTCGACGGTGCCTTCTGTCGTCATGGCGCGAACAACGTTAATCCGCGATCGGCTGTTCCGAGACGTCCGACCGGATGGTCTTGTGGTGACGGAGAGGTGTCCGGCACCCGGCGCTGCGGTGTCGTGACCTCCGCGAAGACCAACGGCGGGCGAACAGCGGGTGTGGAGATCGAGCGGCGCAGATCACGGCATCGCGAGTCTGCGGCGAGCGCCGCACCGGCCCGGTTAGGCTCGTAGGCGGTTGTCGGGGCGGACAGCCGGTGCGCGGCGTGCGGGAACGTCGTGGCGGTTGCTCCGTCCTATGGATCCAAGCTGGTTAGGAGCACACGTGGCGATCATCGAACAGGTCGGCGCCCGCGAGATCCTCGATTCTCGCGGTAACCCCACCGTCGAGGTCGAAGTGGCATTGGAGGACGGCACGCTCAGTCGCGCGGCGGTCCCCTCGGGCGCCTCGACCGGCGAGCACGAGGCCGTCGAGTTGCGCGACGGTGACGCCGGCCGCTACGGCGGCAAGGGCGTGGAGAACGCCGTCTCGGCCGTGCTGGACGAGATCGGCCCCGAGCTGACCGGCCTGGACGCCACCGAGCAGCGCGTGGTCGACCAGAAGCTGGTGGACCTCGACGGCACCCCGGACAAGTCCCGGCTGGGCGCCAACGCGATCCTCGGCGTCTCGCTGGCGGTGGCCAAGGCCGCCGCGGAGGCATCCGAGCTGGAGCTGTTCCGCTACATCGGTGGCCCGAACGCGCACGTGCTGCCGGTGCCGATGATGAACATCCTCAACGGTGGTGCCCACGCCGACACCGGTGTGGACATCCAGGAGTTCATGATCGCGCCGATCGGCGCGGACACCTTCGCCGACGCGCTGCGGTGGGGCGCGGAGACCTACCACGCGCTGAAGTCGGTGCTGAAGTCCAAGGGCCTGCCGACCGGTCTGGGCGACGAGGGCGGTTTCGCCCCCGACCTGCCCAACAACCGCGAGGCGCTGGACCTGATCGCGACCGCGATCGAGAAGGCCGGCTACAAGCTGGGCCGCGACATCGTGCTCGCCCTGGACGTAGCCGCCACGGAGTTCTTCACCGAGGGCACCTACAACTTCGAGGGCACCAAGCGCACCGCCGACCAGATGGCGGAGTACTACCAGGAGCTCGTCTCCGCCTACCCGCTGGTGTCCATCGAGGACCCGCTGAGCGAGGACGACTGGGACGGCTGGGCCAAGCTGACCAAGCAGGTCGGCGACAAGGTGCAGCTGGTCGGCGACGACCTGTTCGTCACCAACCCGGAGCGCCTGGAGGACGGCATCAACAAGGGTGCCGCCAACGCGCTGCTGGTCAAGGTCAACCAGATCGGCACGCTCTCGGAGACCCTGGACGCGGTCAGCCTCGCCACCTCGTGCGGCTACAAGAGCATGATGAGCCACCGCTCCGGCGAGACCGAGGACACCACGATCGCCGACCTGGCGGTGGCCACGGGCTGCGGCCAGATCAAGACCGGAGCCCCGGCGCGGAGCGAGCGGGTTGCCAAGTACAACCAGCTGCTGCGCATCGAAGAGGGCCTCGGCGACGCCGCCCGCTACGCGGGTGACCTGGCGTTCCCGCGGTTCAACGCGGAGAGCTGAGCCTTGCCGGCCGGGCGCGCATCCGATCCGAGAGGGCGCGGCGAGCGGAACGTTCCGCCGTCGCGCAGGCAGGTGCGCGCCCGCCGGGACTCAGCCCAGCGCAAACCCACCGGCAAGCCGGGTGCCCCGAAGCGGCGTCCGGCGAGCAGGCCGAAGTCCAGCACCGGCGGCGCGTTCAAGCTGTCCTCGACGCGTCGCGCGGCGGTGCTGGCGCTGCTGGTGTGCGTGATGGCGCTGAGCGTGGCGGTGCCGCTGCGCACCTACCTCAGCCAGCGCGACGAGCTCGCCGCGCAGGAAACGCAGCGCGCCGAGCTGGAGATCCAGGTCCGCCAGCTCGAGCAGCGCAAGCAGGAGCTCTCCGACCCGGCACAGGTCGAGGCGGAGGCGCGGGCGCGGCTCGGCTACGTGCGGCCGGGCGAGACGCCCTACATCGTGGAGGTCCCGCAGGCCCCGGCGCCGCCGCCTCCGCTGGCACCCGGTGACGACGGGGTGCCGTGGTACGAGGAGATGTGGAACTCGGTGTTGGGGAAGGAATCGTGACGGTGGAAACGTCGCTGGTCAGCGAGGCGGACCGGGAGTGCGTCCGGCGTCAGCTCGGGCGGCCGCCCCGGGGGCTGCACGCGATCGCGGCGCGCGACGCCTCCGGTGAGCCGACGGTCGTGCAGACCTGGCCCCGGCTGGAGGACGGCACCCCGTTCCCGACGCTGTACTACCTGACGGCTCCCGATCTCACCGCGCACGCGTCCACCTTCGAGGCCGAGGGCTTGATGAAGGAGATGCAGGACCGGCTGGCGACCGACGCCGAGCTCGCCGAGGTCTACCAGCGGGCCCACGAGTCCTACCTCGCCGAGCGCAACGCCCTGGAGTCGCTGGGCACCGACGTGAGCGCGGGCGGCATGCCGGACCGCGTCAAGTGCCTGCACGTCCACATCGCCCACGCCCTGGCCAAGGGTCCGGGGGTGAACCCGTTCGGCGACGAGGCCATCGACCTCATCGCCGAGCGCTGGCCGGAGCACCGCTACCTGATCAACCGCTGAAACAGCCTCACCGACCTGGGGCGATGCGGTCGAAGAGGGCCTTGGGGTTCGCGATCGGTGTGGAGCCGAAGGTGCGGCCGGGCTCGCCCAGCCGAGTCGCGATGAAGGCGTCCGAGACCGACGCCGGGGCGAAGCGCTGCAGCAGCGACGCCTGCAGCGTCAGCGCCAGCGACTCCGCTAGGGCCCGCGCCCGCTCCGGGCGGGGATCGGCGAGCTCCTCGCGCACCCGGCGCACGGCGACGTCGTAGGTCGCGTTCTCGCCGCCGGCCGCGTCCAGCTCGGCGAGGATCGCGTCCCGGCTGCTCGGCTGCTTGCCCAGGGCGCGCAGCAGGTCGAGGGCGGTGACGTTGCCCGAGCCCTCCCAGATCGACATCAGCGGCGCCTCGCGGTAGAGGCGGGGCATGCCCGACTCCTCGACGTAGCCGTTGCCGCCCAGGCACTCCAGCGCCTCGGCCACCACGTACGGCGCGCGCTTGCAGACGAAGAACTTCGTCGCGGGCAGCGCCAGCCGCAGCAGGCCGTGCTCGCCCTGCTCGACGGCGGCGGCCAGCCGCATCGCCAGCGTCGTCGCGGCCTCGGACTCCAGCGCCAGGTCGGCGACGACCTGCTGCATCAGCGGCTGGTCGGCCAGCCGCGCGCCGAACGCGCTGCGCCGCTGCACGTGGTGAGCCGCCTCCGACAGCGCGATGCGGACGTTGGCCGAGGCGCCGAGCACGCAGTCGAGCCTGGTCATCGACACCATCTCGATGATGCAGCGAACCCCGCGCCCCTCCTCGCCGATGAGGTGCCCGATCGCGCCGGTGTACTCGATCTCGGAGGAGGCGTTGGACTTGTTGCCCAGCTTGTCCTTCAGCCGCTGCAGCCGGATCTCGTTGCGGGTGCCGTCGGGCAGCACGCGCGGCACCAGGAAGCAGCTCAGCCCGCCTGCGGTCTGCGCGAGCGTGAGGAACAGGTCGTTCATCGGGGCCGAGGTGAACCACTTGTGCCCGACCAGCCGATACGTGCCGTCGGCCAGCGGCTCGGCCGTGGTGGTGTTGGCGCGGACGTCGGAACCGCCCTGCTTCTCGGTCATCGACATGCCGGCCAGCAGCGCCGACTTCTCCTGCGGCGCGCGCAGCCCGAACTCGTAGCCGGTGGCGGTCAGCTTCGGCTCGTACTCGGCGGCCAGCTCGGGTGACCAGCGCAGCGCGGGCACCGAGGAGTAGGTCATCGAGATCGGGCAGCCGTGGCCCGCCTCGGTCTGCGACCACAGGTAGAACCCGGCGGCCCGGCGCAGGTGCGCGCCCGGTCCCTGGCCCCACGGCGCGGCGTGCAGGCCGTGCGCGATCGCCCGCTCCATCAGCCAGTGCCAGGACGGGTGGTACTCGACCTCGTCGACGCGGTTGCCGTAGCGGTCGTGGGTGCGCAGCTGAGGTGGGTTCTCGTCGGCGAGCCGGCCGTGCTCGCGGGCCTCGGCCGAACCGGCCTCCAGCGCGAGCGGGGTGAGGTCGCCGACGGCGTAGCGGGTCAGCGCCGACCCCAGCGCGGGATCGCAGGCGAGCGGGTCGAACCCGGACAGCGGGGAGGACTGGTTGGCGACCTGGTGAGTGCTGAACGCGCGCAGCTCGTCGATGAGCGTCATGCCCGGAGCGTAGGCACAAACCCCCGGGAGATGAATGCTTCCGCGGTCTTCCGCTCCCCGCCGCGAGCCCAGAGCCGCCACCCCGGGGGCGAAAACCGCAGGATTTGACGGGGCGAAAAACGCGGTCTTTGACACTGCGAGAACTGCGGTTCTCACCCCTGGGGCGGCGCAGGGGTGTTGCGGAGGTTCGGGTTCGGGTCTGGCGGCTCGGTCGGGTGAAGGTGGGGTTTCACCGCTCGGCGAGTCGTTTCGGGGTGGTGTATCCAGGGGGTCGGACTTCGGCGGACGGGCTCGGACTCGGTGTGGGGGTTTGACGGGTGGCGAACCGCAAGTACAAGCTCCGGCGGAACAGGCGGCCGGTGGCGCGGCACCGGGCGAGGAAGTGGCTGGCGGCAACGGCGATGGCTCCGGTGCTGGCGCTTCCGGCCGCGCTGGTCAGCGCCTCGGCGCTGCCTGCCGGAACGGGTCAGCACTCGCCGGACCTGCGGCAGCTGGGCGTGAGCGGACACCTCCCGCAGGTCCCGGTGATCAGCCCCCGGCTGCTCGACGAGGTCGCCGATCCCGCGCAGCTGTCCGCGGTGCCGCAAGCCGCTCCCAGGGTGGAGTTGCCGACCGGCGAGCTCGGCATTCCCGAGCCCGTGCTGGCCGCGTACATGCAGGCCGCTCGCTCGGTGGAGCAGACCCACGCGTGCGGGATGCACTGGTCGGTGCTGGCCTCGATCGGCCGCATCGAGTCCGGCCACGCCCGCAACGGCGACATCGACGTCAACGGCACGACGGCGCACGCGATCCTCGGCCCTCGGCTGTCCGGTGGTCCCGGCATCGCGGCGATCCCGGACACCGACGCCGGTCGCTTCGACGGCGACCCGGTGTGGGACCGGGCGGTCGGGCCGATGCAGTTCATCCCCGCCACCTGGCGGAAGTTCGAGACGGATGGGAACGAGGACGGCGTCGAGAGCCCGCACAACCTGCCCGACGCGGCCGCCGCGGCTGGCACCTACCTCTGCGACGGTGGCGGCGACCTCAACGATCCGCGCGCGCTGGGCGCTGCGGTGTTCCGCTACAACCACTCGGAGAGCTACGTCCGCACGGTGCTGATCTGGGCTGATGCCTACCGGCGCGGAGTCACGCCGACCCCGTCGGAGTTGGCCCCGGAGGCGGGCGACGTGCTGGCGTCCGAGCGCATGCCCGCTCGCCCGGACGCGCTGGCGATCCCGGAACCCGCGCCGCTGACGGTCCCGGAGTTCGACCCGGTCCCGCCGGTGGAGGACCCGCAGCCGCTGGCGCTCGAACCGGTGGCCCCGGCACCGGAAACCCCAGGCGACCAACCCGCGCCGACGTCCGCCGAGCCGACCCCGTCTCCTGCCGAGCCAGCTCCGATCCCTGCCGAACCGACTCCGGTGCCTGCCGAACCGACTCCGATGCCCGCCGAGCCGACTCCGCCCCCCGCCGAGCCAGCTCCGATGCCCGCCGAGCCGACTCCGGAACAACCACCGGTGGTGCCCGCTCCGCCGCAGCTGCCGGGGGAGGAGCCCACGACCAAACCCGCGCCGGACCCGCCGTCGGTCACCCCGGAGCCCCCGTCGGTCGCCCCCGAGCCGCCGTCGTCCGAGCCGGCCCCGCCGAGCTCGTCGACGACCCAGCCGCCGACCAGTTCCGAGCCGCTGCCCCAGCCGAGTTCCGAGCCCCAGCCGAGTTCCGAGCCCCAGCCGAGTTCCGAGCCGCTGCCGAGCGTCCCGGAGATCGCTCCCGTCCCGCCGTCCGGGACGTCGAGCTCCGCGGAGCCGGAGAAGTGCGACACGGCTGCGCTCGACCGCGGTGCGTTCGCCGCGGTCGAGTCGGAAGCGGCCGAGGGCTTGCAGCCGGGCGAGTCCGATCCGCACCTGGCCGTGCCCGGCATGGACGTCTTCACCAGCCCCGACGGCGTGGTGAAGCCCTGCACGGTCCCCGAGGAGTACACCCCCAAGCCGCAGTGACCGCCGGACCCCGGCACCGGGCCGCGTGCGTTCTCCGAAACGCGCGCGGCCCGGCGTTTTCCCGGGGCCGGCCAGCGCCCGATAGCGTTGGGGGAGCGGCCGGAGACGCCGGTGCGCAGCTGGTCGAGGAGGGTGCGATGGCACGGGTTGCGGCGATCGACTGCGGGACGAACTCGATTCGCCTGTTGATCGCGGACGTCACGGTGCACGAGGACGGGCGCAAGGACCTGCGCGACATCTACCGCACGATGCGCATCGTCCGGCTCGGCCAGGGCGTGGACGCCACCGGGCGGCTCGCGCCGGAGGCGATCGAGCGCACCCGCGAAGCGCTGGTCGACTACGCCGCGATGGCCGCGCGCAAGGGCGTCGAGCGGGTCCGGATGGTGGCGACCTCGGCGACCCGGGACGCGGAGAACCGCGAGGACTTCTTCTCGATGGTCCGCGAGACGCTGGGCGTGGACGCCGAGGTGATCACCGGTGACGAGGAGGCCCGGCTGTCGTTCGTCGGCGCCGTCGGCGACCTCGACCCGCTGGACGGCCCGTTCGTGGTCACCGACGTCGGCGGTGGTTCCACGGAGGTCGTGGTCGGCAACTGGGACGGCGCGAACGCCGACATCATCGCCGCCCACTCCGCCGACGTCGGCTGCGTCCGGCTGACCGAGCGGTGCCTGCGCGACGACCCGCCGACCGGCGAAGAGGTCCTCGAAGCCGAGAAGGTCGCACGTCAGATCCTCGACGAGGCGTTCGCCCGGGTCGACGTCAGCGGGGCCAAGACCTGGGTCGGAGTCGCCGGAACGGTCACGACGCTCTCCGCCATCGCGCAGGATTTGCCGGAATACGACCCCCAGGCGATTCACCTTTCCCATATTTCCCAGAACCGCGTCGAACAAATCGCCGAACGACTTCTTTCCATGTCCCATAAAGAGCGCGCGCAGATCGGTTCGATGCACCCGGGTCGCGTGGACGTGATCGGAGGTGGTGCGCTGGTGGTCAAGGTGCTGGCGGAGGAGTTTTCCGAGCGCAGCGGCATCTCGTCGATGACGGCCAGCGAGCACGACATCTTGGACGGCATTGCCCTGTCCATCAGCTAGTTCCCAGATCGTGGACATTTGGTTTCAATTGCAAAGAATGGGAAAGCCGAATCGATTCAGAAAGTGACGGCTTTGTGACACTGCATTGCCGCCGCCTGGTTCTCACTTATGTTTACGCACGTCTGACGCGACGGTGAAGAACCGTCGTGCGTGATGACCCCGGAAAACAAAACCTGGGGCGCGCGTGGAAGCGGGAGGACCTACATGCGAAAGGGACGTTTGGCCGCATTGGTCGCGGCCCCGCTGGCGGTGGCGATGCTCGCCACCGGCTGCGGTGGCGGCGGCAGCGGCTCGGGAGAGGACGGCATCGTCACCCTCGACTGGGGCGAGCCGGAGAACCCTCTTGTCCCGGCTAACACCACCGAGGAAAACGGTGGGTTCATCGTGAACTCCATGTTCACGGGTCTGGTGAACTACCGCGCTAGCGACCTCAAGGTCGAGAACGCGGTCGCCGAGTCGATCCAGACGACGGACAATCAGAACTTCACGATCAAGCTCAAGCCGGGCTGGACCTTCCACGACGGAACGCCGGTCAAGGCGAAGAACTTCGTCGACGCCTGGAACTACTCGGCCTACGGGCCCAACGGTTTCCAGGGCGCGAGCTTCTTCGAGCAGATCGACGGCTACGACCAGCTGCAGTCCGAGGACCCGGACGGCGAAGAGGGCCCGGCACAGGCCCCGACGCCGCCGGCCAAGGAGATGTCCGGTCTCAAGATCGTCGACGACACCACGTTCACGGTGAAGCTGAAGGCGCCGTTCACGATCTTCCCGGTCGTGCTGGGTTACTCCGCCTACATGCCGCTGCCCGACTCGTTCTTCGCCAACCCCAAGGGTTTCGAGGAGCACCCGATCGGCAACGGTCCGTTCAAGTTCCAGGACCGCCAGCCGAACGTCGAGCTGAACCTGACCGCCTACGACCAGTACGCCGGCACCGACAAGCCGACGATCAAGGGCGCCAAGTTCAAGGTCTACGACAACCTCGACACCGCCTACCAGGACCTGGTCTCGGGCAACCTGGACTTCCTGCGCGCCGTTCCGGTCTCCGCGCTGGTCGGCGACAAGTGGAAGCAGGACCTCGGCGAGCGCGCCAAGCAGAAGCCGGGTCTGCTCACCCAGGCGCTGGGCATCCCGACCTACGACGAGAAGTTCAAGAACCCGCTGGTCCGCAAGGCGATCTCGATGTCGATCGACCGCAAGACCATCACCCAGCAGGTGTTCTCGGGCGGTCGTGACCCGGCGGACGGCTTCGCCACCGCGGCGGCCGACGGTTACCGCCCCGGCCAGTGCGGCGAGGCCTGCGAGTTCAACCCGGAGAAGGCCAAGCAGTACCTGGCCCAGGCCGGCGGCTTCCAGGGCACCCTGACCCTGGAGACCAACGCCGACGGTGGGCACAACGAGTGGGTGCAGGCCGTGGCCGCGAGCATCCAGCAGAACCTGGGCATCCCGACCCAGTTCGTGCCGGTGCCGACCTTCGGCGAGTTCCGCCAGAAGGCCAACGCGTTCCAGTTCGACGGTCTGTTCCGGACCGGTTGGAAGGCCGACTACCCGAACATCGAGACGTTCCTGACGCAGCTGTACCGCACGGACGCGTCCTCGAACGACTACAAGTACTCCAACCCGGCGTTCGACGCCGCGCTGGACAAGGCGAACGGGGCTCCCACCGCGGAGGCCGCCACCGCCGCTTACGCCGACGCGGAGAAGCTGCTCGGCGAGGAGCTGCCGGCCATCCCGCTGTGGACCCAGCCGGTGCAGTACGGCTTCTCGGAGCGAGTCGCCGCAGGTGAGGTAAAGGCCTACCGAGAGCTCGATCTGAGCACGGTGCGCCTGAACCCGTAAAACCGAGTGCGCGCCCGGCCCATCGAAACCCGGTGGGCCGGGCCCTGCGCTGCTGTTGATGGAGGAGGCCCGGATGGGTCGCTACGTGTTGCGGCGACTGCTGCAACTGATCCCGGTTTTCATCGGGACGACTTTTATCATCTATCTGCTGGTGTGGGCGATTCCTGGCGACCCGTTCGCGGGCAAGTGCGGTGACCGCGGCTGCCCTCCCGCCTACATCGCGGAGATGCACGAGAAGTACAACCTGGACGATCCGCTGATCATCCAGTACTTCAAGTACCTGGGGAAGCTGCTGACGGGTGATTTCGGGGAGACCTACTCCGGGACCGCGATCTCCGCGCTGCTCGAACAGGCCTATCCGGTCACGGTCCGGCTCGCCATCGTCGCCCTGATCATCGAGGGCGTCATCGGTCTGCTCGCCGGTGTCCTGACCGGCCTGCGCGGGCGCGGTTTCCTGGACAACCTGGTGCTGGTGTCCACCCTGTTCCTGATCGCGCTGCCGGTGTTCGTCACCGGTTTCGTGCTGCAGATCGTGCTCGGCGCCGAGCTGGGCCTGATCAAGACAACGGTCTCCTCCGATCCCACGATCGGCGAACTCCTCGTTCCCGGGTTCGTCCTCGGGTCCTTGTCGATGGCCTACGTCTCCAGGCTGACGCGCACCAGCATGATGGAGAACAAGCACGCCGACTTCGTGCGCACCGCCGTCGCCAAGGGACTCGCGCCCCGCCGCGTCGTCGGCGTGCACATGTTGCGCAACTCCCTGATCCCGGTGGTCACGTTCCTGGGCACCGACCTGGGCGCGCTGATGGGTGGTGCGATCGTCACCGAAGGCGTGTTCAACATCCGCGGCATCGGCGGCCTCGTCTTCAAGGGCATCACCACCCAGGAAGGCACGACGGTGACCGGGATCGTCACAGTCCTGGTGCTCGTCTACCTGCTGATGAACCTGCTGGTGGACGTTCTCTACGCGGTGCTCGACCCGAGGATCCGATATGACTGACCCACGCCCCACCACCAACCTCGCCGCCGTCGCGGCGGCCGAGGGCCTCGAAGCGGACAACGAGGCCGAGAAGGTCAAGAACGAGAAGCCCCGCGGGCTGTGGAGCGACGCCTGGCGCGATCTGCGCAGGCGGCCGCTGTTCCTGATCGCCTCGGCGATCATCCTCGTGCTGCTGGTCATCGCCGCGTTCCCGCAGCTGTTCACGCACGCGGACCCGAACTTCCAGGACCTGACCAAGGCTCGCGACACACCGTCGGCGGAGGCCTGGTTCGGCTACGACAACCTCGGCCGCGACCTCTACGCCCGCACCATCATCGGCGCCCGCGCGTCGATCCTGGTCGGCTTGGCGGCGACGCTGCTGACGGTCCTGCTCGGCGGGTTGATCGGCATCGTCGCCGGCTACTTCGGCGGCATCGTGGACACCCTGATCTCGCGGTTCTCCGAGATCTTCATGGGGCTGCCGTTCGTGCTCGGCGCGATCGTCATCCTGACCACCTTCAACGCCGACATCAAGATCCCCAGCGGATCGCGGATCATCACCCAGGTCGTGGTGACGATCGCGGTGCTGTCCTGGCCGATCTCGATGCGCATCATGCGCTCGGCGGCGATCGCGGCCAAGCAGCAGGACTACGTCAAGGCCGCCCGCGCGCTGGGCGCGAGCCCGAGCCGCATCATCCTGCGGCACGTGCTGCCCAACACCCTGGCACCGGTCATGGTCTACGCGACCATCGCGCTCGGCGGGTTCATCGGCGCCGAGGCGACGCTGTCGTTCCTGGGCATCGGCCTGCGCGAGCCGGTCGTGTCCTGGGGCGTGATGATCGCCGAATCGCGCAACTACATCCAGGCCGCACCGCACCTGCTGTTCTTCCCGGCCGGCTTCCTGGTGCTCACGGTCCTGGCGTTCGTGATGCTCGGTGACGCCGTCCGCGACGCGCTCGACCCGAAGCAGAAGTAGGAGAAACCGCTGTGTCCGCAAACGAACACGAGACCTCGGCGGAACGTCTGCTGGAGGTCGAGGACCTGCACGTCGAGTTCCGCACCCGGGACGGCGTCGCGAAGGTCCTCAACGGCGTGAACTACCACGTCGACGCCGGCGAGACCCTCGCCGTGCTCGGCGAATCCGGTTCCGGCAAGAGCGTCACCGCGCAGACCGTGATGGGCATCCTGGACATCCCGCCGGGGGCGATCACCGGAGGTGCGATCCGCTACCGCGGGGAGGACCTGCTGACCGCCACCGACGAGCGCAGGCGGGAGCTGCGCGGCGACTCGATGGCGATGATCTTCCAGGACGCGCTGTCGGCGCTGAACCCGGTCTACACGGTCGGGTTCCAGATCGCCGAGCAGCTGCGGATGCGTCGCGGCATGTCCCGCAAGGACGCCATGGGCAAGGCCGTGGAGCTGCTGGACCAGGTCAAGATCCCGAACGCCAAGCAGCGCGTGAAGGAGTTCCCGCACCAGTTCTCCGGCGGCATGCGGCAGCGCGCGATGATCGCGATGTCGCTGGCGCTGGACCCGGACCTGCTCATCGCCGACGAGCCGACCACGGCGTTGGACGTCACCGTGCAGGCCCAAATCATGGACCTGCTCGACGAGCTGCGCCGGGAACGCGGGATGGGCCTGATCCTGATCACCCACGACCTGGGCGTGGTCGCCGAGGTCGCGGACCGGATCGTGGTGATGTACGCGGGCCGCATCGTCGAGGCCGCCGACGCGTACTCGCTGTACAAGGCCCCCGGCCACCCCTACACCGACGGCCTGATGCGGTCGATCCCGCGGTTGGACCTCAAGGGCCAGGAGCTGGAGACGATCAAGGGGCTGCCGCCGAACCTGATGGCGGTGCCGCCGGGATGCCCGTTCCACCCGCGCTGCGCGCGGGCCGAGGACAAGTGCCGCACGGAGGTGCCGACCGACCACAACCTCGGGTTGGGCCGGGTCAGCGCCTGCCACTTCGCGGAGGAGATGATGAGCCGTGGCTGAGCCGATCCTCCAGGTGCAGAACCTGGTCAAGCACTTCCCGGTGCGCGCGGGCTTCCCGCGGCGCACCGTCGGGCACGTGCGGGCGGTCGACGGCGTGTCCTTCGACCTGCAGAAGGGCGAAACCCTCGGCGTCGTGGGTGAGTCCGGTTGCGGCAAGTCGACGTTGGCGCAGGTGCTGATGAGGTTGGAGAACCCCACCAGCGGCACTGCGACGTTCGAGGGCCGCGACATCTTCAAGATGCGCGGCGCGGAACTGCGCAAGCTGCGCCGGGACATGCAGATCGTGCTGCAGGACCCGTACACGTCGCTGAACCCGCGGCGCACCGTCGGCGACATCGTCGGCGAGCCCTTCGAGATCCACCCCGAGGTGGCCCCGAAGGGCGAGCGGCGCCGCAAGGTGCAGGAGCTGCTGGACGTCGTCGGTCTCAACCCCGAGCACATCCACCGCTACCCGCACCAGTTCTCCGGCGGTCAGCGGCAGCGCATCGGCATCGCCCGCGCGCTGGCGCTCAAGCCGAAGGTGATCGTCTGCGACGAGCCGGTGTCCGCGCTGGACGTGTCGATCCAGGCGCAGGTGATGAACCTGCTGGGCGACCTGCAGGACGAGTTCGGGCTGTCGTACGTGTTCATCGCCCACGACCTGGGCGTGGTCCGGCACCTGTCGGACCGGGTCGCGGTGATGTACCTCGGCAAGATCGCCGAGATCGGCACCGAGGACGACATCTACGAGCACCCGCAGCACCCGTACACCCAGGCGCTGCTGTCGGCGGTCCCGGTCCCGGACCCGACCCTGCGCGGCAAGCGCGAGGTCATCCGGCTCACCGGCGACGTCCCCAGCCCGGCCAACCCGCCGTCGGGCTGCCGCTTCCGCACCCGATGCTGGAAGGCCCAGGACATCTGCGCCGAGAAGACCCCGGAGCTCGAGGTCCGCCTCGGCACCCACCCCTCGGCGTGCCACTTCGCCGAGGAACACCCCCACGTCATCGCCTGACGACGTGCACCGGGCGCCCTCGCGGGAACTCCTGCGAGGGCGCCCGTTCTTTCGCCCTCTCCGCCGACGTCAGCGCTGGTCGGCGCCTTCGGGGTGGCTGAGGAGGAAGACCTTGGGCGCGACTCGTTGCATGTCGCCACCTCGGGCGACGACCAGGCCCGCCGCGAAGTCGACGAGCTGGGTCGCCTCGGACCCCGGGACGTCGGTGAGGTCCATCAGGACGGCGTTGCCCTGGCGGTAGTAGTCGCCCACGTAGTAGACGTCCTGGTAGTTCTGCGGATGCAGCGTCTTGACCACGTGCTCAGTGTCGCCCACCGCCGTCCGGTGTCAATCGCAAGCGACCGCCGTGGCGCACCGAATTTTCGAGAACCGCCCGGCCCCGACGACGAGGGTTCGAATTTCGCGCGAAGTTCGACCGCTGCGTTCGGGATTCGAATTTCGCGCGAAATTCGAATCCCGGAGCCGGGCGCGCTCCTGAGCTGGGGAGACGCGCCCGGCCGCGGTGGACGGGTCAGGAGCCGGCGATGAAGGTCGCCAGGTCTTCCGACTGCTGGATCCGGGACGGCTCGTGGACGTACATCATGTGGCCCGCCGGGTAGTAGCGGACGTCGATGTTCTCCCGCAGCTCCTCCGGCACGGGAAGCCGCGCCAGGACGTGCTCGGCGGCGAAGTACGGCGTGGCGCCGTCGGTGTAGCCGCAGCCCACGTGCACCCGCAGGTGCGGGTTGGCCTGCATCGCGGCCCCGAGGCGGTCCACGACCGACACCGCCGCGCCTTCGAACTCCTTGTACGACCAGGGCTGCACCCGGCCGGTCAGGGTCTCGTAGGGCAGGTCGCTGCGGTAGTCGAGCTCCTCGCGCAGGTAGTGGTTGATCGCCGCCGAGTAGGCACCCCGGATTCCGGAGATGCTCGGGTCGTCGGTGAAGCGCTCCACCGCGGCGTCCGGTTCCCAGCCGGTGAACCGCCCGTCCATCCGGCCGACGGTCTTGCGCTGGTCGCGCAGCAGCTCGGTGAAGAACCGGATGTGCTCGATGCGCAGGTTGACCCGGTCCACGTAGTCCTCGGACAGCCCGGACAGCTCGGCGACCTTGCGCACCACGTCGGCCCGCTCCTCGGGCGTGAGCCGCGCGCCCCGCGCCAGCGCCCACGGGTAGTCCTCGGCGGCGAACTTCTCGGCCTCGTCGAGGACTTCGCGCAGCGGGCGGTCGCCGTGCTTGCCGTGGTGGTGGGCGATGGCGGCGTAGGTCGGCAGGTACAGCGAGTACGGCAGGTCGTTGCCCTCGGTGAACCGGATCGTGCCCATGTCCAGCACCGACGAGATCAGCAGCAGCCCGTTCGGGTACAGCCCGTGCCGGGACTGAAGGTGGTCGGCCACGGCCGCCGCGCGCAGCGTCCCGTAGGACTCGCCGGCGAGGTACTTCGGCGACATCCACCGGCTGTTGCGCGTCGTCCACAGCCGGATGACCTCGGCGATCGACTCGATGTCGCCTTGGAAACCGTGGAAGTCACCGGGTTTTCCGCCTTCGACGGCCCGCGAGTAGCCGGTGGAGACGGGGTCGATGAACACCAGGTCGCTGTGCTTGAGCAGCGTCTCGGGGTTGTCGGCGAGCCCGTAGGGCGGCGGCGCGAGGTCGCCGGCGTCACCGGAGATCACCCGGCGCGGCCCCAGCACGCCGAGGTGCAGCCACACGCTCGCCGATCCCGGCCCGCCGTTGAACGCGAAGGTCACCGGCCGGTTGCTGTCCGGCGCCGCGTCGACGACGTAGGAGGTCAGGAACACCTCGGCCTTGGCCTTGTGGCCGTCGAACTTGCCGTCGGCGTAGACCTCGTCGCGCAGCACGACGCGGCCCGTGGTCGCGGTGTAGGACAGCTCGGTGCCGTCCGCGGTGATCGCGTGGTGCGTGCTGACCAGATCGTCCACCGGCTCGGCCGGGGTGGTTTCCTGCTGCGTCGCCTCGTCGGCCTTCTCCTCTGCCATGCCGCCCACATTACGTGCCGCCGGAGGCGTTTTCTGTCAGTTTTGCGGTGTGGACACCACCTCGGAGTTGATCAAAGACCCGTCCGGAGAACCCGCCGACGCGGCCCCGGGAGCAGGCGGTTTGGCCGAACTGGACGAACTGGTCGCTCGCTGCACGGCCTGCCCCCGGCTGGTCGAGTGGCGCGAGGAGGTCGCCCGCGTCAAGCGCGCCGCGTTCCGCGACGAGGACTACTGGGGCCGGCCGGTCCCCGGCTACGGCCCGCCCGACGCGGAGATCGCGATCGTCGGCCTCGCCCCGGCCGCCCACGGCGGCAACCGCACCGGCCGCATCTTCACCGGGGACCGCTCCGGCGACGTGCTCTTCCAGGCCCTCTACGACGTCGGCCTGGCCTCCCAACCGGAATCGGTCTCGCTGCACGACGGCCTGAGGTTGCACGGCACCCGCATCACGGCCCCGGTCCACTGCGCCCCGCCCGCGAACAAGCCGACCCCGGCCGAACGCGACACCTGCAGGCCCTGGCTGGTCAGAGAACTCGACCTGCTCCGCCCGACGCTCCGCGTCGTGGTGGTCCTGGGAGCCTTCGGCTGGCAAGCCCTGCTGCCGGTCCTCGCCGACACCGCCTGGCAGGTCCCCCGGCCCAGGCCCAAGTTCGGCCACCTCGCGCACGCCGAACTCCCCGCCACCGACGGAGCCGCACCGCTCCACCTCCTCGGCTGCTACCACGTCAGCCAGCAGAACACCTTCACCGGCAGGCTCACCCCGGAGATGCTCCGCGAGGTCTTCCACCACGCGAAGCAGCTGGCGGCCTGAGGAGTCCGGATCGACCAGCGATGGCGCCTCGGGTTCGGCTGCGGAGCGCTCGGAAAACCCCGGACGCCATTGCGGAACGCCGTGTTCTGGTCGGTTCCGCGTGGGATTCTCGGTTCGTGAGTGGTTTGCCTCCTGGCCAGCGGGCCGCCGAGCTGGAGCGGTTCGGGTTGCCCGAGTTCGCGCGTCGGTTCGGTGCGGTGCCCGAGCGCCCGGTGCTGACCGTGCAGGGCGCCGTGCGGTACCCGGCGCAGTTCGACCTGGCGGAGCTCGTGGACGGTCTCCAGGTGCACGAGCAGCTCAGCGACCTGCACTGCGTGACGACCTGGAGCGCCCTCGACCTGCGCTGGTCGGGCGTGCGATTCAGCGACCTCGCCGCGCGGATCGCCGAGGCGGTGAGTCCGCACCCGCGCGCGAAGTGGCTGGTGGCCACGGGCCTCGACGGCTTCCGGGCCTGCCTGTCCCTCGACGACGCGCTCGCGGACGGAGTCCTCGCGGCCACGCGGTTGAACGGGGATCCGCTCCCGCCCGCGCACGGTGCCCCGGTGCGCCTGGTCTCCGCAGATCAGTACGGCTACAAGAGCGTGAAGCAGCTCGTCGCGCTGGAGTACCGGTTCACCTACGAACGCGGCTCCGCCGGTTTCAAGGAACACCCGCGAGGGCGCGTGGCGCGCGAGGAGCGCAGCCGCTTCCTGCCCGGCCCCGTCTGGCGCCGCATCTGGGCAGCAGCGCTCCCCATCGCCCGTCGGCCGTACCGACGAAAAGCTGGGCACGATTGAGGTGCTCGCGTAGGAGGTCGAGGACTGTGTCGACGGAGGTGCGGGCGTCTGCGCTGACGTTGGTCGGGTTGGTCGTGTTCGGGGTGCTGCTGTTCGGTCCCGCGGGGACGTTCGGGTACTGGCAGGGGTGGGTGTTCCTCGCCGTCGTGATCCTTTCGGCGGCGCTGCCCAGCGTCTACGTGTTCCGCGCGCAGCCAGCGACCCTGGAGCGCCGGATGCAGGTGGGGCAGGAGAACCGCGCGGCGCAGCGGGTCGCCGTCGTGCTGCTGCTGGCGTCGTTCGCGGGAGCGATGGTGCTCGGCGGGTTCGACCACCGCTTCGGCTGGTCATCGGTGCCTGTCGCGGTGGTGCTGCTCGGGGACGTCCTGGTGGCCGTCGGCATGGTGCTGTCGATCGTCGTGGTCGCGCAGAACGAGTACGCGGCCGCCAACGTCACCGTGGAGGGAAGGCAGGAGGTCGTCTCCACCGGGCTCTACGCGATCGTCCGGCATCCGATGTACGCGGTCTCGCTCCTCGCGACCGTCGGGATGCCGCTGGCGCTCGGCTCGTGGTGGGCGATGTGGTTCGTCGTCCCCGCCGCGAGCGCGCTGGTGATCCGCATCCGCGACGAGGAACGACTGCTGCTGCAGGAACTGGCCGGCTACCGCGACTACGTGCACGAGGTCAGGTCCAGGCTGATTCCCTTCGTCTGGTGACCTGCGCGGGTCAGTCCAGCGAGTACCTCAGGGTCAGCTCGTAGCCGTCGTCGCTGTGGCCCGCGATGGCCACTTCCGCTTCGCCGCGGAGGGTTTCGAGGCCGCCGGTGCCCATGCCGGGCACCACCTGGACGTGCGCCGACACCGACGCCTTGTCCTGGCTGCCGACGTGCTGGAAGACGCAGGTGCCTTCGTGACCTGCGATGGAACCTTCGAAGCGTTCGAAGCACAGCACCGGCGCAGCATCGGCCTTGTAGGCGATGAGATACGTCAGGGTGCTCGTCCCCTCGATCTCGCCGGTGTAGGTGTACTGGACCTCGGCTCGCGTGAGGCCGCGGTTCGGGTAGTAGGCGTCGCCCGCGGTGGTGCCTTCGCCGTCGATGTCGGCGACGAGGTGTTCCGACCAGGCGCTGACGGTGAAGCGACCTGCTGCTCCGTGCTCGTGACTCATGCTGGCGAAGCTAGGTCGCCGCCGCTTCGCCGGTCTTGAACAAACGCGACGGGCTTACGCTGAGCCCATGTCGAAAGCCGGGCGCCCCGAGGCGATCGTGCGCCCGAAGGCGGGGGAGCGGGCGTTCGAGGTGGAACGCCTCGCGCCTGATCCGGCGCTGGCCGAGTTCGTCGACTATTACTGGCTCGTCCGCTGGAACGTCGTCGGCGAGCACCGGCAGCAGGTCGTGCCGCAGCCGCGCGTCCACGTCGCCGCCGAGCACGGCAGGCTCCTCGTCCACGGCATCTCGCGCGAACCGTTCTTCCGGACGCTGCGCGGGTCGGGCCACGTGCTCGGCGCCGCGTTCCACCCCGGCGGTTTCCGCGCACTGCTGCGCGGCAGCGTCGGCTGTCTCTCGGGAACGGTCCGACCGGCCGGAGACGTCCTCGGCCACGACGACCGCCCGGCGGCCGAGCAGATCCTCGCGACCAGCGAAACCGCCCGCATCGTCCCGGTCTTCGACGCCTACCTGCTCGCTTGCGAACCCGAACCGGACCCCACCGGCCGCCAGGTGACCGAGCTGGTCGAGGAGGTCCAGCGGAGATCCGACATCGTGCGCGCCGAGCAGCTCGCCCAGCACGCCGGGCTCAGCTTGCGCAGCCTGCAGCGTCTCTTCGCCGACCACGTCGGTGTCGGCCCGAAGTGGGTCGTCCAGCGCTGCCGCATCCTCGACGCCACCGCGGCCGCCCACTCCGGCGAACCGGTCGACTGGTCCGAGCTGGCCGCGCAACTCGGCTTCAGCGACCAAGCGCACCTGACCCGCGCGTTCACCCAGGTCGTCGGCACCTCCCCGGCCACCTACCGCCGCGACCCGGACACCACCGGCTGAGGCGTTGAGGCCGGAAAACGGGTTGAACCGGTGTGCTGCAATCGGTCACCGTGACACCGTTGGACCCTCCGGCCTCGGACGACGCGGAGCTGCTCGTCAGCATGGAGAGCAACCTCGCCGAGCACGCGGCTCACGCGCACCGATCCATGCCAGGCGCGGCCGTGGTCGACGGTGCGGACGTGCTGATCGCCGACAGCGGTCTCGCTGACGACACCTTCAACATCGTCGCCGCTGCCCGCTTCACCAGCAACAACGCCACCGGGCGGATCGGCGAGACCGTGCGGTTCCTCGCGGCGACCGGCAGACCGTTCTCCTGGTGGGTGGGTCCCGCTTCAGAACCGGGGGACCTCGGCGAGCGGCTGTCGGCCGCGGGTGTGGTGGCAGCCGAACGGGAAACGGCGATGTGGGCGGAGCTGCACGACGACCACCCGGTGCAGGAGGTGGGCGAACTCGACATCCAGCTGGTGACCACTCGGGGGCAGCTCGCCGACTACGCCGCCGTCCTCGCCGCGAACTGGATGCCTCCCGCGGACGCGGTTCGCCGGTTCTTCGCCCAGGCCGCGCCGCAGGTGCTGGCCGCGGACTGCCCGGCGCGCTACCTGGTGGGCTACGTGCGAGGACGCCCGGTCTGCTCGGCCGAGGTCTTCCTCCACGCGGGCGTCGCGGGGATCTACAACATCTGCACGCGGTCAGCTCACCGCCGTCGCGGGTACGGCGGAGCGATCACGCTCGCGACGCTGCGCGAGGCCCGTGCGCGAGGCCATCGCGTCGCCGTTCTGCAGGCGTCGTCGGAGGGCGAACCGGTGTACCGCCGACTGGGTTTCCACGTCTGCGGCCACTTCACCGAACACGCCTTCCGCCCATGAGGCCTCGCAGTTCGTGAGGCGTGAGAACGGCGTGCGGTGTCGGTGCCGGGTGGGATTCTGGCGTGGTGACCGGATCTGATGCGAAAGCTGCCCTGCAGCAGTACGTGCGCGAGGGCCGGGAGGCCGTGCTGTGGAAGGTCGAGGGGCTTTCCGAGTACGACCTGCGGCGGCCGATGACGCCGACCGGGACCAACGCGCTGGGCGTGGTCAAGCACCTGGCGACGATGGAGCTCGGGTACTTCGGGGACGTCTTCGGCCGGCCCTCGGGGATCCCGACGCCGTGGATGCGGCCGGACGCCGAGTTCAACGCGGACCTGTGGGCCACCGCCGACGAGTCGAGCGAGTGGGTGCTCGACCTCTACCGCCGCGCGTGCGCCCACGCGGACTCCACGATCGACGCCCTCGAACTCGACTCGCTCGGGTCGGTGCCGTGGTGGCCAACCGGCGGTATCACGCTGCACCGGATCCTGGTGCACATGATCCAGGAGACCGGCAGGCACGCCGGCCACCTCGACATCGTCCGTGAGCTCATCGACGGGGCCGTCGGGCGCGGGCCGCGCAACGACAACATGACCACCGACGACCAGGCCCGGTGGCGGGAGCACCGCGAGTCCCTCGAGCGGATCGCCCGGGAAGCCGGCCGGTAGACTTGATCAACAGCAAGGATTTCTGGGTTGTTGCCGTTCTTTGACAAGTCCGCGCTGGTCGCGGTCAACTTGATCAAGAAATGGTGCGGGCTTGGCCCTTCCCGCCGAAGATTCGGTAGGGTAGGCCCAATCAGACCCCCTGACACCAGAGGCGACGTCTGGTCGACGTCGCCCTCAGCGCTTTTTCGTTACAGAGCGCGTACGCAGCGCGTATGGTCGCCTACCGCGCGTTGATCGTGATCGATGCCACTCGCGACTGGCGTCACATTAAGGGGGGTAGCTGCAGCGCGGTCACGGTATGTGGTGCGACGATAAAGACATGGCTGGTAAATCCGATCCCACGCGGATTCTCATCCTCGGCGGCGGTTACGTCGGCATGTACACGGCACTTCAGCTGCAGAAGAAGCTGGGGCGTCGTGAGGCCTCCGTGACGGTCGTCGATCCTCAGCCGCACATGACCTACCAGCCCTTCCTGCCGGAAGCGGCCGCGGGTTCGGTTGAACCCCGCCACGTGGTAGCGCCACTGCGACGAGTGTTGAAGCGGTGCCATGTGATCACCGCATCTGTCACCGAGATCAAGCACAACGAGAAGCTCGTCACGATCGAGAACCCGCAGAGCGGTACCGAGACGCTCGCCTACGACGTCCTCGTCGTGGCGCTGGGCTCGGTCTCCCGACTGCTGCCGATCCCCGGCCTCGCCGAGGAAGGCATCGGGCTCAAGACCGTGGGCGAGGCGACGTACTTGCGCAACCACGTGCTGGCCAAGATGGACGCCGCGGCCAACACCGACGACGAGGAGCTGCGCAAGCGGCTGCTCACCTTCACCTTCGTCGGTGGCGGGTTCGCGGGCGTCGAGGCGCTGGCCGAGCTGGAGGACATGGCCCGCTACGCGAGCCGTGACTACCAGAACGTGAGCCCGGACGACATGTCCTGGGTGCTCGTCGAAGCCGCCGGCCGGGTGATGCCCGAGGTCAGCGAGAAGATGGGCGTCTACGTCGTCAAGGCCCTCGAAGAGCGCGGCATCAAGGTCTACCTGAACACCTTCCTGAAGTCGGTCGAGGGCGGTCACGCGGTCCTGTCCGACGGCACGGAGTTCGACACCGACACCCTGGTGTGGAACGCGGGTGTGAAGGCCAACCCGGTGGTCAAGAACAGCGACCTGCCGCTGGACGAGCGGGGCCGCGTCAAGGCCTCCGCGCACCTGCAGGTCGAGGGGCTGCCCGGGGTCTGGGCCGCCGGTGACGTCGCCGCCGTGCCGGACCTGTCCAAGACCGACGAGGACCCGGCCGCCACCTGCGCCCCGTCCGCGCAGCACGCGGTCCGCCAGGCCGACCAGCTCGCCAAGAACGTGCTGGCCTCCCTGCGGGACAAGCCGACCAAGGCGTACCGGCACGCCTACGCCGGCTCGGTCGCCGGTCTGGGCCTGTACAAGGGCGTCGCCGACGTCTACGGCTTCAAGGCCAAGGGCTTCGTCGCCTGGTTCATGCACCGCAGCTACCACGTGAGCCGGATGCCCACGTTCAACCGGAAGATGCGGATCGTCATCGACTGGACGTTGGCCTTCCTGTTCAAGCGGGAAGCCGTGTCCATGGGTCAGATCGAGAACCCGCGCGCCGCCTTCGAGCGGGCCGCGGCGAGCTGACGCACCATCGAGCCGATCGCCACCCAGGCCGCGCGTCGACGATGACGCGCGGCCTCCATGTTTTCAAGATCCTCGTCCGAGCGGTGGACAAGGCACCCCGCTATCCTTGACAATCAGTAGCGGGTAAACGAAGACTGAGGTCAAGTCTTCACCTGAAAGTATGCGTCGCACGGGGGAAGGGGTGAATCCCTTGACGCTGAAAGAACTGGCCGCGATCTTGCGCAGTGGGGATGTGCAGGACGGCCCGATCGCCGAATTCGAAGCGGACTACGCCGAAGCGTCGAAGGTGTTCCGGAAGAAGGACGACTGATCATGAGCGCGGCCGAACACCGGCCCGCTGATCTGGGGGAACGGGTCGAGCCTGAGCTCCGCCCGACGCCGGTGCTGCTCCAGGGGCAGGACTACTTCGTCCGCGCGCCGGACACACCGCTGGACTTCCAGGAGCGCATGTACCAGGCGGGGCTCATCGAGGAGGAGCCCGGCGACCCGGTGCCCTGCGTGGTCGTGCTCTCGCGCGCCACGGACATGGAGATGAACGACCTCTCCCTGGCCCTGGCCGACAACGACATCCGCATGGTGCGCATCGACGCCGACCGCTGCCTGGACCTGCCACTGACGGTCTACGCCGATACTCCTCTGATCGAATTCCACCGCTGGCTCTTGCGCCCGGTGCTGATCTGGCGGCGACACTTCGACATGACGGCAGTACCCGTCGATCCCGCAACGGTCTACGGGGCCTATGTTCGGGAGCAGTGGCAGGCGGTCGGCGACTGGCTGACGGCGCGCGACGATTGGGAGCAGGTGAACACGGGGCGGTCCAGCGGACTCGACCGGCTGACGCAGCTGCAAGGAGCGGCGTCGGTCGGCCTGCGCGTGCCGCGCACCGCCGTGACCACCATGCCCGGGCGCAGCCGCCCCGGCGGCGCGCAGTGCATCGTCAAGGCCGCGGGCCACCACATGCTCGAACCCGAACCCGGTGCGCTGCGCGGGCTCTTCCCGCAGCCGCTGGACATCCGCCGCACCGGCGGCGAGGCGCGCGAACCGGCTCCGGTGCTGGTGCAGCAGTACCTCGACGCCGACGAGGAGCTGCGGGTCTTCGTGGTGGGGGAGCGCGCGATCGGGTTCCGGGTGAACAAGCTCGACCCCGCGCAGCTCTGGGTCGACCCGGAGTCCGTCGCGGTGGAGCCGGTCGACGTGCCGGAGGAGCTGACCGAGCGGCTGCTGCGGTTGTGCGAGCGCTGGCAGCTGGACGTGGCGGGGTTCGACCTGCTGCGGGTCGGGGACGAGTGGGCGTTCCTGGAGGTCAACGTCAACTGCGACTGGCGCTGGTTCGAGCAGCGCGCGGACAGCAAGGACGTGTCCGGAGCGGTGCACGACTGGGTGCGCTCGCGGTTCGACGAACTCGCGGTGTCGGCGGCGGTGGGCGAATGGGGCAGCTGGTGACCGGACCACGAATGTGCGGAATCTTCGCGCGCGCGGGAACCTTACGCGATCTCGCCACGTCGTAGTGGCGTACCGGCACGCGTGCCGGTGTGAAGCCTGGCCCCCGTAGCCCAACTGGCAGAGGCAGACGACTTAAAATCGTCAGAGTGTCGGTTCGAACCCGACCGGGGGCACTTTTCCAATCTAACGGGTCAACCGCCCGCACACCGCCTCCATCCGCGCATTTCGGGCGACCCTTTCGGGTGATCTTGACGGTTCTCCTTGTTGCTGAACCTTTTTCGTGCTCGGCAATCTGTTTCGCCGGGTTCACGCGCGTTCACGCAGGTGACATGACCTGGCCACTAGCGTGATCTCGCTCGAACAGGTGAAGAGGGGGAGAGCACGTGGCACGAGACGAAGCCGGGTCCCTGCGGGACGCGCTGGTCGCCGGGATCGGACGGCGCGACTTCCTGCGCGCGGCCACCGCCATCGGCACGGGCGGGGCGGCCGCGACGTCGCTCCCCGCAGCGGCGGCACCCGCGCCGGTGCGGAGGCCGCGCGAAGTCCTGCAACCCGGCACCGGGCCCATCGACGGCCGGCACTACCTGCGCTCGCTGCCCGAAGAGGTCCGCTGGGGGTACGTCCCGGCGCTCGGCAGCGAACCCGTGCTGCGGATGCGCTCCGGCGAGACGGTCACCATCGACACCGTCTCCCACGAAGGCATCCTCGAAGACCAGGGCCGCGATCCGATCGGCTACTTCGCTCAGCACGGGGTCCCGCGCGAGCAGGTGCTCGACGACGCGGTGCTCATCGCGCGCGACTACGACCGCACCAGACGGGATTTCGACGCCGACGGGCCGCACGTGATCACCGGCCCGGTGCACGTCGACGGCGCCGAACCCGGCGACGTGCTCAAGGTCGACATGGTCTCGATGCGGCCGCGCGTGCCCTACGGCGTGATCTCCAGCAGGCACGGGAAGGGCGCGCTGCCAAGCCTTCCCGACGACGGAGTGCCCGCCGGCATCAGCCGTGCGGAGATCATGCCGCCGGTCGGCACCGACGGTCGCGGCACCGGGAACCCGGAGGCCTACGGCAACGTCTCGGTGTTCGCCCCGATCGACGGTGACGTCGGCGTTCTGCCCGCCGGGAAGGGGCAGGTGAGGTTCCCGCTCGAGCCGTTCATGGGGACGATGGGCGTCGCGTTCGCCGAGGCGGGCGAGCTCAACGACCCGGCGCTGAACTCGGTGCCGCCCAACATCGGTGGCGGCAACATCGACATCAACCGGCTCGTCGTGGGCACCAGCTTCTACCTACCGGTGTTCTCCGAAGGCGCGCTGTTCTACGTCGGCGACTCGCACATGGCGATGGGTGGTGGCGAGGTCGCGCTCACCGCGATGGAGGGTTCGCTGCGCGCCACCTTCCGGCTGACGGTGTGCAAGCCGGGTTCCGGCGACGCCCCCTCGGTCGCGTTCCGGTATCCGTTCGGTGAAACCTCGGACGCGTGGATCCCGGTCGGGCTGTCGGATCCGGACGGTTCCCAGCACGGCCAGGGCGGCGATCTCGACGTCGCGATGCGGCGCGCGGTGGTCAACGCCCTCGACTTCCTGGAGCACGACAGGGGCATGGATCGCGCGGTCGCCTACGCCTACCTCTCGGCGGCAGCGGACTTCGAGTTGTCGCAGGTCGTGGACAAGACCGTCGGGGTGCACGCGATGATCCGCAAGGAGCACTTCGACGTCGGCTGATCGCTCTGCCCGGTCTTGCGCCGGGCGTCGCGGGGCCGGGTCCGCGACGCCCGGCGAACCGGTGGTGCCCGTGGTGCGGTTCCGCCGGGGGCGGCTACCCGGTGGGGGTTTCGCGCCGGGTGGGGTAACCGCGACAATGCGCGCTCATGGCCTACGAGCGAGACCCCCGGGCCGGACGGCCGGGACCGGGGCAGCCAGGACCGCAGCAGCCGGGACCGCCCCAGGGCGGGCCTCAGCAGCCCGGGCCGCCTCCCGGCCCGCCGGGACCACCGCCGGGCGGTCAGCCGAGGCCGCCGCAGCACCCGCCCGGACAGGCGCCGCCCGGACCTCCGCCGCAGCAGATGCCGCCGCAGCCGCCGATGGGCGGTCAGCCGCAGCAGCCGATGCCGCCGCAGTACCCGCCGCCGCAGCAGCAGCCGCCCGGCGGGGTTCCCGGCTACCAGCCGCCCGCCAACAACCCGTACCCGGAGACCCGCATCGACCAGCGCGTCGACGGCTACCGGGACGATCCGTACGCCGATCCCTACGGCTACGACTACCGGGACGACCGGTACGACGACCGCTACCGGGAACCCGAGCGCGACCGCTACCGCGACGACTACGACCGCCGCGACCGGGACTACGACCGCCGCGACCGCGATCGGGACCGGTTCCACGGCCCCAGCGCCGACGCCATCGGCCGCACGGTCCAGGTGTTCAGCGCCCTGATCGCGCTGGTGTTCGTGCTGCACATCATCTTCTCGGTGACCGGCGCCAACCAGGACAACGACTTCGTGGCCTTCACCTACGGCACCGCGAAGTTCTTCGTGCTCGGCCTCGGTGACGTGTTCACACCGGGTGACGCGACGATCGGCCTGGTGCTCAACTACGGCCTGGCCGCGCTGATCTACCTCTTCGCCGGCCGGATCATCGCGCGAGCGCTCCGGCGGTGACGCTGGGTTGAACCGGACCCGGGGCGCGCCGGGTCCGGTATCGCGCATGTCACCTGTCCGCGTGACCTGCGCAAACGTTCCGTGGTCGGAGCGCGTGGTGGTGGACTGCCAGGGGGTGGACGCCGTCGCGCGCCCGGGCATGGCACCCTTGAACTGGCCGGACCTGCGTTTCAGGTGGGTTCAGCCGCGCACGCACGGCCCGGGTTGCGCCGGATGGAAACGACGTCGGGCGCTCGCCCTCCAGCGGCCCATGACCAGGAGTAGCTGAGTGGAAAGTTTCTTCTCCTTCATCCTCTACCCGGTATCGGCGATCTTGTGGTTCTGGCACAAGATCTTCGGAACCGTGCTCGGGCCGGACAACGGGTTCTCCTGGGCCCTGGCCGTGTTCTTCCTGGTGTTCACGCTGCGCACGGTGCTGATCAAGCCCGCGCTGAGCCAGATGCGCGCCGGTCGCAAGATGGCCAAGTTCGCGCCGCACATCCAGAAGCTGCGCGAGAAGTACAAGAACGACCGCCAGCGCATGGCGCAGGAGATGCAGAAGCTGCAGTCCGAGCACGGGGTCAACCCGCTCGGCGGCTGCCTGCCCGCGCTGCTGCAGATCCCCGTCTTCCTGAGCCTGTTCCACGTCCTGCGGAACTTCCACCCGGGCGCGGAGAGCAACTTCGTCTTCGACAAGGCCGGGGTGGACTCGTTCATCCAGGCCGACATCTTCGGCGCGAAGCTGTCGAACTGGATCACCCAGCCCGCCCAGGAGCTGGCGCTGTTCGGCACCGACCGGACCTCGATGATGATCGTCGGCATCCCGCTGATGCTGATCGCCTCGGTCGCCACGTTCTTCACCATGCGGCTGTCGGTGAAGAAGCAGACCGACGCCTCGATGGCCAACCCGCAGTCGGCGATGATGGCCAAGTTCATGATGTACATCGCACCGATCGGTGCGATCGTCTCCGGCTGGTTCCTGCCGATCGCCGTGCTGCTGTACTGGCTGGCCAACAACGTCTGGACGCTCGGCCAGCAGCACTTCCTGACCAAGAAGATCGACGCCGAGCAGGAGCGCGAGCGGCAGAAGGAGATCGAGGCCAAGAAGGCCACGCCTCGTCCCAAGCCTGGTCAGAAGCCGGTCCGCGACGCCAAGGGCGAGACCTCCACGGAGGGCGAGGCCACCACGGCCACCGCCACCGAGGCCAAGCCCGCCAAGCCCGCCCCTGGTCAGCGGCCGGGCGGCAAACCGGGCGGCAAGAAGAGCCAGCCGAAGAACCGCCCTGGCAAGCAGGCGTCCAGAGCGAAGAAGCGGCGTTAGATCACTCGCGGGTAAAGGCCGGTGGATCTTGTGTCCACCGGCCTTTCGCGTCAGGTAAAGTCCGGTTTTACCGAACCGGGAACTGATCGGGAACGCCGGTCGTTGGATCTGGTGACGGCGCAAGTACGCCCAGGAGGATGAGTTGCGCACAACGAGCAACCCCGCGTTCCGCAAGCTGCCGGAAATGGCCGGGGGCTACGCGAACTTCAACTACGGCCAGGGGCAGCAGTCGCCCTACGGCCAGGCGCCGGCTGCTCCCCCGCAGACCGCGCGTCCGATGACGATCGACGACGTGGTCACCAAGACTGCGATCACGCTCACGCTGGCGGTGATCACCGCGGCGCTGACCTACCTGGTCGGTCCGCCGGCGGTCGGTCTGGCGCTGCCCGCCGCTCTGGCCGCGCTGGTCATCGCGCTGGTCATCGTCTTCACCAAGAAGGTCCGGCCGGCCCTGGTCGTGGCCTACTCGGCGCTCGAGGGCGTGTTCCTCGGTGGCATCAGCTACGCGTTCGCCGCGATGTTCAACCCGGGCATCATCATGCAGGCGATCGTGGGCACCCTCGGCGTCTTCGCCGCCATGCTGGTCGTCTACAAGACCGGCGCGATCCGGGTGACGCCGAAGCTGACCAAGTGGATCATCGGCGCCATCGCGGGTGCGGCGGTGCTGATGCTGGTCAACCTGGTCGCCGGCTTCTTCACGCAGGGCGGTCTCGGCCTGCGCGAGGCGGGCCCGCTGGGCATCGCCTTCAGCCTGCTGTGCATCGGCATCGCGGCGTTCAGCTTCCTGCTGGACTTCGACGCCGCCGACAAGGCGATCCGCAGCGGTGTGGACGCCAAGTTCGCCTGGTACATCGCCTTCGGCCTGATGACCACCCTGGTCTGGCTGTACCTGGAGATCCTCCGCCTGCTGTCGTACTTCTCCAGCAGCGACTGACGCGGAGCCCGCAACGCGAAGTGGCCCGCCGCCCCTCGGGGTGGCGGGCCACTGTCGTCTCTGCTCCCGGAACCGAACCACGGGGTAACCGGGACCCTGGTTACTGCCGTAATCCGGGTCCTGATTACTGCCGTAATCCGGACCCTGATTACCGCCGTAATCCGGACCCTGATTACCGCCGTAATCCGGGTCCTGGTTACTGCCGTAATCCGGGTCCTGGTTACTGCCGTAATCCGGGTCCTGATTACCGCCGTAATCCGGTCCCCGACGACTGCCGCGACCGGGGACCGGATCACTGGGTGATCGTGAAAGCCCAGGTCAGCTGAGGCGCTCCAGGACCATGGCCATGCCCTGGCCACCGCCGACGCACATCGTCTCCAGGCCGAACTGCTTGTCGTGGAACTGCAGGGAGTTGATGAGCGTGGTGGTGATGCGGGCACCGGTCATGCCGAACGGGTGGCCCACGGCGATGGCGCCGCCGTTGACGTTCAGCTTCTCCAGCGGGATGCCCAGGTCCTGGTAGGAAGGGATGACCTGCGCGGCGAAGGCCTCGTTGATCTCGACCAGGTCGATGTCGTCGATGCTCATGCCCGCGCGCTTGAGGGCCTGCTTGGAGGCCTCCACCGGGCCGAGGCCCATGATCTCCGGCGACAGGCCGGACACGCCGGTCGACACAACCCGGGCCAGCGGGGTCAGGCCGAGCTCCTTGGCCTTGGTGTCGCTCATGATCACCAGGGCGGCGGCGCCGTCGTTGAGCGGGCAGCAGTTGGCGGCGGTGATCCGGCCGTCGGGGCGGAACACCGGCTTGAGACCGGCCACGCCCTCCTTGGTCACGCCCGCGCGCGGGCCGTCGTCGGCGGAGACGACGGTGCCGTCCGGGGTGGTGACCGGGGTGATCTCGCGCGACCAGAAGCCGTTGGCGATGGCCTTCTCGGCGAGGTTCTGCGAGCGGACGCCGAAGTCGTCCATCTCGTCGCGGGTGACGCCCTTGAGCCGCGCCAGGTTCTCGGCGGTCTGGCCCATCGGGATGTAGACGTCCGGGACGACGTCGAGCTCGCGCGGGTCGGTCCAGTTCTCCGCGCCCTGCTCGGCGGTCTGCTGGGTGCGGGCCTCGGCGTCGGCGAAGATCGGGTTGTGGGTGTCGGGCAGCGAGTCCGAGGAGCCCTTGGCGAAGCGGGACACCGTCTCGACACCGGCGCTGATGAACACGTCGCCCTCACCGGCCTTGATGGCGTGCAGGGCCATCCGGGTCGTCTGCAGGCTCGACGAGCAGTAGCGGGTGACGGTGGTGCCGGGCAGCTGGTCGTGGCCGAGCAGCACGGCGACCACGCGGGCCATGTTGAAGCCCTGCTCGCCCCCGGGCAGACCGCAGCCCAGCATCAGGTCGTCGATGTCGGCGGGGTTGAGCTCGGGAACCTTCTCCAGCGCGGCCTTGACGATCTGGGCCGTCAGGTCGTCCGGGCGGATGTCCTTCAGCGATCCCTTGCCGGCGCGGCCGATGGGGGAGCGCGCGGCGGAGACGATGACTGCTTCGGGCATGGGGAACTCCTTCGTTCGCCGGGGCGCGAAAGTGCGGTTACTGACGGGTCACTTTAGAGCCGTTGAACCCATCCTGTCGGTGACGCCACTCACCGACAACCCCCAAACCGACCGGTCGGTACCCGAGGTGCGAGGTTCCAGCACCCCGGGTGCGCGGTTTCAGTGGAAATCAGGGACCCGATTTCAATGGAAATCAGAACCCGGACTTCCATTGAAATCGGATCAGCCCAGGGGGCGTCCTGGGCGGCGGAGGTGGAGGTGGCGGTTGAGGTGGGCGACGATCCTGCTGGTGGGACGGCGGGCTTCGGCCGTTTCCGAGCGGGTGGGAGCCGGCGGCAGCGGCCCTCCCTGCCAGGCGCCGATGGCCATGCACATGACCGGGAGCAGGATCTCGGCGGCCGCTTCGTAGCCCGCGCCGGAGGGGTGGAAGTGGTCCGGGGAGAAGAACTCCGCCGGGCGTGCGAGGAACTCCGGCGAGAGCAGGTCGGCCAGGGGGACGGCGTAGCCGCCGTTGGCCTCCACGACGCGGCGCTGCGCGCGGGCGAGCGCGAGGCTCCAGCGGCTGGCCACCGAGCGCAGCGGCTGCGGGATCGGCCGGATCGATCCGAGGTCGGGGCAGGTGCCCACGACGACCTTCACGTCCGCCTCGACTAACCTGCGGACCTGCTCGCCCAGCAGCTCGGCGCACCGCGACACCGGCAGCTTCGAGGTCACGTCGTTGGCGCCGATGATGATCAGCACCACCTCCGGCGGACGTCGCAACGCCGCGTCCACCTGCGCGTACAGCTCCTGCGTCGTGGCGCCGACGATGGCGTGGGTGGTCAGCCGGACCGGCCCGTCCAGCTCCTCGGCCAGGCCCCGGGCCACCCCGACGCCCGGCAGCTCGCTCGGGAAGTTCGCGCCCAGACCGGCTGCGGAGGAGTCGCCGAGCACCGCGAGCTCCAGCGGCTGGACGCCCTCGGGCACCTCGCTGCGCGGAACCGGCCCGACCCCGGTGGGCAGGTGCACGCCGTCGGCGCGAAGCGGATCGGCGACCGGGGGGCCGATGACCTTCCGCGCGTGCCCGGCCTGACCGTTGAGCAGGCCGTAGGCCGCTCCCGAGAGTCCGCCCGCGGTGCCGGCTGCCAGCAGTGCGAGCCGCAAAGTCCTCGTCACGATCATCTCGGCCCTCCCTCGCAACCACCCCGGGTGGGGAATGCTCACCCATCTGACCAGGCGCGCGCCCGGCGAAACGCCGTGATCCCCTGCTGAGAAGACGCCGCCGGGCCCGAAAAACTTCCCTGAACCGTGTGTCGTCCGGAAGGTCCCGTGGGTTAGCGCCTGACCAGCCGATTACGCTCGGCGTCACACCCGCGCCGGAGACCGCCGCGCGGGACGGAACCGAGGATTTAGGACGAGGCGTGGACTACGTCGAGCACGTCACCGACCTGGTGGGCAACACCCCGCTGGTCAGGCTGAACGCGGTGGCCACCGGCAAGACCCCGGTGCTGGCGAAGGTGGAGTACCTCAACCCCGGCGGCAGCGTGAAGGACCGCATCGCGCTGCGCATGATCGAGGCCGCCGAGGCATCGGGCGAGCTCAAGCCCGGCGGCACCATCGTGGAGCCGACCTCGGGCAACACCGGTGTCGGCCTGGCGATGGTCGCGCAGCGCAAGGGCTACCGCTGCGTGTTCGTCTGCCCGGACAAGGTCAGCGAGGACAAGCGCAACGTCCTCAAGGCCTACGGCGCCGAGGTCGTGGTGTGCCCGACCGCCGTGGAGCCGGAGCACCCGGAGTCCTACTACAGCGTCTCGGACCGGCTGGTCTCCGAGATCGAGGGCGCCTGGAAGCCCAACCAGTACGCCAACCCGCAGAACCCCGAGTCGCACGTGCACTCCACGGGCCCGGAGATCTGGGAGCAGACCGAGGGCAAGGTGACGCACTTCGTCGCCGGCATCGGTACCGGCGGCACGATCTCCGGCACCGGCGAGTACCTGAAGAAGGTCTCCGGCGGCAAGGTCAAGATCGTCGGCGCGGACCCGGAGGGTTCGGTCTACTCCGGTGGCCACGGCCGTCCCTACCTGGTCGAAGGCGTCGGCGAGGACTTCTGGCCGTCCACCTACAACCGGGGCATCAGCGACGAGATCGTGCCGATCTCCGACGCCGAGTCCTTCGAGATGACCCGCCGCCTGGCCAACGAGGAAGCGCTGCTGGTCGGCGGTTCCTGCGGCATGGCCGTGGCCGCGGCCCTCAAGGTCGCCGAGAACGCCGGTCCCGACGACGTGATCGTGGTGCTGCTGCCCGACGGCGGTCGCGGCTACCTCGGCAAGATCTTCAACGACTCCTGGATGGCCTCCTACGGCTTCCTCTCGCCCGACGCCGCCGGCGGCACCGTCGGGGATGTGCTGCGCCGCAAGGACGGCACGGTTCCCGAGCTGGTGCACACCCACCCGAGCGAGACGGTCGCCGAGGCCGTGGCGATCCTGCGCGAGTTCGGCGTCTCGCAGATGCCGGTCGTGCGGGCCGAGCCGCCGATCATGGCGGCCGAGATCGCCGGCGCGGTCAACGAGCGCGACCTGCTCGACGCGCTGTTCGCGGGCCGCGCGCACCTGGCCGACACCGTCGAGCAGCACATGTCACCGCCGCTGCCGACGATCGGTGCCGGCGAGGAGATCAGCTCGGCGATGTCGGCGCTGACCGGTGCGGACGGGGCGATGGTGCTCATCGACGGCAAACCCGCCGGGGTCGTGACCCGTCAAGATGTGCTTGGATTCATCGCCGGTCGATGACGACTTCATCCGGAAGGCCACTACGCTCTGTTCGCATCAGATAGCGTGGGGCCGAAGTATGCCCAGGACTTTGGACGCCGCAAGGGAGTAGTACCCGATGAGCTCTCCGCAGCCGCCGGACGGCGGTCAGCAGGGTTCGGACCCGATTTCGAACCGGATGGACCCCCAGGACGAGAACCAGGCTGGCGGTGACTCGACGCAGGTCGTTCGGCCCGTCCAGTCGCAGGGGCAGCAGCCGCCGTCGGAGTCGACGCAGGTCGTCCGGCCGGCCGGTCAGCCGCAGCAGGGCGGTGACTCCACCCAGGTGGTGCCGCCGTCGATGCAGCCGCCGCAGCCGATGTACCAGCAGCCGGGCCTCGGTGGCCAGCAGCAGGGCGGTGACGCCACCGCGATGGTGCCGCCGTCGATGCAGCCCCCGCAGCCGATGTACCAGCAGCCGGGCACGCAGAGCCAGCCCGGTGGCTTCCCGGCGCAGCCCCCGCAGCAGCCGGGCACTCCCAGCAGCGGCTTCCCGGCCCCGCAGGCCCAGGGCGGTTTCCCGCCTCCGCAGGCCGGCGGCTACCCGGGCCAGAGCGAGCCGGGCAACCCGGGGCTGGCGAAGCTGTGCGCGATCCTGGGCATCGTCTTCGGTGGTCTGGGGATCATCGGCGGGTTCCTGAGCTTCGCAGGTCTCGCGGCGCTGTCGGCGATGTCCTCGCAGGCCGAGGAGCTCGGCGTCGACGTCCCGCCGGTGGGCTTGATGTACGTCTTGGTCGTGGTCAGCATGCTGCTGGCCATCTCCTACGTGGTCGGTGGTGTCCTGCTGCTGAAGCGGCGTGCCCTCGGCGCGCTGATGATCGGTGGCGCCGCCGCCGTGGGCGTCATCGTCGCCGTCATCCAGCTGATCATGATGCCGAGCGGCATCTCCGGTTGGTTGGGTGTCCTGTTCGGCATCGCGCTCGCCGTGCTGGCGTTCCTGCCCGCCGTCCGCGAGTGGGCCAACGCCGGTTCCGGCGCGCAGGCCGCGCAGGTCGGTGGCTACGGCCAGCAGCCGCAGGGCGGCTTCGGCCAGCAGCAGCCGCAGGGCGGCTTCGGCCAGCAGCAGCCGCAGCAGCAGTTCGGCCAGCCCGGTCAGCCGCAGCAGTTCGGCCAGCAGCAGGGCTTCGGCCAGCAGCCGCAGCAGTTCGGCCAGCAGCCCCCGCAGGGCTACCCGCAGCAGGGTGGTTACCCCCAGCAGGGCGGCTACCCGCAGCAGCCCGGCCAGCCGCCGCAGCCGCCGCAGTGGTGAGCTGACGCGAAAACGACCGAGTGCCCCCGGCCTGCCCAGGCCGGGGGCACTTCGCTTCGCGAGCCCGAATCGGCGGATCGGGGCCGGAGTAATACGCTGCTCCACATGAGTGACGGCTTCGCCACCCGCGCGATTCACGCGGGCCAGGAGGCAGACCCGACGACCGGTTCGGTGATCGTGCCCATCCACGCGACCTCGACCTACGCGCAGGACGGCGTCGGGGAGATGCGCTCGGGCTACGAGTACTCCCGCACCGGCAACCCGACCCGGACCGCGCTGGAGCGCTGCCTGGCCGAGCTGGAGAACGGCAGGCACGCGCGCGCCTACGCCTCCGGGATGGCGGCCACCGACGCCGTGCTGCGGTCGGTGCTGCGCCCGGGTGACCACCTGGTGATCCCGGACGACGCCTACGGCGGCACGTTCCGGCTGATCGACAAGGTGCTCACCGGCTGGGGCATCTCCTACACGCCCGCCCCGGTGTCCGACGTGGACGCGGTGCGCGCGGCGATCCAGGACAACACCAAGCTGGTGTGGCTGGAGACGCCCACCAACCCGCTGCTCAACATCGGCGACATCGCCGCGCTGGCGCAGGTTTCGGCCGACGCGGGCGTGAAGCTGGTCGTGGACAACACCTTCGCCTCGCCGTTCCTGCA
Organism: Saccharopolyspora mangrovi; assembly: GCF_035320975.1. NCBI lineage: Bacteria > Bacillati > Actinomycetota > Actinomycetes > Pseudonocardiales > Pseudonocardiaceae > Saccharopolyspora > Saccharopolyspora mangrovi. Next base: position 317,063 of record NZ_JAWLNX010000001.1, on the reverse strand, counting down.
GCAGCCGCTGGAACTGGGCGCGACCGCGGTGGTCCACTCGACGACCAAGTACCTCGGCGGGCACTCCGACGTCGTCGGCGGCGCGGTGGTCACCTCCGACGACGAGCTGGCCGAGCAGCTGGCGTTCCTGCAGAACGGCGCGGGCGCGGTGCCCGGTCCGTTCGACGCGTTCCTGACCATGCGCGGCCTCAAGACGCTCGCGGTGCGGATGGAGCGGCACAGCGCGAACGCCGAGCGGATCGTCGCAGCGCTCAACGGCCACCCGAAGGTCGCCAAGGTCCTCTACCCGGGCCTGCCGGACCACCCGGGGCACGAGGTCGCGGCCAAGCAGATGAAGCACTTCGGCGGCATGGTCTCGTTCATCCACGCCGACGGCGAGCAGGCCGCCCTGGACGTCTGCGCCCGCACGCGGCTGTTCACCCTCGCCGAATCCCTCGGCGGCGTCGAGTCGCTGATCGAGCACCCGGGCAAGATGACGCACGCCAGCACGGCGGGCTCGATGCTGCAGGTCCCGGCCGACCTGGTCCGGCTCTCGGTCGGCATCGAAGAGGCCGAAGACCTGGTCGAAGACCTGCTGGCCGCCCTCGGCTGACCCGGCCGCACCGCGCAGCCATCGTCGGGGCGAGAACTGCGGTACTCGCCCCGACTGCGGTATTCGCCCCGTGCTGGGGCCTCACCTGGCCAGGGACGGGTCCGTGCTGCCCGGGGCGGGCGTGGCGGCGGGGTCGCGCGGGGAGACCGGCAGGTCGCTGGGCTGCAGGCAGCCGCCGATGAGCTCCACGACCCCGTCGTGCTCGAAGTAGGTGCCCGGGTCGTCGCACCCGGAGCTGAGCACCGCCAGAACAGCCGCACCGGACAGCGCAGCCGCCGTGATCATGCCGGTGAGCAGGGGCACCACGCCGGTGCTCGGCTGCGCCATGAATCCCTCCCGGCAAGTGCTGTCGGCGATCGTCTCGCGCTCGGTGACCGTCGCGCCCACCGAGCGTACCGAACGTTGCCCGCTAGTACCGGTAGATCATCGGTGGCACGATTGCCGCATGCAGCTCGTCGACCTGGAACGAATCCGCGAAGCGGACGCCCTGCTCGCTGAGGTGGCCCGGCGGACCCCGATGGAGCACTCCCGGGTGCTCGGCGAGCAAACCGGCGGCGAGGTGCACCTCAAGTGCGAGAACCTCCAGCGCACCGGCTCGTTCAAGCTCAGGGGCGCCTACGTGCGGCTGATCGGGCTCGACGCGGAGCGGCGCGCGGCCGGTGTGGTGGCGGCCAGCGCGGGCAACCACGCCCAGGGCGTCGCGCTGGCGGCGCAGCTGCTGGGCATCCCGGCCACCGTCTTCATGCCGGAGCGCGTGCCGCTCCCGAAGCTGGCCGCGACCAAGGCCTACGGCGCCGAGGTCAAGCTGCGCGGCGCGGTGCTCGCCGAAACCCTCGCGGCGGCCCGGGAGCACGCCGAGCGGACCGGGGCCGAGTTCATCCACCCCTTCGACCACCCCGACATCGTCGCAGGTCAGGGCACAGTCGGCCTGGAGATCCTGGAGCAGCTGCCCGAGGTGCGCACCATCCTGGTGCCCACCGGCGGAGGAGGGCTGGTCGCGGGCGTGGCCGCCGCGGTCAAGGCCGTGCGCCCCGAGGTGCGGGTGCTGGCGGTGCAGGCAGAGCAGGCCGCCGCCTGGCCCGGGTCGCTGGCCGCCGGCAAGCCCGTGCCGGTCACCGACACGCAGACGATGGCCGACGGCATCGCGGTGGGCGAGCCGGGCGCGGTTCCGTTCGCGCACGTCGCGGAGCTGGCCGATGGGGTCCTCACGGTCAGCGAGGAGTCGTTGTCCCGCGCGCTGCTGCTGTGCCTGGAGCGGGCGAAGCTCGTCGTCGAGCCGGCCGGGGTCGCCGCCGTCGCGGCCCTGCTGGAACACCCCGAGCAGGTCGTCTCGCCGACCGCTGCGGTGCTCTCCGGCGGCAACATCGACCCGCTGCTGCTGCTCCAGCTCATCCAGCACGGCATGACCTCGGCCGGCCGCTACCTGTCGCTGCGCGTGCGGCTGCCCGACCGGCCCGGCTCGCTGGCGGCGCTGCTCGGCAAGCTCGGGGAGATCAACGCCAACGTCATCGACATCGAGCACTCCCGGATCTCCGGCGCCCTCGCCCTCGGCGAGGTCGACGTCGAGGTCTCGCTGGAAACCCGAGGTCTGGAACACCGCGAGTACGTCGTCACCCAGCTCGAAGCCGCCGGGTACACGATCCTCGCCCGCCGCTGAGCAAGGAGCACCGCGTGGCTGCCAACAACGGTCCCGACGAGCTGGACGCCCGGCTGCTTCTGTTGCTCTCCGACGAGCCGCGGCTGGGCGTGCTGGAGTGCTCCCGGCGGCTCGGCGTCGCCCGGGGCACCGTGCAGGCGCGGCTGGATCGGCTGGTCCAGCGGGGTGTGCTGCAGGGTTTCCCGCCGGAGCTGGACCTGGCGGCGATGGGCTACGGGCTGACCGCCTTCGCCGTGCTGGAGATCGCCCAGGGGCATCGCACGGCCGTGTCCGACCAGCTGGCCGCCATCGACGAGGTCTGCGAGGTGCACGCCACCACCGGTCAGGGCGACCTGTTCGTGCGCATGGTCGCCCGGTCCAACGACGACCTGCAGCGCGTCATCGACGAGGTGGTCGGAGTCCCCGGCGTTCGGCGCACTTCGACGTCGATCGCGTTGTCCACACCGGTCCCGCCGAGAGTGCGCCCGCTGCTGCGCCGACTTTCCGGGGAAAAGCGAGCGGGCGCCCCGGAAACCGGAACGCCCGCCGACCGAGCGCATAAGCCCGGAATCGATTCTTAATTGCGGTGAAACCGTTCGGCGGTTTCACCCGCATATGCCAGGTGAAGCCAGATCAACAAAGACGCGCAGCAACTCCAGCGGCTGCACGTGAAAGAAGTCCGGAATGGAAGATCAGCCGTTGAAGGGCTCGGCCTTGACGAGCGTGACCTTCATGTTGCCGCCGTTGGGCAGCTCGTACTCCCGGCTCTCGCCCTCCTTGGCGTCCAGCAGAGCCTTGCCCAGCGGGGAACTGGGGGAGTACACCTCGAGGTCGCCGTGCGCGCCCTCTTCCCGGTTGGCGAGCAGGAACTGCTCGGTCTCGTCCTCGCCGTCGTAGCGGACGGTCAGCACCGAGCCGGGCTTGGCGACACCGGACTCCGTGGGCACGTCGCCGACCTTGGCGGTGCGCAGCAGCTCCTGCAGCTGGCGGATGCGAGACTCGATCTGACCCTGCTCCTCGCGGGCGGCGTGGTACCCGCCGTTCTCCCGCAGGTCGCCCTCCTCGCGGGCTTCGTTGATCTTCGCGGCGATCACCGGGCGGTTGGCCACGAGCTCGTCCAGCTCACCCTTGAGCCGGTCGTAAGCATCCTGGGTCAGCCAGGTCACCTGGGTCTCGCTCACGGTCACCACTCCTCGTCGACTGCGGCCCGCTCTCGACGCGAGCCAAATTGCAATTCCGTCCTTTTCTCAGCCAATGCCAAGTAACGGAAAAACACGGCCCTCAGCGGGGGCCGTGCTGCGCTCGACGATAGCACGAATCAGCACCCGAAGGGGCCGGATTTTCCTCGCGCCCGACGTGCGGCGGAGGGCTTCACCCGGTTGGCCGCGTGTGATTGGACAAATATTCAGGAACGTTGTAAGTGCAGCCGTACACCTCCCCGATGGTCGCTCGGGTGGATGTGCGAAGCACAGTGTCCTGCCGGCTCACGCCGTCCGCCGGGTGGATCAGGACCTCGCGCCTGCCGACCTCCTCGCCGGACACGGCGCGGCCGCGGACCACGCAATCGGCGGGTCGCTGCGGTTCGTCCCGCTGGACCTCGAGGGTGATCCGCACGGAGTGGTCGTCGATCACCTCGAAGGCCACCTGCTTGCCTTCGATCGGAGCGGAGCCGAGGTTGCGGTAGCCGACGATCGCGACGCCCACGAGGGCCACCAGCACGGCCGCGAGCAGCGCCCAGCGCAGCGCAGGACGGGTGCGCGCGTTGCGAGCGCGCGAGCCGTACCGGTCCGGTGGGACCTGCTGCTGCGTCACGGCGGCCTTTCGACGCGGGCGGTGGAACTGCGGCCGGGACCACAAGGGGTCACGGCCGGAATGTCGGCGCCACCGGGAACAATGGAGCACGACATCCACGTTGAGTATCCCTGGGGCGTTCAGCGGACCGACGGCGGGGCCGTCGGCGCGGAGGAGCCGTGCACAGGGCGGATGCTGCTACTAGCGGGAGGAACAAGCGGGCGATGGCGGACAAGCTGCGACTGATGACGGTGCACGCGCACCCGGACGACGAGTCCAGCAAGGGGGCCGCGACCACCGCGCGTTACGCGGCCGAGGGCCACGAGGTGATGGTCGTCACGTGCACGGGAGGTGAAGCGGGCAGCATCCTCAACCCGGCGATGGACCGGCCGGAGGTCGTGGCGAACCTGTCGGAGGTGCGCCGCGAGGAGATGGCCAAGGCGGCCGAGATCCTCGGCGTGCAGCACCGGTGGCTCGGCTTCGTCGACTCCGGCCTGCCGGAGGGCGACCCGCTGCCGCCGCTGCCGGACGGCGTGTTCGCCACGGTGCCGGTCGAGGAGTCCACCCGCGAGCTGGTCAAGGTCGTGCGGGAGTTCCGCCCGCACGTGGTGATCACCTACGACGAGAACGGCGGCTACCCGCACCCGGACCACATCCGGTGCCACGAGATCTCCGTCGCGGCCTTCGACGCCGCAGGCGACCCGGACCTCTACCAGGGCACCGGCGAGCCGTGGCAGCCGCTGAAGCTGTACTACTCGCACGGCTTCTCCCGCAAGCGCATGCAGCTGTTCCACGAGTCGCTGCTGGCCGAGGGCAAGGAATCGCCCTGGACCGACTGGCTCAAGCGCTGGGACGAGCAGAACCGCCCCGACCCGGACGACCGGGTCACCACGCGCGTGCCGTGCGGTGAATACTTCGAGAAGCGGGACGACGCGTTGCGCGCCCACGCGACCCAGATCGACCCGACGAGCCGCTGGTTCGCGGTCTCCTGCGACGTCCAGCGCGAGCTGTGGCCGACCGAGGACTACGAGCTGGTGCGCTCCCTGGTCGACACCACGTTGCCGGAGGACGACCTGTTCGACGGCGTCCAGGAGAAGGTGTGCGCATGAGTGCCCAGGAGACCGTCGCGCTGGTGCTGGCCCAGGCGCCGCCGCCGCAGGACCCGGGCGGGCAGGGCGAGGACTTCGGCAAGTCCTCACCGCTCGGCCTGGTGCTGCTGATCGTGTTCGCCATCGCCGTGGTGTTCCTGATCCGCTCGATGACCAAGCACCTGAAGAAGCTGCCGGTGGTCTTCGACGAGGACAAGGCCAACGCCGCGGCCCCGGCCCACGTCAAGCGGGCTGAAGCCGAAGCCGCGAAGCGCGCGGAGGAGTCCGAGGAACCCGGCGAGGCGCCCAAGACCGACTCAGACGCCAAAGCCGAGTAGAACCCGCACCGAACGGGGCCACCTGGTCTTCCAGGTGGCCCCGTTCTGCTTCCCCCAGACCCGGATTACTCCGGTAATCAGGTACCTGATTACCGGAGTAATCCGGGTCTGGCCTGGCCTCACCGGTGCGTGGTGAAGATCCAAATGGGAGGCTGGGGGCATGGCGAACCGGCTTGCGGACGCGACGAGTCCCTACCTCCTGCAGCACGCCGACAACCCGGTCGAATGGTGGCCGTGGTGTCCGGAGGCGTTCGCCGAGGCGCGCCGCCGCGACGTCCCGGTGCTGCTGTCGATCGGCTACGCCGCGTGCCACTGGTGCCACGTGATGGCGCACGAGTCCTTCGAGGACGACGACACCGCGCGGCTGATGAACGAGCACTTCGTCAACATCAAGGTGGACCGCGAGGAACGCCCGGACATCGACGCCGTCTACATGGAGGCCACCCAGGCCATGACCGGCCAGGGCGGCTGGCCCATGACCTGCTTCCTCACCCCGGCGGGTGAGCCGTTCCACTGCGGCACCTACTACCCGTCCGCGCCGATGCCCGGCATGCCGTCGTTCCAGCAGCTGCTCGCGGCGGTCGCGCAGGCGTGGGAAGGCCGCGGTGACGAGGTGCGCAAGGCCGCGAGCCGCATCGTCGAGCAGCTCAACGAGCAGCGCTCGCCGCTGCCCGAGTCGATCCTCGACGACGAGGTGCTGACCGGCGCCGTCGGTCGCCTGCGCACCGAATCCGACGCCCAGAACGGCGGCTTCGGCGACGCGCCGAAGTTCCCGCCGTCGATGGTGTTGGAGTTCCTGCTGCGCCACCACGAGCGCACCGGCTCCGCGCAGGCGCTGGACCTGGCCACCGGCTGCTGCGCGGCGATGGCGCGCGGCGGCATCTACGACCAGCTGGCCGGCGGGTTCGCGCGCTACAGCGTCGACGCCGCCTGGGTGGTGCCGCACTTCGAGAAGATGCTCTACGACAACGCCCTGCTGCTGCGCGCCTACGCGCACCTGGGCCGGCTCGGCGACGACCTGGGCGCGCGGGTCGCCCGCGAGACCGCCGGGTTCCTGCTGCGCGACCTGCGCACCCCCGAGGGCGGTTTCGCCGCCTCGCTCGACGCCGACACCGAGGGCGTCGAGGGCCTGACCTACGTGTGGACGCCCGACCAGCTGCGCGAGGTGCTGGGGGAATCCGACGGCGACTGGGCGGCGTCGCTGCTGGTCGTGACCCCGGACGGGACCTTCGAGGACGGCGCCTCGACGCTCCAGCTGCCGCGCGACCCCAACGATCCGGCCCGGTGGGCGCGGGTGCGGGAGAGCCTGCTGGCGGCGCGGGAGCAGCGTCCGCAGCCGGGCGAGGACGACAAGGTCGTCACGGCGTGGAACGGCTTGGCCATCACCGCGCTGGTGGAGGCCGCGACCGCCCTGGAGGAGCCGTCCTGGATCGAGGCCGCCGCCGGTGCCGCCGAGCTGCTGCTGGCCAAGCACCTGGTCGACGGCAGGTTGCTGCGGACCTCCCGGAACGGCATCGCGGGCACCGCCGCCGGCGTGCTGGAGGACTACGCCTGCTTCGCCGACGGGCTGCTGTCGCTGCACCAGGCCACCGCCGATCCGCGCTGGCTGACCGCCGCCTGCCAACTCCTCGACGTCGCGCTGGAGCAGTTCGCCGACACCGAGCACCCGGGCATGTTCCACGACACCGCCGCCGACGCCGAGGCGCTGGTGCGCAGGCCCTCGGACCCCACCGACAACGCCAGCCCGTCCGGTGCCGCCGCCCTGACCTCCGCGCTGCTCACCGCGTCGGCGCTGGTCGGGCCGGAGGCCACGAGCCGCTACCGGGCGGCCGCCGAGCAGGCGCTGTCCCGCGCGGGCCTGCTGGCCCAGCGCGCTCCGCGCTTCGCCGGCCACTGGCTGACCGTGGCCGAGGCCCGCGCGCAGGGACCGCTGCAGATCGCCGTCGTGGGCCCGGACGAGGCCTCACGCGCCGAGCTCCTCGCGGTGGCCCACCACCGGGCCCCGGGCGGGACGGTCGTGGTCGGGTCGGCGCCGGAAGCGGCCGGCGTCCCCCTCCTGGCCGACCGCCCCCTGGTCAACGGCGCGGCGGCCGCCTACGTCTGCCACGGCTACGTCTGCGACCGCCCGGTCACCAGCGCTCACGACCTGGTCGAGAACCTCGCTCAGGCGTAGTAGAGCGCGAGCCAGATCGCCACGTGGTGGCAGATGGCGGCCGCGGTCACCGTCGAGTGGAAGAACTCGTGGTAGCCGAAGGTCTTCGGCCACGGGTCCGGCCAGCGGGTGGCGTAGAAGATCGCGCCCGCCGTGTACAGCGCACCGCCGACGATCAGCAGCACCAGCACCGCCACACCAGCGTTGTGCAGCAGGTCCGGCAGCACGAACACGGCCACCCAGCCCAGCGCGATGTAGACGGGGACGCCGACCCAGCGCGGTGCATTCGGCCAGGCCAGCTTCAGGACCACGCCACCGAGCGCACCCGCCCACACCACGGCGAGCACCACCGCACCGGTCGTCGGCTGCATCGCGATCATCGCCAGCGGCGTGTAGGTGCCCGCGATGAACAGGAAGATCATCGAGTGGTCGAGCCGCCGCATCCAGGTGCGCGCGCCGACCGACTTCCAGGTCTTGCGGTGGTAGAGGGCGCTCACCCCGAACAGGCCGAGCACGGTCACCGAGTAGATCGAGGTGCCCAGCGCTGCCTCGGCCGACACCGTCGATGCGGCCAGCGAGATGAGCGTCGTGCCGGCGGCGACGAACGCCAGCAGCGACCAGAAGTGGATCCAGCCGCGCATCCGCGGCTTGACGATCGCGTTCGGAACTCGGGAAGAGAGCGCGTTGGTCACGCCACAAAGGTTACGGGACCGTAGGTTTCGCGCGCTGTGATGTGTGTTGCAGACGGGATGCCGCCGCGGGTTCCGCCGCGTGGGCTCGGCGCTGATGCTCATCCGAGTCCGCGTACTCTCATCTGGCGTGGCGCTCAAGGTTCGGTTGAAAGAACTCATGTACTCGGTCTACGAGCGACGGCTCAGCCGGAAGCTCGATGGGCTGCAGCATCCCCGGCACGTCGGCGTCATCCTGGACGGCAATCGCAGATGGGCCAAAGAAGCCGGTCTGGACGCGGCGCACGGGCACCGGGCGGGCGCGCGCAAGATCGCGGAGATGCTCAGCTGGTGCGAGGAAGCTCAGGTCGAGGTGGCCACCCTGTGGCTGCTGTCCACCGACAACCTCAACCGCAGCGACGAAGAGCTCAACGCCCTGATGGAGATCATCGCCGGGGTCGTCGACGAGCTCACCAGCCCCGGCAAGTCGTGGCGGGTGCGGATCGTGGGCGCGCTGGACGTGCTGCCCACCGAGACCGCCGCCCGGCTGACGGCCGGTGCGCTGCGGACCAAGGGCCGGACCGGGATGCAGGTCAACGTCGCGGTCGGCTACGGCGGCCGGCGCGAGATCGCCGACGCCGTCCGCAAGCTGCTCCAGCAGCACGCCGAGGCCGGTACCACGATCGAGGAGCTCGCCGAGGTGCTCACGGTCGACCACATCGCCGAGCACCTCTACACCTCCGGCCAGCCGGACCCGGACCTGCTCATCCGCACCTCGGGCGAGCAGCGGTTGTCCGGGTTCATGCTCTGGCAGTCGGCGCACTCGGAGTTCTGGTTCACCGAGGCCTACTGGCCGGAGTTCCGCCGGGTCGACTTCCTGCGCGCGCTGCGCGACTACGCGGTCCGGCACCGCCGCATGGGCCGCTGACCCCGAACGCGCGAAGAGGCCAGGTCGTTGCCGACCTGGCCTCTTCGGATGCGATCAGCTCGCTCAGCCGGCGGACGGGTGGTCCACGATCGGGGCGTTGACGCACTCGCTGGCCTGCGGGGACAGCAGCGGCACGACCGCGCCCAGCACGGCGACGTTGTTGCCGCAGGCCTGCACCGGCAGGACGCTGAGGTTGTTGTCGTTGAGCAGGTTCACGCCGTCGTTGTCCGAGCTGTCGGCGTTGGCGACGGGCGCCAGGGCCAGCAGACCGGCGGCGGCACCGGCGACAATCACTGCCTTCTTCAGCACTTGGGTCACTCTCCTTTTGGAATTCCGCGGGATTCGGAGTTCACACCAACGGACTCTGTACAAAGCCCGGATGGGAGACCGAGTGTGGTGTGTTCCGGACGCAAACTACAGCGAACGCGCGGTTGACCAAAATTCCGTAACACCATTGTGTGAAGGCGAATCCACTAATCACTGGTAGGGGCCGGAATTTGCGGGCGCACGAAAAGGAGCGCCGGGTTCCTCCCCGGCGCTCCTCCTCGTGCGGTGCGGACCTCAGCGGCCGAGCGGGTGATCGACGATCGGGGCGTTCACGCACTGGCTGGAGTTGGGCGAGGCGATCGGAACCGTGGCGCCCAGGGCCGCGACGTTGTTGCCGCACAGCTGGATCGGGACGGCGCTGACGTTGTTGTCGTTGAGGACGTTGATGCCGTCGTTGTCCGAGCTGTCGGCGTTGGCCAAGGGTGCCAGGGCCAGCAGGCCGGCGGCAGCACCGGCGACAATCACTGCTTTCTTCAGCACAGCGTTGCTCCTTGTCAGATGAGTTGAGCAAGTGCGTGCTTCTGCCCGGACGAGTGATTTCCGAAGCGAGTGAAGCACCTGGTTCGAAACGTATCCAGGGGCTGCGGAACGCGACACTCGAATACCACCATTGTGTGTATCTTGATCGGAAACCCTCATGTTCTCGCGAGTAACCGCCGAAAAGGCCCAGCACTTTTCGGTGCGACGGAATTCGTGAGAATCGGTCAGCCTCCGGGGTGGCGCCACAGCCGCCGGTGCCGGCTTCCGGGTCGGCCGCCGGCGATCAGCCCGGGCGGCACATCGAGCGCTGATCGTTACCGCCGAAGGCTTGACGAAGTTCCCCTACCAGAGGTCGTCCGCGCGGAGATCGCGGCACGTGCTCACGATCGAAATTCACCCGGAAAGAGCAGCAACGATAACCGGGAGTGTTGAATTCCGTTCGATCCGGTCGGAGTCCCCGGACGTCTCCTGACCTGCTGACGAATCGTCTGGAAACCTTCTATTAACCATCTGACCTGCGAAAACGGGTAGTCGCGCGCGGTGAGCGCGGGAATGGTTCGAATCACCTAAGTGGCTGTCTGCCGAAATGCGATCACGCAGGTAGCGTTCGCGGTGACGGGCCGTTCTCCTGCACGTCCGAACGCGGCCCGTCCGGGAGGCCCTGATCGTGGCTGTTGGCTGGAGGGACGTTCACACGTCCACCTTGGTCGCGGAGGGGGTCGGTGCCCGGCCTTCGCGCGGTGTCGGTGGACCGGACGGTCCAGCCGGAGCTCGACGGGGCAGGCCCGGCCCACCGACGAGCGGGCGTGTTCGGCACGTCCGCGAGGGAGTAGCCGTGACCGCACGACGTTCCCAGCCTCAGGCGCACACCGCCGTCCGCAGCGACGAGCCCGCGCACACCGCCGCACCTGGCGGTGACTACGAGGTCCGCACCTACGTCCTGGACACTTCGGTCCTGCTGTCCGACCCGTGGGCGATGGCCCGTTTCGCCGAGCACGACGTGGTGCTCCCGGTGGTGGTCATCTCCGAGTTGGAGGGGAAGCGCCACCACCCCGAACTCGGCTGGTTCGCCCGCGAGGCCCTGCGCGTGCTCGACGATCTCCGGATCAAGCACGGCAGACTGGACCACCCGGTGCTGGTCAACTCCGAGGGCGGCAACGTCCACGTGGAGCTGAACCACTCCGACCCGTCGGTGCTCCCGCCGGGCTTCCGCACGGACTCCAACGATTCCCGCATCCTGGCCTGCTCGCTGAACCTCTCCGCCGAAGGCCGTGAGGTCGTGCTGGTCACCAAGGACATGCCTCTGCGGGTCAAGGCGGCGTCGGTGAACCTGGCCGCCGAGGAGTACCGCGCTCAGGACGTGGTCTCGTCGGGCTGGAGCGGCATGGCGGACATCGACGTCGGTTCGGAGTCGGTGGACTCGCTGTTCAAGGACGGCATCGCCGACCTGGAGGAGGCCATCGACCTGCCGCCGAACACCGGCGTGCGGATGCTGGCCGGGCAGCAGAGCGCGCTCGGCCGGGTCACCGCCGACAAGCAGGTCAAGCTGGTCCGCGGCGATCGCGAGGTCTTCGGGCTGCACGGGCGTTCCGCGGAGCAGCGGATCGCGCTGGAGCTGCTGATGGATCCCGAGGTCGGGATCATCTCGCTCGGCGGCCGGGCCGGTACCGGCAAGTCGGCGCTGGCGCTGTGCGCGGGCCTGGAATCGGTGCTGGAACGCCAGCAGCACCGCAAGGTCGTGGTGTTCCGGCCGGTCTACGCGGTCGGCGGGCAGGAACTCGGCTACCTGCCGGGCACCGAGGGCGAGAAGATGGCGCCCTGGGCGCAGGCCGTGTTCGACACGCTCGGCGCGCACGCCAGCGAGAACGTGCTCGAGGAGATCATGGATCGCGGCATGCTCGAGGTGCTGCCGCTGACCCACATCCGCGGCCGTTCGCTGCACGACGCCTTCGTCATCGTCGACGAGGCCCAGTCGCTGGAGCGCAACGTGCTGCTGACGGTGCTCTCGCGGCTCGGCGCGAACTCGCGGGTGGTGCTCACCCACGACGTCGCGCAGCGGGACAACCTGAGGGTGGGGCGCCACGACGGCATCGCGGCGGTCATCGAGAAGCTCAAGGGCCACCCGCTGTTCGCCCACGTGACCCTGACCCGATCGGAGCGCAGCCCGATCGCGGCCCTGGTCACCGAGCTCCTGGAGGGCGAGCACACCCCCTGACGTGGGCGCGGGGAGGGCGCCTCCGCCCGAGGCGCCCTCCCCGTCTCACCCGAACGTCACCAGCCGGACGGCAGCGGGCGGCCCTCGGCGAAGCCCGCGGCCGACTGGATGCCGACCAGGGCGCGCTCGTGGAACTCCTCGAGGGTGTGCGCGCCCGCGTAGGTGCAGGAGGAGCGCACGCCCGAGGTGATCTGGTCCAGGAGGTCCTCCACGCCCGGGTTCTGCGGGTCGATCCGCATCCGGGAGCTGGAGATGCCCTCCTCGAACAGGCCCTTGCGCGCCTGGTCGTAGGCGCTGTCGGTGCGGGTCCGGGCCGAGACGGCGCGCTTGGAGGCCATGCCGAAGGACTCCTTGTAGGCGCGGCCGTGCTCGTCGCGCTGCAGGTCGCCGGGGGACTCGTAGGTGCCGGCGAACCACGATCCGACCATCACCGACGAGGCGCCGGCGGCCAGCGCCAGCGCCACGTCGCGCGGGTGGCGGACGCCGCCGTCGGCCCACACGTGCTTGCCGAGCCTGCGGGCCTCGGCCGCGCACTCGGCGACGGCGGAGAACTGCGGGCGGCCGACGCCGGTCATCATCCGCGTCGTGCACATCGCGCCCGGCCCGACACCGACCTTGACCACGTCGGCACCGGCGTCGACCAGGTCGCGCACGCCTTCGGCGGTCACCACGTTGCCGGCGACGACCGGAACGGTCGGGCTCGCGGAGCGGATGGCCTTGAGCGCGGCGACCATCTTCTCCTGGTGGCCGTGCGCGGTGTCCACGACCAGCGTGTCCACCCCGGCCGCGAGCAGCGCGGAGGCCTTGGCGGCGACGTCGCCGTTCACGCCGATCGCGGCGGCCACGCGCAGGCGCCCCGCGTCGTCGAGGGCCGGGGTGTAGATGGCGGCGCGGAGGGCGCCCTTCTTGGTCATGATCCCGGCGAGCAGGCCTTCGGCGTCGACCGCGATCGCCACGCTGCGGCCCTGCTTGTGCAGCTGCTCGAAGACCTCGCGCGAGTCGGTCTCCAGCGGCAGCACGACCGGGTGGGCGTCGGCGACCTCGCCGACCCGCGCGAACCGGTCCACCCCGGTGCAAGCGGCCTCGTCGACGACGCCGAGCGGCTTGTCCTCGTCGTCGACCACCACGAGCGCGCCGTGCGCTCGCTTGGGCAGCAGGTTGAGGGCGTCGGCGACGGCGTCGTCGGCGTGCAAGGCCAGCGGCGTGTCCCACAGCGGGTGCCGGGTCTTCACCCAGGACACGATCTCGGACACGGCGGCCGGGTCGACGTCCTGCGGCAGGACCACCAGGCCACCGCGCCGCGCGACCGTTTCGGCCATCCGCCGGCCGGCCACCGCGGTCATGTTCGCGACCACGATCGGCAGCGTCGCGCCGGTCCCGTCACTGGTCGCCAGGTCGACGTCGAATCGCGACTCGACTCCGGAGCGCCGGGGCGCCAGGAAGACGTCGTCGTAGGTCAGGTCGGTAGAGGGCTGCTGCCCGTTCAAGAACTGCACGTCTCACCACGATACGTGCCGGGTGGCGCTCAGACGTCATCCTCGTCGAGTGGTTTGAGCGATTCGTACGCCTCGTAGTTGCGGAAGAAGCGGCTGTAGAGCTCAGAGCCGTCGTCGAAGGTGGCGTCTTCGAGGGGCTTGACCTCGACGATCTGCTTGAGCTTCCAGGTGACCGGCCGGTGGTTCTCGTCCTCGTAGCTGGTCTCCTGCTGCTTGCCGCACTCCCGCGCCTTCTCGGCCGCCTCCTCCTGGGACTCGGCCGTGAGCAGGACGAACGACTCCTCGTAGAGCGGCGGCTGCCCCTCCGACTCGGCTTCCAGCAGGAGCACCGCGACGTAGTGGTCGAGTTCCACGGAGGCGGCGCGCTGCTGGAATTCGCGCGGGTCGATGGTGCCCGGGCCGATGTCGATCGAACCGACGGGTTCGAGGTCCTCGCTGCTCATGCGCACAGGATCTCACCCGCCGCGGAGCATGCCGCGAACCGCCTCGATGGTGTCGGCCTCGGCTGCCTCCTTGTCCGGCCGGTAGCGCAGCACCCGTGCGAACCGCAGCGCGACACCGCCGGGGTAGCGGCTGCTCGTCTGCACCCCATCGAGCTCGATCTCCACCACCAGTTCCGGCACGACGTGCACGGTCCAGCTGTCCCCGCCGGTGGCGCGCTGCTGGAACTCGGTGGTCTGCCAGGCCAGCAGCTCGTCGGTGAGGCCCTTGAAGGTCTTGCCGACCATGATCGGCGGTCCGCCGTCCGGGTCGCGGGCGCCGAGGTGCAGGTTGGAGAGGTAGCCGCTGCGGCGGCCGTGCCCCCACTCCGCGGCCAGCACCACCAGGTCGAGGGTGTGCTCGGGCTTGACCTTGCGCCACGCCTTGCCGCGCCGGCCCGCCGCGTACGGCGAGGTGAGGTCCTTGACGACCACGCCCTCGTGGCCGTGGGCCAGCGCCTCGTCGAACAGCGCGGCCGCGTTGTCCGGGGTGGGTCGGAGCACGCCGGGGATCCGGTGCTCGCCCGCGACCTGCTCCAGCGCCTTCAGCCGGTCGCGCAGCGGCAGGTCGAGCAGGTCGGTGCCGTCCAGGTGCAGGCAGTCGAAGAAGTACGGGTGCAGCAGTTCGGCGCGCTGCTCCTGGGCGCCGAAGCGGGCCATCGTCTCCTGGAACGGGCGGGGACGTCCGGCGTCGTCGAGCGCCAGGGTCTCGCCGTCGAGCACCACCGAGCGGCAGTCCAGGCCGCGCACCAGCTCCACGAGCTCGCCGACGTTGCGGGTGATCTCGCGCAGCGTGCGGGTGTAGACGTGCACCTCGTCGCCGTCGCGGTGCACCTGGATGCGGGCGCCGTCGAGCTTGTACTCGACGCTGCACCCGTCGGACTCGGACAGCGCGGCGTCGAGCGTTTCGGCTGGTGAGGCCAGCATCGGGCGGATCGGGCGGCCGAGTTCCAGGTGGAACTCGGCGAGCGCGGGCTCGCCGCCGCTCAGCGCCGCCCCGGCGGTCGCCGGGAGCCTCCCGGAGAGCATGAACGCGCGGCGCACCGACTCCGTTCGCACCTCCGCGGCGGAGGCGATGGCCTCGACCATCACGCCTTCCAGCGCGCCCTGCCGGAGCTCGCCGCCGAAGAGGCGCACGAGGAACCACTGCTCGCCCTCGGTGGCCCGGCCCAGCAGCGCGGTGAGCGCTGCAGTCCTGCGCTGACCGGACCCGGAACCGCTGATCGCGCGCAACTCGCCGATCGCCGCGTCCACGTCACCGATACCCAGCGTCGGTTCGGACGCCGGTGCGACCTGCAGCGATGCCAGCGTGGACCAGCCGACTCCGGCGCGCCCGCCGGGGAGCTCCCCGGCCAGCAGGGCGGTCGCGGTCGCGACCTCCTGCGGTTCCAGCCGCCGGAGCAGGCCTGCGAGGGCGGTTGTCTTCGCCTTGCGGGACGACGTCGCCGCGACCTCCGCGGAGACCGCGACGACGTCCGAGAGCAGCACCATGAACCCCATGCTGCGCCCACCCCTGACACTCCGGCGACGTTTCAGCCGCCGTTGGCCATGCGGAGGACGTCGAGGGCCTCGTCGAGCTGCTCGATCGTCAGCTTGCCGTCGTCGACGTGGCCCCGTTCCAGGACGACCTCGCGGATCGTCTTGCGCTCCTTGAGGGCCTGCTTGGCGACCGCTGCGGCCTCCTCGTAGCCGATGTGGCGGTTGAGCGGCGTGACGATCGACGGCGAGCCCTCCGCGTAGGCGCGGGCCTGCTCGGTGTTGACCTGCACGTCGGCGAAGACCTTGTCGGCCAGCAGCCGCGACACCGCCGAGAGCAGCCGCGCCGATTCCAGCACGTTGCGGGCGATGACCGGCAGCATCACGTTGAGCTGGAAGTTGCCCTGCGAACCGGCGAAGGCCACGGCCGCGTCGTTGCCGATGACCTGGGCGACGACCTGCAGCGTCGCCTCCGGGATCACCGGGTTGACCTTGCCGGGCATGATCGACGAGCCCGGCTGCAGGTCCGGCAGCGCCAGCTCGGCCAGGCCGGTGCGCGGGCCGGAGCCCAGCCAGCGCAGGTCGTTGGCGATCTTGGTGAGGCTGACCGCCACGGTGCGCAGGTGGCCGGAGGTCTCCACGACGGAGTCCTGCGCGGCCTGGGCCTCGAAGTGGTCGCGGGCCTCGGTCAGCGGCAGCCCGGTCACCCGAGCCAGCTCTTCGGCGACGGCCTGGCCGAAGCCCTCCGGCGCGTTGAGGCCCGAGCCCACGGCGGTGCCGCCGATGGGCAGCTCGCCCAGCCGAGGCAGACCGGTGCGCAGCCGCTCGACCCCGTAGCGGACCTGCGAGGCCCACGCGCCCGCTTCCTGGGCGAGGGTGATCGGCACGGCGTCCATCAGGTGCGTGCGGCCGGACTTGACGACCTCGGTCCAGTCCTTCGCCCGGTCCTCGATGGTGGTCGCGAGGTGCTCCAGCGCCGGGATCACGTCGGCCAGCACGGCCTCGGTGGCAGCCACGTGAATCGTCGTCGGGAACGTGTCGTTGGACGACTGCGAGGCGTTGACGTGGTCGTTCGGGTGCACGTCGCGGCCGAGCGCGCGGGAGGCCAGGGTCGCGATGACCTCGTTGGCGTTCATGTTCGACGAGGTGCCCGAGCCGGTCTGGAAGACGTCGATCGGGAAGTGGTCGTCGTGCGCGCCCTCGGCGACCTCGTCCGCGGCGCGGGCGATGGCCTCGGCGACGTCGGCGTCGAGCACGCCCAGCCGCCCGTTGACCCGGGCGGTGGCGGCCTTGAGCAGGCCGAGCGCGCGGATCTGCGCGCGCTCCAGGCCGCGGCCGGAGATCGGGAAGTTCTCCACGGCCCGCTGGGTCTGCGCCCGGTAGAGGGCGTCGGCGGGCACCCGAACCTCGCCCATCGTGTCGTGTTCGATCCGGTATTGGGTTTCAGCCATGTTCGAAGTGTCCCGCCGATCAACGGCTCGGGTCAGCGTGGCACGCCCCACTGACCAGGCATCACCCCGGGAAATGGCCGTTCTGGAACGATCTAGGTGGCTGATCTGACAAGGCCCGCTCCCAGTGCTCGGAAGCGGGCCTCGTCGGTGATCAGGCGGTGGTGGAGGCGATCCAGTCCGCGTAGGCGGTGGCGTCGGTGTAGACCGAGGGCGCCGTGCCGCACACCGGGACCGGGCTGCCGAGGCGGCTGGTCACGCCGGTGAGCTTCCAGTCGCCGGGGGTGCCCTCCAGCTGCGGGCCGCCCGAGTCGCCGAAGCAGGCGTTGGCCAGCGGTTCCTGGCTGGCGGTGCAGATCTCGGTGGGCCCGTCGATGGAGCTCAGCGTGCAGTTCGCGTCCGGCGCGACGTTGGTCTCCAGCTCCTGCAGCTGCTCCGGCGGTTCGCCGCAACCGCGCACCGGGCAGGTCATGCCCCAGCCGATGATCCGAGACGGGGTGCCCGCCTCACCGGAGGCGTCGGCGAGCTCGATCGGCGTCTCCGACACCGCCTGGTCCAGCTTGAGCAGCGCGATGTCGCCGTTGGGGTTGTTGGTCTCGTAGTCCGGGTGCACCACGATCTCGGAAACACCGGCCTCGGTGCCGCCGCTGGTCCAGGTCGGGCTGCCAATGCGCAACCCGAGGTCGGCCGGTTTCGCGTCGGCCACGCAGTGCGCGGCCGTGAGCACCCACTGCTCGTCGATCAGCGAGGCCCCGCAGCTGTGCGAGCCGGCTCGCTGCAACGACGCCATCCACTCGTAGGACTCGGTGGCGTCGTGACCGCCGACGATCAGCGCGCCCGGGTTGTCGATGGCCTGCGCGGCCGGCGCGAAACCGGCGCTGAGCGCGAGTGCGGCGATGCCGCTGAGCACTGCGGACGTCTTCTTCACAGAGTTTCCCCTCCCCGACGTGATCCCCTTTCCCGGGAAGTTAGGGGTGGGGTGCAGCGCCAGGTACCGCCGCGCGCTGCAGCGCGATGGGCTGATCGGCGCAGTGGTGGTGAACAGCGGACACATGCGCCGCAGCCGACTAGCCTGAGGTCCGCATCACAGAGCCGGCGACGGGATGGTCGAGATGGCGCACGAGGTCGATCTGCTGGTGGTGGGGGCCGGTCCGACGGGCCTGTTCGCCGCCTACTACGCCGGGTTTCGCGGGATGTCGGTGGCGCTGGTGGACGCGCTGCCCGAACCCGGTGGCCAGGTGACCGCGATGTACCCGGAGAAGATGATCTTCGACGTGGCGGGGTTCCCCGAGGTCCGCGGCCGCGACCTGATCGATTCGCTGGTCAAGCAGGCCGACCAGTACGACCCGCACTACCTGCTGGACCGCCACGCCGTGACCCTGTCCGATGTGGACGGCGGACTGCTGGTCGACGTCGGTGCGGGCGAGCAGGTCCGGGCCGGGGCGGTGCTGGTCACGGCCGGGATCGGCGAGTTCAGCCCCCGGCCGCTGCCCGCAGGTGAGGAGTGGACCGGGCGCGGCGTCGTGCACTTCATTCCGGAGCTGGCCGCGCACGCCGGGCGCGACGTGGTGGTCGTCGGCGGCGGGGACTCGGCGTTCGACTGGGCCCTGGCGCTGCACCCGGTGGCCCGCAGCGTGACGCTGGTGCACCGGCGGAGCAGGTTCCGGGCGCACGCCGGGCTCGTCTCGAAGGTCGAGGAGCTGGGCGTGCCGCTGATCGTCCCCGCCGAGGTGGCCGAGATCCGGGGCGGGGCGGACGGGCTCACCGAGGTCGAGATCGACGTCGAGGGCCGGCGGCGCGTGCTGCCCGCCCAAACCGTGGTCGCGGCACTGGGTTTCACCGCCGACCTCGGACCCATCGAGGGCTGGGGCCTGGAGCTGGAGAAGCGGTCCATCCTGGTCGACACGACGATGCGGACCAGCCGGGAGCGGGTCTACGCGGCCGGCGACGTCGCCGCCTATCCCGGCAAGGTGAAGCTGATCGCCACCGGGTTCGGCGAGGCGGCCACGGCGGTGAACAACATCGCCGTCGAGCTCAACCCCGACGCCCACCTCTTCCCGGGGCACTCCTCGAACCTCAGCTGAGCGGGCGGGACCGCCCCCGGACGTGAAACGGCACCCGGGACGTGGGGGTCGCCGGGTGCCGTGCCGGGGGACGGGATCAGCTGCCGGTGTTGGTGCTGATCCAGTCGGCGAACGCGGTCACGTCGGTGTAGATCGACGGGCCGGTGGCGCAGGTGGAGTCACCGTTGCCGGAGCGGCTGGTCGCGCCGATCAGCTCCCAGTTGCCCTGGGTGCCTTTGATCTGCGGGCCGCCCGAGTCGCCGTAGCAGGCGCCGGCGTTGCCGCCCGGGTTGTCGGTGCAGATCTCGCCCGCGCCGTCGATGCCGGTGCAGCCGGCGTCGTCGACGATGCTGGTGTCGAGCTCCTGCAGGTTCGTCGGCGCCTCGCCGCAGCCGCTCTCCGGGCAGGTCTGGCCCCAGCCGATGATCCGGGTCGGGGTGCCGGTGGCGCCCGACTCGGCGGCGATCTTGACCGGCGCCGCGGACAGCGGCTTGTCCAGCTGCAGCACCGCGAGGTCGGCGGTGTCGTGCACCTGGGTCTTGGTCACGGCGGCTTCCTCGCCGCCGGTGGTGTTGTCGTTGCTGCCGACGCGGACCGTGAAGTCACCGCCGCCCTGAACGCAGTGCGCGGCCGTCACCACCCAGTCCGGCTTGATCAGCGCGCCGCCGCAGAGGTGGCTGCCCTGCTGCTGCAGCGAAACCATGAACGAGTAGGTCTCGGTCGCGTCGTGACCACCGATGATCATCGGGTCGACGTCGTCACCGGCCGCGACGGCGGGCATGCTCAGCGCGCCCACGGCGCTGACCGCGGCGACCGCGGAGATGAGAACCGAACGAATGCGCATGGGTGTCGAATCCTCCGGGGTTCCCCGGCTCCGAAGGCCGGCTGGCCGCTGACGCTAACGGCGCCGCTCAGCCGGGCGTACCGACGAAGGTGGTAGGCCGACCGTGAAAAGGGCGGTGACCAGCGGAATATCCGCAGGTCACCGCCCTGATCAAGACCGGTTCAGGGGGATTTTCCCGGTTTCCCGATCGGGACGACTACTCGCCAGCCGAACCGAGGTCCACGTCGGCGTACTCGCGCAGCTTGGTCAGCTTGTGCGAGGCGTCGACGACGCGCGTCGTGCCCGACTTCGAGCGCATCACGATGGACTGCGTGGTGCACCGGTCGGCGCGGTAGTGCACGCCGCGCAGCAGCGCGCCGTCGGTGATGCCGGTGGCCACGAAGAACATGTTGTCGCCGCGCACCAGGTCCGAAGTGGTCAGCACCTGGTTCGGGTCGTGGCCCGCCTCGCGCAGCTTCGCCCGCTCCTCGTCGTCGCGCGGCCACAACCGGCCCTGGATCTCACCGTCGAGGCACTTCAGCGCGCACGCCGCGATGATGCCCTCCGGGGTGCCGCCGATGCCCAGCAGCATGTCCACGCCGCTGTTCGGGCGGGCCGCCGCGATCGCGCCCGCCACGTCGCCGTCGGAGATGAACTGCACGCGGGCACCGGCCTCGCGCACCTCCTTGACGATCTGCTCGTGGCGCGGCCGGTCCAGCACGCACACCGTGACGTCGGAGACGTCGACCTGCTTGGCCTTGGCCACGCGGCGGACGTTCTCGGCGATCGGGGCGCTGATGTCGATGACGCCCGCGGCCTCCGGGCCGACGGCCATCTTCTCCATGTAGAACACCGCGGACGGGTCGAACATGGTGCCGCGCTCGGACACCGCCAGCACCGCCAGCGCGTTCGGCATGCCCTTGCTGAGCAGCGTCGTTCCATCGATGGGGTCCACGGCGACGTCGACCTCCGGGCCCTCCCCGTTGCCGACCTCCTCGCCGTTGTAGAGCATCGGGGCTTCGTCCTTCTCGCCCTCGCCGATGACCACCACACCGCGCATCGACACCGTGCCGATGAGCTTGCGCATGGCATCCACCGCGGCTCCGTCACCCGCGTTCTTGTCGCCGCGGCCGACCCAGCGGCCACCGGCCATCGCGGCGGCCTCGGTCACGCGGACCAGTTCCATCGCCAGGTTGCGATCGGGTGCTTCCGGGTGTCGTTGCGTCATCGCGCCCTCCCCGTTGTGAGGCATCGTCGGTACCGCCCGAGTCCGGCGGGAAAAGGCCCCGCGCTCAGGCATGTTGGCTGCGATCTTCCCAGATCATCGGGGTTCGGGGATCACTCGCGTGGGGCAGCCCACTCCCTCTGGCCCTACCCGCTGAGCTGCGGTGCTACCGGTGAGAGCATGGGTGCCGTGGCTGAACCCCGCAACCAGCAACCGGCTCCGTCCCGCCCGCCCCGGACGATGTCGGCGATGCTGTTCGCCATCCTGCCGCTGGTGCTGGTCTCGTTCGGCGTCGCCGGTCTCTTCACGCAGTGCTCGTTCACCCCGACCGGCCCGACCGTCGACAGCGGATCGGTGCCGACGGTCAACGTCCCCGCCGAGCTGCACGACGCGGCGGCCGGTGTGGACTTCCCGGTCGTCGAGCCGCAGCTGCCGCCGAGCTGGCGGGCCAACTCCAGCAACAGCACCACGCTGCCCTCGCACACCGAGGTGGTCCGGGTCGGCTGGCTGACAGGGGACGCGCACTACCTGCGGCTGGCGCAGTCCACCGCCGCCGAGGAGGAGCTGGTCACCGGTGAGACGAAGCTGCCGCCGCAAGCCCTGGGCACCGTCGAGGCCGGAGGCCGCCAGTGGGTCCGCTACCAGGGCGTTCGCGACGAGCAGGCGTGGGTGTCCGAGCGCGACGGCGTCCGGCTGCTGATCACCGGAAATGGCGGCGAAGCCGAGTTCAAGACCCTCGCCGAAGCGGCGCTGAGCGCCCCCAAGGTCAGCTGACCCCGCGCCCGCCAAGTCACCCGCCCGGGTGAGGACCTTCGAATTTCGCGCGAAATTCGAGTCGGAACTTCGGGACTCGAACTTCGCGCGAAATTCGAAAAGGCCTGGTGAGGGGGTCTCAGCTGTCGTCTTCGACCGAGGCGAGGGCTCGTTCGACCCGCTCCCGGGCGCCGGCGAGGTGGCGTTCGCAGACCGCGGCCAGGGCTTCGCCCTTCTCCCACAGGGCCAGCGAGTCCTCCAGGGACAACCCGCCCGCCTCCAGCTGCTTGACGACCTCGGCCAGCTGGTCGCGGGCGGCCTCGTACCCGAGCTCGGCGACCTCCGGGTGCTCGGCGACCGGGTCGAAGTGCTCGTCCTGCTGGTTCTCGGTCACGGGGTAGGGCTCTCCACATTCGCTCGCACGGACACCACCGCGGTGGCGATCGCCTGGTCGTAGCCGACGAACGCCTCGGCGAACTCGGCACCGTCGCCTTCGCGCACCGCGTCGTTGATGCGCAACTGCGCCTCCGCGACCCTACGTCGGTGGGCCGACGCCTCCCACCAGGCGGGGCCCACGTACCCGGAGGTCGCGTCGATCAGGGCGCGCAGCCGTCCGGGCAGGTCCTTGCGCTCCGCCGAGTCGCACCCGCCGAGCAGCGCCGCCCACGTGCCCTCGGCCGTGACCTCGGCGGCCTCGGCGCAGCGCCGGACCGCGCCCGCCCGCTCAGCGCTGCGCGCGGCGCCCACGGTGAGGGGGAGAAACGAGGGCTCCTGCTTCGGGTGCACGTGGGAAGTCCTTGGTCAGTCAGGTACGACGGCGTGGACCGCGCCGTCGGCGACCCGCACCCGCAGCCGGGTGCCCGCAGGCGCGTCGTCGACGGAGCGCAGCACGCCGTCGACCTCGTCGGTCTCCTCGATGCGCTGCACGATCGCGTATCCACGAGCCAGAGTGGCCGCAGGGCCCAGGGTCGTCAAGCGTGATCGAGTCGCGCTCAACGCGTGCCCCTCCGCGGTGAGCACCGCGCTCATCGCCCGCCGGGAGCGTTCGCGCAGCATCCCGACCTGCTCGGAGCGCTGCTGCAGCGGCCCGTGCGGGTCGGCCAGCACGGGCCGGCTGCGCAGCTGGTCAAGCAGCCTGCGTTCGCGATCCACCCAGCCGTGCAGCGCTCGCCGCGCCCGGTCGCGCAGCTGCCGGATGCGCTGACCCTCCTCGGCCACGTCGGGCACCACCCGCTTGCCGGCACCGGTGGGTGTGGAACAGCGCACATCGGCGACGTGGTCGAGCAGCGGCGAGTCCGGTTCGTGCCCGATCGCGCTGATCACCGGGGTCTTGCAGGCCGCGACCGCGCGGCACAGCGCCTCGTCGGAGAACGGCAGCAGGTCCTCGACGCTGCCGCCGCCGCGCGCCAGCACGATCACGTCGACCTCGGGCCTCCGGTCGAGCTCCTCCAGCGCGGGCAGGATCTGCGGCACCGCGCTGGTGCCCTGCACGGCGACGTTGCGGATCTCGAACTGCACCGCGGGCCAGCGCAGCTGCGCGTTGGTCAGCACGTCGTGCTCGGCGGCCGAGGCGCGGCCGGTGATCAGCCCGACCCGGTTCGGCAGGAACGGCAGCGGCCGCTTGCGCGCCGGGTCGAACAGGCCCTCGGCCTTGAGTAGCTGGCGGAGCCGTTCGATGCGGGCCAGCAGTTCACCGATGCCGACCGCCCGGATCTCGTCGACCCGCAGGCTCAGCGTGCCGCGACCGACGAAGAACGTCGGCTTGCCGTGCACCACGACCCGGCTGCCGTCGGTCAGCGGCGGGTCCATCTTGCGCAGCAGCGACGACGAGCAGGTCAGGGTCAACGACACGTCCGCGGACGTGTCGCGCAGCGTCAGGAACGCCGTCTGGGCGCCGGACCGCATCGAGATCTGGGTGATCTGCCCTTCTACCCAGATCTGCCCGAGCCGGTTGATCCAGTCGGCGATCTTGCGCGCCACCGTCCGCACCGGCCACGGTTCTTCCGCACTAGTCGGCGAAGTCAGCGTTCCTCCTCGGCTTCTACTGCTCGCGGAGGCGGGTGAGGCGGTTGCGCAGCATCCGGAGGTAGTCCGGGCGCTGGGCGTTGCGCTCCTCGTGGGCGAGCAGTTCGGTGAGATCGTCTTCGGTGTACGAGCGTAGGCGACCGCGCAGCTGGGGCAGGCTCAACTCGTCGTAGTCGGCGAGCAGCGAGCTCTCCTGCGGCTCCGCTTCCGGGACAGGTTCGGGGATGGTGTCCTCGTCGAAGGTCGCCCAGGACGGCTGCTCCTCGGGCGTGCGCAGCACCGACAGCGCCTCGTCGCCCTTGATCGCGAGCTCGGTGATGTGCTGCTGGACGCGCATCGACGCCTGCAGCGTCTGGCTGGCCACGGTCACGGGCAGGCCCAGGAGGGTGGCGGGCAGCGAGCGGGCCTGTTCGACGGCGGTCGCCGCCAGGCCGGCCGCCACCCGCACCGGCAGGGGGAACTCTGACATGCGCCCAGCCTGCCCCAGAAGTGCTCGCCAGGCCATCAGTTCGAGGTCGGAATGTGACCCAGGACCGGCGTCCGGAGGAGCGCGAATGCGCCCCTCGAAGGAGTGACAGCGAGCACCGACCGGAGGCAGAGCGGGCGGGCGCGGATCCGTACCCTTGGTGGCATGACGACCACGCCTGAGGCCCGTGACCGCGAAACCGACCCCGTTGACGACGCCGGCCGGACCAAGCGGGTCCTGCTGGCCAAGCCCCGTGGGTACTGCGCGGGTGTCGACCGCGCTGTCATCACCGTCGAGAAGGCGTTGGAGACCTACGGCCCGCCCGTCTACGTCCGCAAGGAGATCGTGCACAACCGGCACGTGGTGGACACCCTGACCGAGCGCGGCGTGATCTTCGTCGACGAGACCGACGAGGTGCCGGAGGGCGCCCTCGTGGTGTTCTCCGCGCACGGCGTGTCCCCGGCCGTCCACCAGGAGGCCGAGGAGCGCAACCTGCGCACCATCGACGCCACCTGCCCGCTGGTGACGAAGGTGCACAAGGAGGTCAACCGCTTCGCGCGCGACGACTACGACATCCTGCTGATCGGCCACGAGGGCCACGAGGAGGTCGAGGGCACCGCCGGTGAGGCACCCGAGCGGGTGCAGCTGGTGGACAAGCCCGAGGACGTCGACAAGGTGCAGGTCCGCGACCCGAACAAGGTCGTCTGGCTGTCGCAGACCACCCTCAGCGTCGACGAGACGATGGAGCGCGTCGACCAGCTCACCGAGAAGTTCCCGACGCTGCAGGCGCCGCCGAGCGACGACATCTGCTACGCCACCTCCAACCGCCAGCAGGCGGTCAAGGTGATGGCCCCGCAGTGCGACCTGGTGATCGTGGTCGGCTCGCAGAACTCCTCGAACTCCAAGCGCCTGGTCGAGGTGGCGCTGCAGGCCGGTGCCTCCGCCTCGCACCTGATCGACTACGCCTCGCAGATCGACGAGGCCTGGCTGGAGGGCGTGGACACGGTCGGCGTCACCAGCGGCGCCTCGGTCCCGGACGTGCTGGTGCTGCAGGTCCTGGACTACCTCGCCGAGCGCGGCTGGGGTGACGTCGAGGAGGTCACCACGGCCAACGAGAAGGTCACCTTCGCCCTCCCGCGCGAGCTCCGCAAGGACCTCGACGAGAACAAGGACAACCCCAAGTCCGTGCGCTGACGCTTCAAGAAGAAGCCGCCCGGCTCCGAACTCCGGAGCCGGGCGGCTTTTTCGCGTTCTAACGGCCTGGGCGGCGGGGGCGGCCACCCGGTGGCGGTTCCGGCGGCCTGGGCCGTCCTGGGGCGCCCTGGCGCGGCGGACGGGGCCCTCCTGCGCGCGGGTCGTTGGCGGGGCGGGGGCGTCCGGTCGGCGGCACGTCGCGCCGCGGGGCGTCGCCCTTCGGGCGGCCCTGGGCTTCGCGCGGCCCGGTGCCGCGGGGCTGCCTGCCCTCGGCCCGCCGCTCGCCGCCGCGACCGTCGTCGCTGGGCTTGCGCGCGTCACCGCGCGGCTTGCGGTCGCCGGAGGGGCGCTTGCGCGGTTCCTCGTCGCGGGCCGGCTTCTTGCGCGGCGGCGGGACCGGACGCGCCTTCTTGGTCTTGGCGTCCGGGTCGACCCCGAGGTCGAAGTCGTCGTCGGTCTCGGCCTTCTGCGTGACGAACATCCGGAGCAGCCCGATGCCGAGCGCGACCGCGGTGGCCCCGGCCATGATCGGGAAGCTGGTGATCAGCGGACGCGCGACCGACAGCGCCTTGCCGGCCAGGCCCGCGCCCGAGGTGCTGCCCGCGCCGGTGAGCAGCACCAGAACCGGCATCACGATGCCGAGGACTAGCGGTGGCTGCACCATCGGACCGAACACGCTCCGCCGCTGCACCAGCAGGACCGCGGCGAGACAACCGAGGAAGAAGGCCGTCTTGAAGATGAATCCGGGTTGTTTCCAGATCAGCGTGTCCAGCACGGTGCCGATCGCGGTCGGGACGGCAGCCAGCAACACGGCGCCCCACAGCGGCACCCCTTGGGTGCTGAACGCGGAGCGCGCAGCCCACTCGGGCGCGCCATTACCGGTAGTTGAAGCGCTCTGGCTCTCGCGGATCGCGGTCACAATCCCCAACGGTAACGGTCCAGTACCTCAGTGCGAGAGCGGTCTGGTGGAACGGGCTCGTTACTCCACGTCGGGTGATGGGTCGTGCACAACGCGCCGTGATCGCCGCGTGATCTTCGTGCAGCCAAATGGATGCCGTGTGGCCCGGTCGAGCGTGTGAGCCTTGACACAGGGAACGCGGCGACCTTAGCGTCCGAGCAATCGTTTTCTCGCCTGCGTGAGTGACGAGACGGGGGTCGGGATGAACACGGCTCAACCGCTGGTCGACATGGCCGGCATCAGCAAGCGCTACGGCGGTGTGCTCGCCTGCGACGGCGTTGACCTCGTGATTCGCGGCGGCGAGGTGCACGCCCTGCTCGGCGAGAACGGGGCGGGCAAGAGCACCCTGATGAAGGTTCTCTCCGGCGACATCACCGACCACACCGGTCAGATCACCATCGAGGGTCACCCGGTCCAGTTCGGAAAACCGGCGGACGCCCAGCACGCGGGCATCGCGATGATCCACCAGGAGCTCGACCTGGTTCCCGGGCTGAGCGTCGCCGAGAACCTCCATTTGGGACGCGAACCGCGCACCCGGCTGGGCGTGGTCGACCGGCGCGCGATGTCCGAGCGGACCCGGGAGTTGCTGCGGCGCACCGGGATCGACCTCGACCCCAACCGCCCGGTCGGCGAACTGCGGGTCGGCGAGCAGCAGCTGGTCACCATCGCCCGCGCCCTGGCGCTGGACGCCAAGGTGCTGATCATGGACGAGCCGACCTCCGCACTGTCCACAACGGAGGTCGAGCGGCTGTTCGCCGTCATCGGCGAGATGCGTCGCGCCGGCACCGGCATCGTCTACATCTCGCACCGGATGGACGAGATCGGCCAGGTCGCCGACCGCGCCACCGTGCTGCGCAACGGCTGCAAGGTCGCCGAGTTCGACGCCCAGGAGATGACCGCGGAGGAAGCCGCGGAGGCGATGGTGGGCCGCTCGGTGCAGACCCGCTTCCGCTCCCGGACCGCCGACGTCGGCGAAGAACTGCTGCGCGTCAAGGGTTTCGCGGTCCACCCCCACCGCACGCGGGTCGGCAGGCGCGAGCCCGACGGCGTCGACCTGACCGTGCGCAGGGGCGAGATCGTCGGCCTGTGCGGGCTGCTCGGCGCCGGCCGGACCGAGCTGCTGGAGACGCTCTACGGCGACGGATCGCCGGGGACGTGGGAAGGCGAGGTCACCCTGGACGGACGACCGGTGCGGCCGAGGGGTCCGCGCCGTGCGCTGCGTTCGGGGATCGCCTTCGTCCCGGAGGACCGGCGCAGCTCGGGGCTGGTGCTCGGGCACTCGGTCACCGCCAACACGGTGATCTCGGTGCTCGACCGGCTCGGCGTCGCCGGGCTGGTGCGCCGCAAGTCCGAACTCACCGCGACCCAGCGCAGCGTCGAGCAGCTCAAGGTCAAGCTCGACCGCATCTCCGACGCGGTGGGCACCCTTTCCGGTGGCAACCAGCAGAAGGTCGTCTTCGGGCGCATGCTGCTCACCGAGCCCAGACTGCTGCTGCTCGACGATCCGACGCGGGGGGTGGACATCGGCGCGAAGGCCGAGATCTACCAGCTGCTCTCGGAGATCGCCGGTCGCGGAATCGGCGTGCTGCTGGCCTCCTCGGAACTCCCCGAGCTGGTGGGGGTGTGCCACCGGGTGGTCGTGCTACGCGCCGGTCGCAGCGTCGCCGAGTTCGACACCGCGAACGCCGGGGAAGCCGAGCTCCTGGCGGCCGCGATGGGTGAGCGGGACGGGAATCGACCGGGGCCGGCGGTCGGCACCAGGCAGAGCACCGGGGGAGGTGCGAATTGAGCAATCAGACGGAGCAGCGGCCCGTGCCCTCGGACCTGCCCGCGCAGCGTTCCAAGCGGGCCGACACCGTCGAGACCCTGTTCAAGTTCCAGAGTTTCTTCGGCCTGGTCGCGGTGTTCATCGCGGCGGTGATCTTCTCGCCCCGCAACGACGGCCAGATCCTGTTCCTGACCAGCGACAACCTGTTCAACATCGTGCGCGCGGTCTCCGAGATCGGCATCATCGCGATCGGGCTGACCTTCGTGATCCTCATCGGCGGGATCGACCTGTCGGTCGGTTCGGTGCTGGGGCTGGCGGCGGTCGGCTCGGCCGTGCTCATGGTCAACAGCGGTTACGGCGTGTGGGCCACGGTTGCCGTGGTGCTGCTGGCCGGAATCGTCTTCGGGTTCCTGCAGGGCGCCGCCGTGGCGCTGCTGGGGGTGCAGGCCTTCATCGTCACCCTCGCCGGGCTGCAGATCGCGCGCGGACTGGCGCGCATGTGGTCGGGCGGCGAGACCGTGCAGATCTCCTACGGCGACGGCCCGGGTCAGGCCCCGATGCTGTTCTCGCTGCTGGGCGAGCGGACCTTCGGCGGCGTGGTGCCGATCCCGGCGCTGATCTTCGCCGCCGTGGCCGTGCTCGCGATCCTGTTCCTGCGCTCCAGCGCCTACTCCCGGCACCTGTACGCGATCGGCGGAAACGAGAAGGCGGCTCGGCTTTCGGGTGTGCCGGTGAACCGGGTCAAGATCATCGCCTTCGTCATCGCGGGGTTCTGCGCCGCCCTGGCCGGAATCGTGCACGCCGGACAGCTCAACGCGGGCAGTCCCAACGACGGAACCGCCTACGAGCTGGACGGAATCGCCGCGGTGGTCGTCGGTGGCACGAGCCTGGCCGGTGGCCGGGGCTCGGTGATCGGCACCATCGCCGGTGCTCTGCTGCTCGGCATCCTCAACAACATCCTGAGCCTCAACAGCGTCAACACCGATCTGCAACTGCTCATCAAAGGACTGGTGATCGTCGCGGCTGCGGCGCTGCAGCGCCTGCGTCCCACGGCGTGAGGGAGATTCCCCGAAGGGAGCACGATGCGCAAGACAACGAAGTCCTTGGTCGCCATCACGTGCGCCGCGGTCGCGTTCGCCGCCGCCGGTTGCGGGACCACCAGCGAGAACACCGGCCAGGTCCAGCCGCAGAACCCGACGCAGAACTGCAAGGGGCCCAACGGCAAGTACACGATCGGGATGAGCCAGGCGAACCTCGCCGAGCCCTACCGGGTGCGGATGGACGACGACATCCGCAAGGCCGCGCAGAAGGTCCCGCAGTTCGAGGAGGTGCAGTTCTCCGACGCGGCGAAGGACAACTCCAAGCAGGTCACCGACGTCGAGAACTTCATGACCAAGAAGGTCGACCTGCTGATGATCTCGCCGAACGAGGCCGCGCCGCTGACCGACGTGGTCCGCAAGGCCTACAACCAGGGCATCCCGGTGGTGGTGCTGGACCGCAAGGTCGACGGCGACGCCTACACCTCCTACATCGGCGCGGACAACGTCGCCATCGGCAAGCAGGCGGGCGAGTTCTTCAAGAACACGCTGCTGCCGCAGGGCGGCAAGATCGTGCAGATCAAGGGCCTGTCCGGCTCGACCCCGGCGGCTGAGCGGGAAGAGGGCTTCAAGCAGGGCATCGCGGGCTCGAAGATCGAGATCGTGGCCACCGCCGACGGCGAGTGGGAGCGCTCGGTCGGCCAGCAGAAGATGGACGCGCTGCTCAAGGCCCACCCGGACATCCAGGCCGTGTACTCGCAGAACGACCCGATGGCCGAAGGCGCCTGGCTGGCCGCCCAAGCCGCCAACCGCCCGGACCTGAAGTTCGTGGGCATAGACGGGCTCCCGATCCCCTCCGGCGGCATCAAGGCCGTGGAGGAGGGCCGCCTGCAGGCCACCAACCTCTACCCGACCGGGGGCGCGGAAGCGGTCGAGGCGGCCAAGAAGCTGCTCGTCGACTGCCAGGAGGTGCCCAAGTCGCAGACCCTTGGGACCGAACTGATCACGAAGGACAACGCGGCCGAGGTCTACACCCGGCTCAACCAGGGTTAGAGACGCGAAAGCCGGTCTTTTCCCGCTGATCGGAGAGCCCCGCGTTCCACTTCGCTCGAATCCCGCCGCAGCGCTCGTTGTCAGCGCTGCGGCGTTTTCGCGCTGCGCCAATGCTGCGGAACTGGTTCGATCCACCAGCGGATCAGCTGAATTTCACTGCCTGACAACCAAAAACACCTGGTTGGCGGCTGTCGTTACGGTTGCGCACCAGAGATCATCTCATTGAGTGAATTCGCGCATCGAAGACTATTCCGCGTCCGCTTTTGGTTGCCGTCCGGGAGGGCATTTCTTACGCTGCGCTAGATCGCGCTTTGAGATCTTGCCGGGTCCGCGTCGGTTGGAAACCACCTAATTAGAGCGCATCACGTTTCACCGGAACCGGAATCAGCGGCAGCACTGTCTGCTGTGGACAGTGCTGTCCGCACGGGAGGGCGACCACGATGACAGAACGCTCCGCACCGTCGCGCAGCGACGCCCGCCGGCGGTCCCGCCGGCTCACCGCCTACCTGGGTGTCTTCTCGCTCGCCGCTGCCGCGGTGGTCGCCGACGCCGGGTTCGCGAGCGTCCGAGCCCACGCCCAGCAACCGGCACCGCCCAGCAAGGGCCAGGTCGGCTGGGACTCCTTCCGAGACCTCGACGGCATGCCGCGGCTGCGCGGCAACGAGCAATCCCGGCAGTTCTCCAGCTACGACCGGTCCGGCGGGAACAACGACGGCTTCGACGGCACCTACTCGTGCCTGCGCGAATCCGAGCAGGGCTGCGTGATCGCCGAGCACACCGGTCCGGGCGAGATCTCCGGTCTGTGGAGCACCCGCGAGCCGGGGGGTGACGTCACCGCGACCGGCAACATCGTCGTCGAGCTCGACGGCCGCACCGTCCTCGACGCGCCGTTCATCGACGTGGTCAGCGGCAAGCTCGGCGCGCCCTTCGCGTGGCCGCTGGTCGGCAACGCCGACGACGCCGCGGGCGGCGTGGTCAGCAAGGTGCCGATGCCGTTCCGCGAATCGATGCGCGTGACCGTGCGCAACAACCCGCACTTCTACCACGTCAACTACCGGACCTTCCCCGACGCGGAAGGCGTGGAGACCTTCGACCCCGCCGACCCGGCCACCGACGTGCTGTCCAAGCTCCGGGGGTTCGGCGTGGCGGACCCGAAGAACGCCGCCGACGGAACCCCGGTGCGCAGCGACTTCAACGTGGGCCCCGGTGGCGCGCACACCGCCGCCGAGGTGGCCGGGCCCGCCCGGATCAACCGGCTGCGGGTGCGCCTGCCGCAGGTTTCCGCGGCACCGCAGGTCGTCGACGACGGCATGGCCTTCGGGCAGGGCGGCGGCAGCCGGTTCCGGATGCGGGTGGACCCGAACAACCAGGGCGTCCGCGTGATCCGGCGGTTCGACCCGCAGGTCGCCGACCAGGTCGCGAGCTTCGCGGTCAACGGCCAGGTCCTCGGCGAGTGGCGCAGCGGAGCGGCGGCTCCCGGCCAGTGGGGCGTGCAGTCGCACGACGTGCCCGCCGAGCTCACCGCCGGGCAGTCGTCGATCGACGTCGAGAACCGGTTCGTCTCGTCCTCGCTGGACGTCAACGAGTTCCGCTACGACGTGCAGAGCCTGGTCAACGGCGAGTGGGTGCGCACCGACGTGCTCGACCTCGGCCCCGGTCACCCGGGCGAGGAGAGTGCGCACGACTACCAGATCGACAACCCGGTGTTCGAGCGCTCGAAGCTGCTCGGCCGGTACGCGATCCCGCCGGAGCAGGTGGCCGCCTCGGACGCGATGCTGGAGAACGCGCGGCTGCGCATCACCTTCGACGGCAAGACCACAGTGGACGCACCGATCGGGGAGTTCTTCGGCACCGGCCTCGGCGAGCACGACGTGCGCACCATGATGAGCTCGGTCGATCCCGGGCAGGACGGCTGGTACACCTCGTGGTGGCCGATGCCGTTCAACGAGAGCGCCAAGGTGGAGATCGTCAACGCCGGGGGCGCGCCGATCGAGGGCGCCACCGCCGAGGTCATCACCGGGCCCGGCGGAGTCGACGAGGGCAGCGGCCACTTCCACGCCACGCACAAGCGCGGCACGACGGTTCCGGGCCAGGACTGGAACTTCGTGGACACCGGCGGTGCGGGCACGTTCTACGGCGTCTCGCACACCATGCGCGGCCAGATCCCGCTCAACGAGACCAAGGCCAGCGTGCTGCCGCACTCGACACGGCAGGCGGCGTCGAACCCGCGCAACTACCTGGAGGGCGACGAGCGGTTCTACGTCGACGGCGCGCAGGAACCGGCCTGGCACGGCACCGGCACCGAGGACTTCTACGAGTCCGGCTGGTACTTCCGGTTCGGCACCACGTTCTCCATGCCGCAGGCGGGCAACCCCGCTCACGAGGTCAACCAGGACGGTTGCCAGTTCGACTGCACCGGTGCCTACCGGCTGATGGTCGGCGACGGGGTGTCCTTCCGGAACGGACTGGTCGCGGGCATCGAGCACGGCCCCGCCAACGACGAGCCGGGCGACTACAGCTCCACGGCCTACTGGTACGGAGCTCCGGCCGGTCGCAGCCTCCCGACAGGACCGCCGCCGCCGGAGGTCCCGCCGTCGCTGCCACCGGCCCCGTCGCTGCCGCCGGCACCTCCGGCTCCGTCGCAGCCGCCGACGCAACCGGCCCCCACGGCCCCGCAGGACCCGACCCAACCGAGCCCGAGCGAGCCGACGCCGTCACAACCCTCCGAGTCCGAGCAGCAAAGCCCCGAGTCCGAGCAGCAAATCCCCCTGCCGGACTGGAACTGACCGACGACGGCCCCCGGGTTCCCGCGGAACTCCGGGGGCCGTCGTTCGCGCTCAGGGGCGCGAGGCAGGGCAGAACCGCTCTCTAGCGAGTCGAGCTGCCCCGGGCGACCAGGTGCGCCGAGAGGGTCGTGGTGGAGGTTTCCGCGCGGTCGCCGGCGATGCGGTCGAGCAGCAGCCGGGCCGCCAGAGCGCCGATGTCGTAGGCGGGCTGGGCCACCACCGACAGCGGCGGGTCGAGCAAGGTGGTCCAGGGGGCGTCGTCGAAGGCGACCACGCCGACGTCCCGGCCGGGCTTGAGGTGCAGGGCCGCTAACGCCTCGAGCACGCCGACGGCCATCGCGCTGTTGCCGACCAGCAGCGCGTCCGGCGGGTCGTCCTGGGTGAGCATCGAGTGCGCGGCCCGCTGCGCGCCGTCGGCCTTGAACCGCGAGCGCCGCACCAGCGAGGCCGAGCCGGGCAGCTTCGCCGCGCGCATCCCGTCGCGGTAGCCGGCCAGCCGGTCGTCGGCGGTGGGCACGCCGCTGGGACCGGTGAGGCAGCCGATGCGGCCGTAGCCCTGACCGGCCAGGTGCAGCGTCGCGTGCTTGGCGGCCAGCCGGTTGTCCACCAGCACCGTGTCGCTCGCGCGGCCCGGCAGCGGTCGGTCGACCGCCACCACCGGGGTGCTGTGCCTGGCCAGCAGCTCGGCGGTGTCCGGGCTGCCGGTGGGGGAGAGCAGCACCCCGGCGACGCGCTCCTGCAGCGCGACGTCGACGTACTCGCGCTCCTTGGCCGGGGCGTCGTCGGAGTTGCACAGCACCAGCGAGTAACCGGCCTCGTGCGCGACGTCCTCCACGCCGCGGGCGATCGCGGTGAAGAACGGGTTCTCCACGTCGGAGATGATCAGCGCCAGCACGGCGGTTTCCTGTTTCCGCAGGTTGCGGGCCGGTCCGTTGGGCCGGTAGCCGAGTTCTTCGGCGGCGGCGAGCACGCGCGCGGCCAGTTCCGGATCGACCGTCGCCTTGCCGTTGAGGGCCCGGGAGACGGTTGCCGTGGACACTCCCGCGCGGGACGCCACGTCGCTGATGGTCGCCACGACTTCCTCCCTCACCGCTGGGCGAGTGACGGTGGGCCACCCGCCTTGACAGCCCGTATCAGGCAAGAATAGCGTCCGAGAAAACGATTGCTCGCGTCGGTTCGCAAGGTTTTCAAAGGATTCGGCCGGGCGTCTGCGCACCGCCGGTTCTGCAGCAGTCAACGCCGCCTGTGAAGCGAACTTGGAGGAACTGTGGCTCGCATCGGTGTCGTCAGCATCTCGGACGGGCGTGGTCACGTGCACGCCCGCAACGCGGACTTCATCCAGTCCAAACAGGACGCTCTGGTCGCCTCGTTGAGGGAGGCCGGGCACGAGGTCGTCGTCGGCGCCGACCTGGTCGCCACCAACTCCCTGGCCGTCTCCGTTGCCCGCGAGGTCGCGGCCGCCGATGTGGACGTCACCGTCTTCTACTACGCGGTCTGGTCGTTCCCGCACTTCACGATGCTGGCCGCGGACGCCACCCGCAGCCCGCTGGTGCTGGTGGCCAGCACCGACCCCACCGAGCCGGGCCTGGTCGGGATGCTCGCCGCCGGTGGTGCGCTGGACCAGATCGGCCGCCGGCACACCCGCGCCTGGGGCGCGCCGGACGACGCCGAGCTGGCGGCCAAGATCGGCGTGCACGCGCAGGCCTCGGCGGCGGTGAGCTCGCTGCACGGCTCCACCTTCGGCCGCTTCGGCGGACGCCCGATGGGCATGAACACCGCCGTGGCCAACACCGACCAGTGGATGCGCAAGTTCGGCGTCGACGTCGAGGAGATCGACCAGTACGAACTCGTGCTGCGCGCCGAGCAGGCCGACGGCGCCGAGGCGAAGAAGGCCCGCGAGTGGATCGAGCAGCACGCGGCCGGGGTGCACTACGACGGCGACAAGCTGACTCCTGAGCTGCTGGAACGCCAGATCCGCTCCTACCTGGCCATCCGGGACATCATCGACGAGCGCAACCTGGACTTCTCCGGGATCAAGGCGCAGCCCGAGCTCACCGAGAACTTCGCGACGATGGACGTCACCGAGGCGTTCCTCAACGACCCCTACGACTGGAACGGCCCCAAGCAGCCGCACGTGTGCGCCACCGAGGCCGACATGGACGGCGCGCTGACGATGCAGCTGTTCAAGGCGCTCTCCGGCACTCCGGTGCTGTTCGCCGACGTCCGGCACTACCACGCCGACCGCGACATCTGGGACCTGTGCAACTCTGGCCAGCACGCCACCTGGTACGCGGCGCGCAGCGACGACCCGGGGGAGAACCTGTCGAAGGTCAACTTCTACCCGGAGGTGTTCTTCTTCCCGGCCGGTGGCGCCTCGGTGCAGCACATCGCGGCGCCCGGGGAGATGACGCTGGGCCGGTTGACCAGGGAGAACGGCGAGTACCGGCTGCAACTGATGCTCGGCGAGTTCGAGAACTACGACGAGGCGACCAACAAGGTGCTGGTCGACCAGTCCACGCCGGAGTGGCCGCACGCGTTCGCGCGGCTGGACGCGCCGGGAGAGGTGTTCCTGTCGAAGTTCGGCGCCAACCACATCCACGCCGTGCCCGGTGACCACCGGGCAGCGCTGCGGGCCGTGGCCGAGCAGCTGGACATCCGACTGGACGAGTGGAGCCGGGGGTCGGGGTCGTGAGTGCTGGAGCCGGTGCGGACCGGCTTCAGCACTCACGCGCGGTCCTGCTCGGCATCGACATCGGCACCTCGAGCTCCAAGGGCGTGCTGGTGGACGCCTCGGGCAAGATCGTCGCGCGGGCGAGCCGACCGCACCAGACCTCGCACCCGCACCCGGGTTGGGTGGAGCACGACCCGGAATCGGTGTGGTGGGCGGACTTCCTGGAGCTGACTAGGGAACTGCTGCCCGCCGCCGAGGGCTACCAGCTCGCCGGGCTGGGCGTGAGCGGCATCGGTCCGGTGCTGCTGCCCGCCGACGGCAGCGGGAAACCGCTGCGCCCGGCGATCCTCTACGGCGTCGACACCCGAGCGACCGAGGAGATCGACGAGCTCACCGCCGAACTCGGCGCCGAGGAGATCCTGCGGCGCGGCGGTTCGGCGCTGTCCAGCCAGGCGGTCGGGCCGAAGATCCGGTGGCTGGCCAAGCACGAGCCGGAGGTCTACCGGCGCACCGAGATGCTGCTGATGTGCAGCTCCTACCTGGTGCACCGGCTGACCGGGGAGTACGTGCTCGACCACCACTCGGCGAGCCAGTGCGACCCGATCTACGACCTGCAGGCCCGGGACTGGTCCGCGGAGTGGGCCGCGCGCGTCGCGCCCGACCTGCCGCTGCCGGAGCTGGCCTGGCCGACCGAGGTCGTCGGGCGCGTCGGCGCCGAGGCGGCGGCCGAAACCGGCCTGCCGGAAGGACTTCCGGTCACCGCGGGCACGGTCGACGCGTGGGCCGAGGCGACCAGCGTCGGTGTGCGCGGCGCCGGTGACGTGATGCTGATGTACGGGACCACGATGTTCTTCGTCGAGGTCCTCGACGAGGTCACGCCGCACCCGGCGCTGTGGGGCACCTGCGGCGCCTTCCCGGACACCTACACGCTGGCGGCGGGCATGGCGACCTCCGGCGCGGTCACCGACTGGCTGCGCGGGCTCGTCGACGGCGACTTCGCGCAGCTGGTGTCGGAAGCCTCGACGGTTCCGGCGGGGGCGCGGGGGCTGTTGCTGCTGCCGTACTTCGCCGGGGAGCGCACGCCGATCTTCGACCCGTCGGCCCGCGGCGTGCTGGCCGGGCTGACCTTGGAGCACGGTCGTGCCGAGCTGTACCGGGCGGCGCTGGAGGGCATCTCCTTCGGCGTCCGGCACAACCTGGAGGCGATGGGGCAGGCGGGCGGTTCGGCGCGCCGCTTGGTCGCCGTCGGGGGCGGCACGCAGGGCGGGCTGTGGACCCAGATCGTGTCCGACATCACCGGCCAGGATCAGCAGATCCCCGCCGAAACCGTCGGCGCCGCCTACGGCAACGCCCTGCTCGCGGGCATCGGAACGGGCGAGGCGGTCGACCCGGACAACTGGAACCCGATCGTCGACACCGTCCGCCCGACCCCCACCAACACCGATCGCTACGAGGCCTACTACCGCCACTACCGCGACCTCTACGAATCGACCACCCGCATCGCCCACTTCCTCGCAGCCGAACAACACGCAGCCGACCACCGGCCCTGACCCTCCCGCACCGGGACCCTCCCACCCCCGGGACCCGGATTACCGGCGTAATCAGGTCCCCGATTACGCCGGTAATCCGGTCCCCGAAAACTGCGGTAATCCGGGTTCCGATCACCGGAGTTCTCGTGGTTGCCGATGCGGGTCGCACGATCTTGTTAAGCTCACGCTTTCGGGTGACAAGGCGCGGGATCGTGGGAGGTCGCGGTGGCACGGCGTGTTCTCGCGGCCGGGTTGGCGCTGGTGGCGCTGGTGGTGACCGGTTGCTCGCGGTCCGAGGCCGATGTCGTGCCCGCCGCACCGGTCCGGGACCTGGGCGCGCACCAGGTGTTCCGGCACCAGGTCTACGCCCAGCGCGACACCGGGGCGCTGCGCCTGGACCTGTTCCTGCCGCAGCGCCGGGGCGTCGCGACGCCGCTGGTCGTCTACGTGCACGGCGGCGGTTGGGACGCGGGCGTGCGCACGCTCGACGCCGACCGGTCGGCGCCGGAAGCTCAAGCGGCGCAACGGTTGCTGGAACGCGGTTACGCGGTGGCCACCGTGGACTACCGGCTGACCGGGGTCGCGCGGTCACCCGCGCAGGTCGTCGACGTCGCCGACGCGGTGCGCTGGTTGCAGCAGAACTCCGCGCGCTGGGGCCTGGACTCGGACCGGGTCGCGCTCTGGGGAGCGTCGGCGGGCGGGCACCTGGTCTCGCAGCTCGCGGCGGTCGCCGGGGATCCGGCCGAGCCCGGCGGCGGGCTCACCGGCATCAGGGCGGTCGTCGACTGGTTCGGGCCCAGCGACCTCAGCGCCGAGGCGCAGCACGCGCACCCGCAGCTGCAGGACTACGCGCGCCGCGCCATCACCGGGCTGCTCGGCTGCATGCCGGTCGACTGCCCCGACGTCGCCGACGCGGCCAGCCCGGCCCGCAACGTCTCCGGCGACGAACCCCCGTTCTTGATCCAGCAGGGCACCGCGGACTCGCTTGTGCCGCTGGACCAGAGCCTCGACTTCGCCGCCACCCTGCGCAGCCACGGCGTCACCGCCGAGATGCACCCCTACCAGGGCCTCGACCACGGCTTCGGCAACGGTCCGCAGACCGCGCTCATCGTCGACGCCCTCGACGCCTTCGTGCGCGCCCACGTGTGACTCAGTGGTAACTCCCGTTCTGGGCGGGGTCCGCGCCGTTGAGGGAGGCGTCGTCCTCGCGGCGGACCTCGGCGATGTCACCCGACCCCGCGGTCTCGGCGAGGGGCTGGACCGAGTTGCGGAAGGCCTCCAGGGCGTCGAGCTCCCGGCGCCGGGCCGAGACGAAGCGCTGCAGGTGCGTGCTGGAGAGGTTGACCGCGTCGACCGCGTTGGTGGCGGCGCGCTGCGACCGAACCGCCTGGCTGCGGACCCGCTCGATGTCCTCGGCGAGCGTGCGTTCGGTCGAGGCGAACATCGCCGCCGACGCCAGCACCGCGAAACCCGTCGGCCCGCACAGGAAGACCCGCTTGCCGAGCAGCCACGACAGCAGCTGCGGATCGGTGTCCAGGGCAGCGATGACGGCGGCGTCTGAGGGCACGAACATGATCGAGCCGTAGATCGCGTCCGCCCAGCGCTGGTAGCCCTTGCTCGCCAGCTCCGTCGCTCGGGAGCGGATGTTGCGCACGTGCACCCGCAGGGCGTCGGCGCGCTCCTCGGCGTTGTCGGTCTCCATCCCCTCGGCCCACACTGCGAGGCTGGCCTTGGAATCGACCGGGACCTGCCTGCCACCACCGACTTCGAGCACCATGTCCGGTCGCGCGGCACCGCCGCCGGCGAGGTCGGTCTGCAGCGTGAAGTGGATCCCCTCCCGCAGCCCCAGCGACCGCGCGGTCTCCACCAGCACCTGCTCGCCCAGCTCGCCGCGGCCGGTGATCGAGGCGAACGCGACCTCGTAGCGGCGCAGCGCGGCCTGCTGCGCGGTGCTGCGGGCC
Organism: Saccharopolyspora mangrovi; assembly: GCF_035320975.1. Taxonomy (NCBI): domain Bacteria; kingdom Bacillati; phylum Actinomycetota; class Actinomycetes; order Pseudonocardiales; family Pseudonocardiaceae; genus Saccharopolyspora; species Saccharopolyspora mangrovi. The sequence continues at coordinate 277,637 of NZ_JAWLNX010000001.1, read as the reverse complement.
CGTTCGGCCTCCACCATCCGCAGCGCCTCGTCGGCTCGCCGGGCGCTGTCGCCGTACAGCCGCCACAGCAGCATCAACGCCGCCGCGACCAGCAGGATCAGCACGACGACGAACGCGACCAGCACCCCAGTGCCCACACGACCTCCATCCCGAACCAGCGAACTCCGCAATCATCCAAGACCCGGCCGACAAGATCACCGGAGGCGCGCAGGGCGTTCAATTTCGCGCGAAGTTCGAGCCTGAACTTTCCCAGTCGAACTTCGCGCGAAATTCGAATACCTCACTCCGGCGGGTGAGATTCGATCGCTGCTGGTGATCACGGCGTCACACATCGGGGTGGGGGTGTGCGACACGCCGAAGTGGCCTGGGGGGTCGGACCGGCTAGATCGGACCGCCGCTAGCTTTGGGGGCATGCGGGTACTGCACACCTCGGACTGGCACGTGGGGCGGACGTTCCACGGCCGTGACCTGCTCGGAGATCAAGAAGCCGTGCTCGGCGGACTGGCCGAGCTGGTGACCGAGGAGCAGGTGGACGTCGTGGTGGTCGCCGGTGATCTCTACGACCGCGCGGTGCCCTCCGGAGAAGCGGTGCAGACGTGCGTGCGGGTGCTCTCCCGGATCCGCGAGGCCGGCGCGCAGCTGGTGATCACCTCCGGCAACCACGATTCCGCGCCGCGCGTCGGCGCGTTCGCCGACTTCGCCGCAGCGGGCGGCCTGCACCTGCGCACCCGCGTCGACCGGCTGCACGAGCCGGTGCTCATCGACGACGAGCACGGCCCGGTCGCCTTCTACGGCCTCCCCTACCTCGAACCCGACCCAGCCAAGCACGCCCTGCAGGCCAGCGCCGACGTGCCCGGGGCCAACGCCGAGGTCGAAAGTCGCGGTCACACGGCCGTTCTCACCGAGGCGATGAACCGCGTCCGCGCCGACCTCGCCGACCGTCCACGAGGGACTCGGTCGGTGGTGCTCGCGCACGCCTTCGTCACCGGCGGGGAGGGCAGCGAGTCCGAGCGCACCATCGCCGTCGGCGGCGTCGAGCAGGTGCCCGGCTCGGTCTTCGACGGCGCCGACTACGTCGCGCTCGGCCACCTGCACGGCCCGCAGACGCTCGCCGAGCACCTGCGCTACTCCGGGAGTCCGCTGGCCTACTCGTTCTCCGAGGCCAGGCACCGCAAATCGGTGTGGCTGGTCGACCTCGACGCCGACGGGCTCGCCGAGGTGCGGCGCCACGAGCTGCCGGTCCCGCGACAGCTGGCCACCATCGAGGGCGAGCTCGACGACCTGCTGCACGGGCCCGAGCACGCCGAGGCCGAGGACTGCTACGTCTCGGCGACCCTGACCGACGAGGTCCGCCCGCTGGAGGCGATGCGCCGCCTGCAGGAGCGCTTCCCGCACGCGGTGCACCTGGAGTGGAAGCCCGCGACGGGCAAGGCCACCGCTCCGCTGCGCTACGCCGAGATCGTCCGCGGTCGCGACGACAACTCCCTGGCCGCCCGGTTCGTCGAGGACTGCCGGGGCGCCGAACCCAACGACTCCGAACGGGCGCTGCTCGACGAGGCGCTGCACGCGGTCACCGGCGCCGAGGGGGCCGAATGAGGCTGCACAGCCTGGAAGTCACCGCCTTCGGCCCCTACCGCGACCACCAGGTGGTGGACTTCGACCAGCTCGGTGCCGACGGCCTCTTCCTGCTGCACGGCGACACCGGCGCGGGCAAGACCACGCTGCTCGACGCCATCGCCTTCGCCCTCTACGGCGCCGTTCCGGGCGCGCGCAACGACGCCAAGCGGTTGCGCTGCGACACCGCCGACGCCGAGGTCAACACCCGCGCCGTGCTGGAGCTGACGATCCAGGGCCAGCGGTTGCGGCTGGAGCGCAGCCCCGAGTACCAGCGCCCGAAGAAGCGCGGCGAGGGCTACACCACCCAGCAGGCCAAGGCCTCGCTGACCTGGATCGGAACGACCCCCGACGGGCAGTCCCCGGAGGGCCTGACCCGCATCGACGAGGTCGGCCGCACGGTGCAGCGGCTGCTGGGCATGAGCGTCGAGCAGTTCTTCCAGGTCGTGATGCTGCCGCAGGGCGAGTTCGCGAAGTTCCTGCGCGCCGACACCGGCGAGCGCGAGAAGCTGCTGGAGCGGCTGTTCGGCACCGAGCGGTTCGGCGAGGTCGAGCGCTGGTTCGTCGAGCGCCGCCGGGAGCGCTGGCGCGAGGTGGAGGCGCAGTCGCAGCAGGTCCGCGAGCTCAACGCGCGCATCTCGCAGGTCTCCGGCGTCCCGCAGTCCTCCGAGGTCGGCGACGAGAACTGGCTGGAGGACATCCAGAAGCAGGCCCTGCGCGAGCTGGAGAACACCCGCGCCGAGCACACCCGGCTGCGCCGGGAGCGCGACCAGGCCGAGGCGAGGCTGACCGAGCGGCGCGAGCTCGCCGAGAAGGTCCGGCGCGTCCGCCAGGCCAACGCCGCGCTCGCCGAGATCGACGCCAAGCGGGCCGAGCACGAGGCCTGGCGCGCCGAACGCGCCGCCGCCACCAGCGCGATCCCGGTCATCACCGCCCGCCGCGCCGCCGAACGCGCCGAGCAGGAACGCGACCGCGCCCAGGCCGAGGTCGCCACCTGGGCCTCCCGCTGCGAGGTCGATCCCGAGGCGCCGCTGGACGAGTTGCGCTCCCGCGCGGGCGCCGAGCGGGAGCGGGCCGGAGCGCTCGCGCAGCTGATCCCCGAAGCGCAGCAGCAGGAATCCGACCGCCGCAAGCTCGCCGAGCTCATCGCCAAGATCACCGCCGACGAGCGTCGCGAGACCGAACTCGCCGCGCAGCGCGACGGCCTGCCGGACCGCATCACCGCGGCCCGCACCCGCGTCGAGGAGGCCAAGCACGCCGAACTGCGCCTGGACACCGTGCGCACCCGGGGGTCCGAGGTCGCCGCACTGCTGACCACCGCGCGCGAGATCCCCGCTGCGCAGCGGGAACTGGAGACCGCCAAGGGCAACGCGCAGCAGGCCGTCGACGCCCACCAGCAGGCCCGCGACCAGCTGCAGGACCTGCGCGCCCGGCGGCTGGCGGGCATGGCCGCCGAACTCGCCACCAACCTCGGCGACGGCGAGCCCTGCCCGGTGTGCGGCTCGGCCGAGCACCCGGCGCCGAAGCAGCCCGTCGACGACCAGGTGCGCGCCGAGGACGAGGAGCTCGCCCAGACAGCCGAGCAGCGCGCCCAGGCCGCGCGGGAGCGCGCCACCACGGCGGCCCAACAGGCCGAGCAGCAGCTCGCCAACCTGCGCGAACGCCTCGGCGAGCACACCGAACCCGAACTCGCCGACGAGCTGGAGCAGCTGCGCGCCGAGCAGAACCGGCTCAGCGAGACCGCCGCCGACCTCGCCCGGCGCGAGTCCGAGCTCGCCAAGTTGGAGTCGGCGACCGACGAGCTCGGCGAGCAGATCTCCGCGCTGCGCACCGGAATCGCCGCTGCGCGCAGCGAGAACACCGCGCTCACCACGGCGATCGAGGAGCGCGAGGCCCGATTGCGGGACGGGCGAGGCGATTTCGACAGCATCGCCGACCGCCGCGCGCACCTGCTCGACATCGCCGACAGGCTGGAACGGCTCATCGCCGCCCGCACCGCCCGCGACGACGCGCAGCAGCGCCTCGCCGAAACCCGCGCCGGGCTCGCCGAAGCCGCCACCGCAGCGGGTTTCGCCGGTGTCGACGAGGCCATCGCCGCCGAGCGCGACGAGCAGCGCCTCGCCGAGCTGGAGGAGTCCCTCGCCGAGGTCGACCGCCGCGCAGCGGGCGCCCGTGACGCGCTGGCCAGCGCGGACCTGTTCGGCGTGGACCCGGACACCGAGGTCCGGCTGGAGCAGGCGTCGGAGGCGGCGACCACGGCCCGCGAGGCCGCCGAGCGCGCGGCGGCGCTGGCCCACCGCGCCGAGCAGCGGCACACCGAGCTCTCCGACCTCGGCGAACGGCTCCGCGCCGCGTGGGCGCAGCTGGGGCCGGCGATGGCCGAGCACGCCGAGCTGGAGGCGCTGGCCGACGTGGTCAACGGGCGTGGTCAGAACGCGCGCAAGATGTCGCTGCGCGCCTACGTCCTGGCCGCCCGGTTGGAGGAGGTCGCGATCGCGGCCACCCGCCGCCTGCAGCGGATGAGCGACGGCCGCTACTCGTTCGTGCACTCCGACGCCGCGGGCGCGCGCGGCACCCGCGGCGGTCTCGGCTTGGACGTGCTCGACGACTACTCGGGCAAGGTCCGCCCGGCCAAGACCCTCTCCGGTGGCGAGTCGTTCCTGGCGTCGCTGTCACTGGCGCTGGGCCTGGCGGACGTCGTCGCGGCCGAGACTGGTGGCGCGCTGCTGGACACCCTGTTCATCGACGAGGGCTTCGGCACGCTCGACGCCGACGCGTTGGACCTGGTCATGGACACCCTCGACGAGCTCCGCGCCGGTGGTCGCGTCGTCGGCCTGGTCTCCCACGTCGAGGAGATGCGCCAGCGCATCGCCGTCCGCCTCCGGGTCCGCAAGTCCCGCCACGGCTCGAGCCTCGAACTCTCCACCTCCTGACCTCGGGGGGAGTACCGCGGTTTCGCCCCGGTTCAGGAGTGGCGGCGTTCGTGCTCCAGGAGCCACTGCTTGCGGTCGGAGCCCCAGCGGAACTCGCCGACGGAGCCGTCGCTGCGCACGATGCGGTGGCAGGGCACGAACAGCGCCGCCGCGTTGCGGGAGCAGGCCGTGGCCGCGGCGCGGACGGCGCGGGGCTTGCCGGTGAGACCGGCGAATTCGGAGTAGCTGACCAGCTTCCCGGGAGTCACGGTGCGCAGCACCTTCCACGCGTGCTGCAGGTACGGGCCGGACTGCTGGTGCACCGGGATGTCGTCGATCGCCTCCAGATCACCTTCGTGGTAGGCGACGATCGCCTTGGTGACCGGGCCGAGGTCGTCGGCCTCCACCAGGGTTTCGAACATCAGCGACGGCGCCACCTGCGGCAGCAGGTCGTCGGTGAAGGCCGTCCAGCCGGAGGCGAGCACGACGCCGTCGGCGTCGACCACCGCGCAGAACGGGCCCGCGGGAGTTTCCACAGTGGACCACTTGATCACGATTTCTCCAAGAGCTCGAAGGATTCCTGCCGTGTCACGTCGTCGGGCCGCGCAGGTGGCCCGCTGCTCGCGGTCTCCCACAGCAGCACGCCGGCGTAGGAGCGCCACGGGCTCCAGCGCCTGGCGTGCGCCAGCAGGGCGGTGGGTTCTTCCGGGATTCCTAGCAGTCCCGCGCCCCGCCTCAGCGCGAAATCACCGGAAAGCAGCACATCGGGCGCCCCGAGGACGCGCATCACCACGTAGCTCGATGTCCACGGCCCCACGCCCCGGATGCGCTCCAGGTCGTCGCGCAGTTCCGCCTCGTCGCGACCGGGGTGCAGTGCGAGCCGCCCCTCGGCGACCGCGGCCGCCACGTCCCGCACGGTTTCCGCACGTCGGCGGGGGCCCGGCAGGGCCGTGACCGCGTGCTCGGCGAGCACTTCGGCGGTGGGGAACAGCCGGGTCACCCCGCCGTCGGGGTGGGGCAGTTCGGCGCCGAGCTCGGTGACCAGCCGCTCGGTCGTGGCGCGTGCGGCGGCGACGGAGATCTGCTGGCCGACCACCGCCCGCACCACGATCTCCAGCCCGTCCACCGCGCCCGGCACGCGGACGCCGGGGGAGCGCTGGACCGAGGCCCGCAGCAGCGGGTCGGAGCCGAGCGCTTCGCCGATCGCGACCGGGTCGGCGTCGAGGTCCAGCAGCCGCCGCAGCCGGGCCACGGCGCTGCCGAGGTCGCGCAGGTCGGTGAGCCGCAACGTGCAGGAGATGTGCTTGTCCGCAGTTCGCAGCGTCGCGATGCCGGTGCCGTGCGGGAGCCGCAGCGACCGCGAGTACGCCCCGTCGGCGCACTCCTCGATGCCGGCCAGCGCCCTCCGCTGCAGGAACCGCAGCACACCGGCGGTGTCGCAGGGCGTTCGGAACGGCAGCCGCAGCTGCACCGTTCCGGCACCGCTGCGCGCGCCGCGCTTCTGCCCGCGCAGTTCGGTGGGGGTGCGGCCGAAGACCTCGCGCATCGTGTCGTTGAACTGCCGCAGGCTCGCGAACCCGGCCGCGAACGCGACATCGCTGAACGGGATGTCGGTGGTCTCGATCAGCACCCGCGCGGAGTGCGCCCGGTTGGCCCGGGCCAGCCCCAGCGGACCCGCTCCGAGCTCCGCGGTGAGCACCCGGGTCAGGTGCCGCTCCGAGTAGCCGAGCTTGTCGGCCAGTCCCTGCACCCCGCAGCGGTCCACCACTCCGTCGCTGATCAGCCGCATCGCCCGCCCGGCGAGGTCGGCCCGCAGGTCCCACTCGGGGGATCCGGGCACCGCGTCGGGCAGGCAGCGGCGGCACGCCCGGTAGCCGGCGGCCTGCGCTGCGGCGGCCGTCGGGTAGAACTCGCTGTTGCTGCGCTTGGGCGTGCGCGCCGGGCAGGACGGTCGGCAGTAGATGCCGGTCGACCGCACGGCGTGGATGAAGGTGCCGTCGAACCGCGCGTCACGCGCGGCCACGGCCCTGAAGGCGTCCTCTGTTCCCACCAGCACGACCTCGATGCTCCCAGCGCGGGGGTGCGGTTACTAGCGGGAATCGGACATGGCGAGCACCACCGGGCCCGATGAGCTGCGGGCGGAACCCCTAAACTCCCAAGGCGTGAGTCTCACCCTCGGAATCGTCGGTCTGCCCAACGTCGGCAAGTCCACCCTGTTCAACGCGCTGACCAGCAACGACGCGCTCGCGGCGAACTACCCGTTCGCCACCATCGAGCCCAACGTCGGCGTGGTGCCGCTGCCGGACGTCCGGCTGGACAAGCTGGCCGAGGTGTTCGACTCGGCCAAGACGGTGCCCGCGACCGTGTCGTTCGTCGACATCGCGGGCCTGGTCAAGGGCGCCTCCGAGGGGCAGGGCCTGGGCAACAAGTTCCTCGCCAACATCCGCGAGGCCGACGCGATCTGCCAGGTCATCCGCGTCTTCGACGACCCGGACGTGGTGCACGTGGACGGCCGCATCGACCCGTCCAGCGACATCGAGACGATCAACACCGAGCTGATCCTCGCCGACCTGCAGACGCTGGAGAAGGCGCTGCCGCGGCTGGAGAAGGAAGCCCGGACGAACAAGGACAAGCGTCCCGCGCTGGAGGCCGTCAAGAAGGCCCAGACGATCCTGGAGGACGGCAAGACGCTGTTCGCCGCCGGGATCGGCAAGGACGACGCTGACCTGCGCGAACTCAACCTGCTGACGACCAAGCCGTTCCTGTACGTGTTCAACGCGGACGAGGGCGTGCTGGCCGACGAGGCCAAGCAGAAGGAGCTGCGCGAGCTGGTCGCCGCGGCCGACGCGGTGTTCCTGGACGCCAAGGTGGAGGCCGAGCTCAAGGAGCTCGACGAGGAGTCGCAGCGCGAGCTGCTGGAGACCATCGGCCAGGACGAGCCGGGCCTCAACGCCCTCGCCCGCGCCGGGTTCCACACCCTCGGCCTGCAGACCTACCTCACGGCGGGCCCGAAGGAGGCCCGCGCCTGGACGATCCCGCAGGGCGCGACCGCCCCGCAGGCCGCGGGCGTCATCCACACCGACTTCGAGCGCGGCTTCATCAAGGCCGAGATCGTCTCCTACGACGACCTGATGGCCGCCGGCTCCATGTCCGAAGCCAAGTCCGCGGGCAAGGTCCGCATGGAGGGCAAGGACTACATCATGACCGACGGAGACGTCGTGGAGTTCCGCTTCAACGTCTGAGCCGCTTCGGGCGGGGCGAGCTGGAGGTGCCGTGAAGATCACCGACTCCATCGCGATCGCCCTGCCGCGCGAAGAGGTCGTTCAGCTGCTCGCCGACCCCGCGCACCTGCCGAAGTGGTTGCGGGGTCTGGTGCTGCACGAGCCGGTGAGCGGGGTGCACGGGCACGTCGGAACCGTCTCGCGGGTCGTGCTGCGGATGGGGAAGCAGGAGATGGAGTGCACCGAGACCATCACCCGCCGGGAGCCGGCGGACCTGCACCGCATCCCGAATGACGGCGTCGTGCACTACGAGCGCGAGATCGTCGCCCAGGGAATGTGGAGCGCCACCCGCGACCGGTTCACCGAAGCCGGTCCGGGGGCAACGCTCTGGGAGAGCGAGAACGAGTACCGGTTCGACAGCCTGCTGATGCGACTGCTGAGCCCCTTCATGCGGGGTGCCTTCCGCAAGCAGTCACAGCAGCACTTGGAAGACTTCAAGGCCTTCGCCGAGCGCGGTACCGACGTCCGCGCGGTGGAGAGCTGATCTTCGGTGGTCTTCTCCGCTGAAACGCTGGGCGACCTGCGGGCCCGCTGTTCGAGTGCGGGCATTGGTATTCTCGTTCGTGCGGCGGGTTCCGTCGCACGACGCACTTCCAGGTGGTTCGACACCTGAATCATTGCGGAGAGGTCTGATCTACCAGGCCATGTCCCAGTGGGGTGCCGCGCTCTTCGCGCGCAAACCTGCATGCCGATCCCGGATCGGCCGATGAAAGGACATGGCCATGTCTCCCAAGGACGAGAAGAACCTCGAGCAGGTCCTCGGCAAGATCGCCCAGGCGGACGAGCCTCGGCGTTCCGTCATGCAGCGGATGCACGAGGTGATCCTCGAAGCAGCCCCTGACCTCAAACCGCGGATCTGGTACGGCATGCCCGGCTACGCGAAGTCGGCGAGCAGCCCCGTCCTCGTGTTCTTCCGGAACGACGAGCTGATGTCTCTCGGGGTGAGCGAGAAGGCGGCGCTGTCCCCCGCGAGCGGCCGCGGCCTGCTGATCCCGTGCGCCTGGTTCTTCGACGATCTCGATGACGCGACCGAAGTTCGAGTCGCCGAGATCGTGCGAGCGGCCGTCGCCTGACGCACGCACCAGGGCATCCGGCCACGGTCGGATGCCCTGCACCGCGCTTGGGGCACCTGCGTTGCGAGGCCGGCACAGGCCGAGACGCTACTTGCGGACGAAGGTGCCTCGGCCTTGGGTCCTGATCACCAGGCCGTCGGTTTCCAGGGCCTTGACCGCCTTGACCGCGGTCACGGTGGCCACCTGGTAGATGTCCGCGAGTTCGGTGCCGGAGGGGAGTCGGCTGCCGGCGGCGAGCTCGCCGGATTCGATGTCCGCCCGGAGGTCGTCCGCGATCTGCTGCCAGACGGTGACCGGTCCGTCCCGTTCGATCCGATCAGCTCGGCTGTCCCACATGCGGACAACTGTCTTTCACTGCAGTTAAGCCTGCTGGATGACATAAGACCGCAGTAGACTGCCGTAGTCCTCCGCATGGTGGCTCTCGCGATCGGCGGGTGTTCGATCGACTTGGAGGTGGTGTTGTTCGATGATCGAGAGTGGTGGACGTGTCCGGTAGCGGAGAGCGGTGCGGACGAGTCCTGGTGGATTGCGGCGACATGGGCCTCGACGCCATGACGTGTCACGTCGAGATCACCCACCCGCACGTCCTCGCCGCTTGGCGCATCGCCCAACGCATCGGACGCTCACCCCACGCCCCCGAGAGTGCACCCCAGACGGCCTGACCTGCACAACACACCCAACCGCAAGCGGATTCCGCGATTCACCACGAACCCCACTCGGATCCGTGACGGAACCAGAAGATCCAGGACCGCCCCAACCCCGGGGTTGGGGAACGGACTTGAGTCTCAGGCGGTTCGGGTGTGCCTGATTACCGCCGTAATCGGGGGCCGGATTACGGCGGTAATCGGGCACACCCAGCCCTCGGGCTGGGAGCGTCCGAGTGGCTGATCTTGGGGTAAACGCCTGTTTTCGCCGTTGAGTTGTTCTAGCGTCTGCCGAGAACGGCGGTGTGCCGTCGGTTTTGGGTTGGGCGGGAGTGAGGGGCGTTGCCGGAGGACGACAACAACGAGCCGTCGGGTTCGAGAGGTTCGGACACGCCCACATGGGTCGCGATCATCGGAGCCGTGGGTTCGGTGGTCACCCTCCTCAGCTTCCTGGGGTTCGCCAACATCGGGCAGCTGGGCAACGCGCTCGACAACGCTCTGGGCGGCGGCAGCGCCTCCTCGTCCGCCGAGCCGTCGAGAGCCTCGGTGAGCAGCGAGGACGACGAACCCAGCGCCACCTACAGGCCGACGCGCACGTCCACCACCAGGCCGACGAAGACCGCGTCGCCGGACGACTCGGCCACCGACGAAACTCCGTTCACGGCCGATGCGCTGCTGCCCGACGACTTCGAGGACGAGCGCGGCGTCGGCTACACCCGCGTCGCGTCGGGGGTGCACGGCTGCACCGACGCTTCGCACATGTCCGACAACGTTCAGCGCGAGCTGCGCAGCTACGACTGCGATCTGACCGTCACCGGGAACTACCTGAAGTCCGGCGACGTCTCGGAGGACGCCGACGTTCTCGTGTCCGTCCAGGTCATCCGCTTCGACGACATGTCGACGGCGAAGGCGGTCAAGGAGCGCATCGTCGCCGACGGCTCGTGGGACTTCGGCATCTGGTGCCCGAACCGAGGGCGCGGAAGCGACGCCTGCGACGGCTACGAGCGGGCGCGGACCGAGAGCTACGTCAGCTACGACCACCGGTACGTGGTCCACGCCGTCGCCCTGTACGTGAACCTGAGTTCGTCGCCCAGCACCGAGACCGCCACCGACGCGGCCGCGGATGCGGCCGTCACCGAGATCGGCCCGGAGAACTACACCGGCGAGTGAGCCGAGCTCGCTGCCATGCGGGTGCCCGGGCCCAACTCGTCGGGCCCGGGCATTTCCGCAACTCGGTTACTCGGCGAGCTTCGCGATCGACTGCGCCCAGAGGAAGTACTTGTTGGTGCCGAGGTCGCGTACGGTCTTGATGCCGAAGGCCGACTTGAGCTGTTCGGCGTCGGAGTCGCTGACGCCCTTCAGGGCGGCCACCGGTGCGTCAGCCAGCTCCGCGATGGTCTGGCCTTCGTAGGACTTGTCCAGCTTGCCGGCGAGGTCTCCCATGGGAAATGCCCTCCCAAAAGTCGATCGAGCGGACCGGTGGGGACCCTACGAGCAGCAGCGTCCCGGGCAACCTGGGCGAGCGCGGGCAATACGTTCGAGTGTCACCCTTTTCGGGGGCGATCTCGGGCTCGGAGGAGTGGTGAGCATGACCGCCGTGGTTCAGGTCAACCTCGTCGTCGCGGACCTCGAACGCAGCCGGGAGTTCTACGAGCGGCTGGGGATCACCTTCCGCCCCCGCAACAGGCGCGGTGCAGGATCGGCCGAGGCGTGGGTGTCCAGCAACACCGGCATCGCGGTCGGGCTGCACTCGACGGAGTTCGCGTCGTGGTGGGACGAGAGCGCTCCGCAGCCGTCGGCGGGAGGCCCGCAGCTGGACCTCGAACTCGACTCCGCGGACACCCTCGACGCCACGGTCGAGGAGCTCGGCACGAGCGTCGTCAAGCGGCCGGCGGACATGCCGTGGGGTCAGCGCTTCGCCATCGTCCTCGACCCCGACGGCCACCGGATCGGGCTGAAGACACCTGCTCGGTGAGGCCGCAGTTCCGGTTGAAACCGTCATCGCCCCGGGGTGAGATCGGACGTCGACGGGCGTGCGGAGGGAGCGGTGATGACGTCGAAGGCGCAGCTGCGGAAGGCGGCGTTGGGGTTGCCCGAGGTGGAGGAGGGGAGCCGCTCCGGGATGGTGTCGTTCTCGGTGCGCGGCAGGGGTTTCGCGTCGTTGACCGAGGACGGTGTCGTGCAGGTGTGGCTCACCGACGCCGATGCGGAGGCCTTCCTGGCGAAGGTTCCGGGGGAGCGCTTGGCGCGGGCGGGCAAGCCGTTCGGGATCGCGGTGCCCCTGGCGGAGATCAACGGCAAGGACCTCAACGAGCTCATCCGGCTGGCCTGGCGCTGCCGCGCGCCCCAGCGCCTGGTCCGAGCCCGCGAAGCCGAGCCCGCCGACTCGGACCTGCCCACCTCGATCGGCCGACCTGCGACCAGAGCCCTGCGCGCCGCCGGGATCACCCACCTCGCCCAGCTCGCGACCTGGACCGACGACGACCTCCTCGCCCTGCACGGAGTGGGCCCGAAAGCCATCCGCGTCCTCGGCGAAGCCCTCCACGAACGCGGCCCCCGCTGAGGCCGAAACGATCACCGAAGTTACTAACATTGATGATAGTATCATCTGTGATACTAACTTCGAAGGGTGCTGCGGATGGTGGAATTCGTCGGTCGGCGGGACGAGCTCGCCACGTTGGAGCGCGAGCTGCAGAAGGTCTCCGCAGAGGCCGGCGGGGAGCGGCCCGGCAGGTGCGTGATGTTGCGCGGGCGGCGCCGCGTGGGCAAATCACGCCTGGTCGAGCGCTTCGCGGAGCGCTCAGGGGTCCCGTTCTTGTTCTACGCGGCAACTGGAGCCTCCGCTGCGGATGATCTAGCGCGGCTTGCTCAGGATGCTCAGGCATCGAACCTGCCGCTAGCGCGTCTGATGTCGGCCGCGCAGCCGCAGAACTGGGATGCCGCCTTCGACGTGCTCGCCGCAGCGCTGCCGACGGACCAGCCGAGCGTGCTGGTCATCGACGAGGTGCCGTACCTCATGGACGAAGGTGGCGCTTTCGAGGGGATGCTCCAGCGGGCCTGGGACCGAGCTCTGGAAACGAAGCCAGTGCTGCTGATCCTCATCGGCTCGGACCTTTCGATGATGGAGGCGCTCAACAGCTACGGACGGCCCTTCCACCAGCGCGGCCGGGAGATGGTGCTGGGGCCGCTGAACCCAGCCGAGGTTGGGTGCATGTTGGGGCTGGAGGCGGCGGAAGCGTTCGATGCCGCGCTCGTCACCGGAGGGCTGCCGCTGATCTGCGCTGACTGGCCGCGCGGCGCAAGTCTGTGGGACTTCCTCGACGAGGCGCTGAACGATCCCGTCTCGCCACTGCTGGTGTCGGCGGAGCGGTCATTGGCCGCCGAATTCCCGCCGAATGCTCAGCCGCGGAGAGTGCTGGCAGCGATCGGCAGCGGCGAGCGGACCTTCACCAACATCGCCCGAGCAGCTGGAGGGATCGCGGCCACATCGCTGCAGCGGTCCCTGGAGATCCTCGTCGATAAGCGGATCGTCGCCGGTGACGAGCCTCTGTCAACCCGTCCCTCGAAGGAACGTCGATACCGGGTGACGGACTCGTACCTGCGGTTCTGGCTGCACCTCGTCGGCCCGTACATCGGGGAGATCGAGCGGGGGAGAGGAGACCTAACCCTGGCGCGGATCCGGGACGCCTGGACCAGCTGGCGCGGGCGGGCCATCGAGCCCCTCATCCGCGAGGCGCTCGCCCGGATACTGCCCGACGACAAGCTGCCGGAAGCACCAGCAGTGGGCGGGTACTGGACCCGCAGCAACAGCGTCGAGATCGACATCGTCGGGGCGGACCGAGCGCCGATCGCCAAGGAACTGCGCTTCGTCGGCTCCATCAAGTGGCTCGAACGATCTCCCTTCGACCAGCGCGACTTGGCGGCCCTCCACCGCCATCGCGCAGCGCTCACCGATGAACCGGTTCCGCTCCTGGCCGTCTCGCGCAGCGGTGTGGACTGTTCAGGTCTCGATGCCTGCTACGGACCCGCCGATCTGTTGAACGCCTGGCCGCTCTAGGTGGTTCGCGGGTTGGTCCTTCCGGGCTCGGCGGAATTGGGGGAGGGGGCCGGCGTACATCTACTCAGCGCGGAGGCGTTCTTCAACGCTGCTGAAACACCCCTGCTGACCTGCAGCATCGTGGTGCGACCGATGTTGGGGACGGGTGAGGGTGATGATCGAGGAGAACCGGAGGATCGGCCGACCGATGTGCCGATCGGCGAACTTCGCCGTGGTGCTGCGGGAAGCGCAGTGGGAGCTCGACCGGGTGGCGTTCCGGCTGCCCAGGGGCGAGGTCTCCCGAACCGAACGGCACAGACTCGCCGACGTGTTGACCGAACTGGCCGAACAACTCCGCGACTACGAGTGAACCGGGAACTTCTCGGGTTCCGCGCGGCCGCGAGGCTGATAGCGTCGGACGGGTGAGTCCGGTGCTCGTGATCGGTGCGGGAGTGCACGGCCTGACCTGCGGCGTCGTGCTCGCCGAAGCAGGTAGGCAGGTGCTGATCCGCACCGCCGAGCGGCCGCGGGAGACGACCTCGGCGGTCGCCGGGGCGATGTGGGGCCCGGCGCGGCTCAAACCACCCGAACGAGTCCTGTACTGGGCGACCCTCTCGCACGCCGAGTTCACCGCGCTGGCGCGCGACGAGAACACCGGGGTGCACCTGGCCTCCGGCCGGATGGCGGCCCGCTACGACCTCGGCGACGTGGTCCCGCCGGAGACCAAGCTCATCTCCGACCTGCGGCGATGCGGTGAGGACGACCTGCCGGGCGGATTCGTCTGGGGCTACCGGGGAACCGTTCCGCTGATCGACATGCCCCGCTACCTCGACCACCTCGTCGAGCGCTTCCAGGCGGCCGGGGGAGAGATCCAGCTGAGCCCGGTCTCCTCGCTGGCCGACGCCGCAGCTGAGTCCGACACCGTCATCAACTGCACCGGTGTGGGCGCGCACGAGCTCGTCGGCGACCCCGGCGTGTTCCCGGTGCTCGGGCAGCACGTCGTGGTGCGCAACCCCGGGATCGACGAGTACTTCATCGAGCTCAGCGAAGGCGGCGAGTTCACCTCGTGGATGCCGCACGGCGACCGGGTGGTCCTCGGCGGCATCTCCGTGGCGCACGACTGGCGGCGGACACCGCGCGCCGAGGTCAGCGCCGGGATCCGCCGCCGGGTCGCCGAACTCGAACCGCGGCTGGCCGACGCCGAGGTGCTCGAGGAGACCGTCGGGCTGCGGCCGGGCCGCGAGTCGGTGCGAGTCGAGGTCGAGCGCTACGAAGGAGCGCGCATCATCCACGACTACGGCCACGTCGGCTGCGGCATCGGGCTGTCCTGGGGCTGCGCCTTCGAGGTCGCCGACCTCGTCGAGGGCTAGGCGAACTGCTCCACGACGGTGTCGATCTCCTGGGCCAGCGACGTGTCGTTGCCGGTGATGCCGCCCTTGAAGTGCGTGGACAGGGAGAACGTCACCTTCTTGTGGCGGATGTCGATGTCGGGGTGGTGGTTCTCGTTCTCGGCGATCTCGGCGATTCGCGTGACGGCCTGGATGGCCTGCGGGAACCCGGGGAAGTCGACCTCGCGGACGATCTTGTCGCCGTCCCGGTGCCACTCCGGCAGGTGTTCCAGGGCCTCGGAGATCTGCGCGTCGGTGAGGAGTTCGGTCATGCCCACATGGTGCACGAGCCGGCGCGGATCGACCGTCCATTCTGAGACCGAGCTGAGAATCCGGTCGATCACTGTGAGAAGCGCCTGAGACCTGATGCCCGGGCAGGGTGGAGGTCGGCATCCTGGACATCATGTTGCCTCGGGTTCTGGTGGTCGACGACGAGCCGGGAGTGCGTGCCGCGCTGCGCCGCGGACTGACCGCGGAAGGCATGGAGGTCAGCGTCGCCGCGGACGGGCCCGAGGCGTTGCGGCTGGCCATGACCGGTGCCTTCGACGTCGTGCTGCTCGACGTCATGCTGCCCGGCATGTCCGGCTACCGGGTGCTGGAGCGGATGCGCGAGCAGGACGTGGCCACCCCCGTGCTGCTGATTTCGGCCAAGAGCGGAGAGGTCGACCAGGCCGACGGGCTCGACCTCGGAGCCGACGGCTACCTGGTCAAGCCCTTCTCGTTCCTGGTGCTGGTCGCCCAGGTGCGGGCGCTGCTGCGGCGGCGCGACAACGCCGGTCAGCAGGCCTGCCTGCGGGTCGGGGCGCTGGAGATCGACCGCAGCAACCGCGAGGTGCACTGGGACGGTCATCCCGTCACGCTCTCGCCGCGCGAGT
The DNA here is from genome assembly GCF_035320975.1 of Saccharopolyspora mangrovi. Taxonomy (NCBI): domain Bacteria; kingdom Bacillati; phylum Actinomycetota; class Actinomycetes; order Pseudonocardiales; family Pseudonocardiaceae; genus Saccharopolyspora; species Saccharopolyspora mangrovi. The sequence goes on along the minus strand of NZ_JAWLNX010000001.1, from coordinate 261,814 downwards.
TCGGGCTGCTCGTCGCCCTGGCCAGCCACCCCGAATCGGTGGTGCCCAAGGACGACCTGCTGCGCATGGTGTGGGGCGAGGAGCAGTTCGTCACCCGCAACGTCGTCGAGGTCTACGTCGGCTACCTGCGGCGGAAGCTGTCCGCGGTGGGTGCCGGTGAGCTCGTGCAGACCGTGCGCGGGCAGGGCTACAGGGTGTGCGCAGACGCATGATCGGGAGGCTGCGCGGCTGGTGGCAGCGCCGCACCATCCAGTTCCGCACCAGCGTCGTGGCCACCGTCGTCGCGCTGATCGGGCTCGGCGTCGTCGCGCACGCCGGGGCGGGCATCGTCAGCTGGCTGCTGATCGACTCGGTGGACGCCGACCTCAAGCGCATCGCGGGCGGCACCGCGAACCAGGTCGCCGCGGGCGCGCCGATCGTCGGACGGCCGGACGTGCGCGTGCTGGAGGAGCGGACCGGAGCACCGGTGGACGGGCTGCCCAGCGCGAACCTGAGCGAGTGGCAGATCGTCGAGCTGAGCGCGGGCAGCGGAGTCCTCGACTTCGAGGCGCCCGCCGAGCTGCACCGCTGGCGCGGCGTCGCGGTCACCGACCCCGCCGGGCGTCATCTGCTGGTGGCCGCCGAGGCGCGCCTGGTCGGTTTCGCCGACACCGCCGGGCGCACCGGCAAGCTGCTCAGCTTCGGATCGGTGCTGGCGGCGGCCCTGGTCGGCTTCGCGACCTGGCTCGTCGTGCACCGCTCGCTGCGCCCGGTGGACCGGATCCGCAGCGCCGCCGCCGGGCTGCCCGAGGGCGAGCGGCTGCCGGTGCCCGAGGCCGCTGACGAGATCCGAGCGCTGGCCGAAGAGCTCAACAAGATGCTCGCCCGCCGCGACGCCGACACCGAGCGGCTGCGGCGCTTCACCGGCGACGCCGCGCACGAGCTGCGCAACCCCGTCGCCTCGATCCGCGCGCAAGCCGAGGTCGCGGTCATGCACCCCGACCCGGAGATCGCGCACGAGACGCTGCAGGACATCGCCCTCGAAGCGCAGCGGCTGTCCACGCTGGTGGAGAGCCTGCTCGCGCTGGCCCGGGCGGAACGCGAGGTCGAGCCCACCCAGCCGGTGGACCTGGCGGCGGCGGTGCGCGCGGTGGCCGAACGGCTCGGCAGCGACGTGGAATTGGACGTGCCGGGTGAACCGGTGCTCGTGCTCGCCGCTCCCGCCGAGGTCTCGACCGTGCTGGAGAACATCATCGGCAACGCCCTGCGCTACACCCGGACGCTGGTGCGGGCATCGGTGCAGGCCGAGCCGGGGATGGGCGTGCGGCTGGTGGTCGACGACGACGGCCCCGGCATCCCGCCCGAGCACCGGCCGCGCGTGTTCGACCGCTTCTACCGCGTCGAACCCGACCGGGCCCGCAGCACCGGCGGCGCCGGTCTCGGGCTGGCGCTGGCGGCCGAGGCCGTGCGCAGGCGCGGCGGGACCGCGCACGCGGCCGAGTCACCGGCGGGTGGCGCGCGCATCGAGGTCCGCTGGCCGGCCGCGCCCTGACGTCGGGCAAGATTCGTGGGCGTGGCGGTTCTGCGCAGTACCGGTCTGATCGAGGCACCGATGGCCACCGTGGGTGCCGCGCTGCGGCACACCCGCACCGCCGAGACCGGGCTCGCCGCGCTCGGCGTGCGCGGCAGGGCGTTGACCAGCGCCGATTCGCTGCTGGTGCCCGGTGATGAGCTCGCGTTCCGACTCGCCGCGTTCACCCTGACCACCCGGATCGTGCGCGCCGACGCCGACGGGCTGAGCTCGGTCCTGGTCTCGGGTCCGCTGGCCCGGCTGCGGCACGACACCGCCGTGGCGCAGGTCGGGCCGCGCACGCTGCTCACCGACTCCGTGCGGTGGACCAGCCCGTTCGGTCCGCTGGGCAGGATCGGGGATGTCGCGTTGGGCCGCCGGTTGGTGCTCGACGTGCTGGCCGCCCGCATCCGAGCCGTCCGCGAACTGGCCGAGTCCTGGGCGAGCCGGGAGGTCGTCGTGGGCGCCGCGATCGTGCACGGGGGTCGGCTGCTGGCCCAGCAGCGCAGCTACCCGGCCTCGCACGCCGGTCAGTGGGAGCTCCCGGGTGGACGCGTCGAACCCGGCGAGGACGAGTCCGAGGCCGTCGTCCGCGAATGCCGCGAAGAGCTCGACGTCGACGTCCGTCCCACCGGCCGCCTCGGCACCGACGTGCCCCTGGACAACGGCATGCTCCTGCGCATCCACACCGCGGAGCTCAAGGACCCGGCCCAGCGGCCCACGGCGGTCGAGCACCGCGACGTCCGGTGGGTGGGCGCCGCGGAACTGCCCGCCCTCGACTGGCTCGAAACCGACCGAGTGCTCCTGCACACCCTGCGCGAGCTGTTGAGGGACTAGCGCCCCGGCCGCTCAGCGGGGTAGAGCGACAGGCCGGTCTCGAAGGGATCCGCCTGCGTGGAACCCGTCGAGAGGCGGAGCGGGTTCCACCTGTTCCAGGGACCTCCGCGGAGGGGGTTGCGCTGGGCGGGCGAGGGGATTCGGGGGGTGTGTGGCGGGGAGTCTGATTTTCGAATTTCTGATCTTGTGCTGGGTGGAAATGTCGGCTGAACGTGATCGGCAAAGGCGTGGTGGCGGAGTTACATTGAAAGAATGTTTGTAGTGCTGCTGCAATACACCGCACCCGAATCGGATATCGACGCCCAACTGGTAGATCACTACGAATGGGTCACCCAGCATTACGACGCAGGCGACTTCATCGCAGCCGGTCACCGGCACCCGCGCAACGGGGCGGTGATCATCGCCCGGGCGATGTCCCGCGGCAGGCTGGACGCCATCCTGGCGACCGACCCCTTCGCGCTGCACAAACTGGTCCGCTACGAGGTCATCGAGTTCCAGGCGCTGCGCACGATCCCCGAGTTGGCGTCCTACGCCGACCCGTTGACCACGGCGGCGCAGAGCTAGCGGAAGGCCTGGTTCCGCCGCGGTGCGCGCGCCGCGGCGAGGTCACTTCGCGTTCTTCTTCTTCGCCTTCTTCGAAGACTTCTTCTGCGCTTTCTTGACCTCGTCCGCTTTGGCTTCGCGGAGCAGCGACTTGAGCGCCACGATCGGGCAGCTCTTGCACGGTGGTTGCGAATGGCAACATTTTTTCTTGACCTTGATGGTGCCTTTGCCCACTGTGCTTCTCTCTTGCGCGGGTACGGGGGTGTGGCCGAGGGTAGGTGAACCTAACCCGACATGGCGAACTTGATGTTCGCCCGCTGTTCGCTGTTGCGCTGCGCACGTGCGCGCCGGTCCCGGATGTGCTTGCACTACGCTGGAGACGGCCGCGTGTCGACGTAGCGCCCCCGCAAGCCGCGGGGTGCCGCCCGAAATGAGCTCCGCAGCAGCGGCGCAGTGGAGCCGCGGCCGGCGCCTGGAAGTCAGCAGGCGCCGTGCGGGACACCCGCATCCGGTGCCATCGCCCAGCGGTGCATCACATCGACGAACCGCCGCGCCCTTTCCGCGCCGAGCCATGGAGTACCCGCGTGTCCGCCACCAGCGTCGCCGCCCCCACGCGCAGTGATCTGCGCAACGTAGCCATCGTCGCGCACGTCGACCACGGCAAGACCACCCTGGTCGACGCGATGCTGCGCCAGTCCGGGGCCTTCTCCGAACGCGCCGAGCTCGTCGACCGCGTGATGGACTCCAACGACCTGGAGCGTGAGAAGGGCATCACGATCCTGGCCAAGAACACCGCGATCCGTCGCGAGACCGAAGACGGCCCGGTCACCATCAACGTCGTCGACACCCCCGGCCACGCCGACTTCGGCGGCGAGGTCGAGCGCGCGCTGTCGATGGTCGACGGCGTGACCCTGCTGGTCGACGCCAGTGAAGGCCCGCTGCCGCAGACCCGCTTCGTGCTGCGCAAGGCGCTGGCCGCGAAGCTGCCGGTGATCCTGGTCGTCAACAAGGTCGACCGCCCCGACGCGCGCTGCGCCGAGGTCGTCGAAGAGGCCCACGACCTGCTGCTGGAGCTCGCCAGCGAGCTCGACGGCGAGGTCGAGCTGGACATGGAGGCCATCCTCGACCTGCCGGTCGTCTACGCCTCCGCCCGCGCCGGCCGCGCCTCGATGGAGCAGCCCGTCGACGGCGAGCTGCCCGCCGAGGAGAACCTGGACTCGCTGTTCAAGGTCCTGCTCGAGCACGTGCCCGCGCCGATCGCCGACTACGACTCGCCGCTGAGCGCGCTGGTCACCAACCTCGACGCCTCGTCCTTCCTGGGCCGCATCGGCCTGTGCCGGATCCACTCCGGCACCATGCGCAAGGGCCAGACCGTCGGCTGGTGCCGCGAGGACGGCAGCGTCGAGAAGGTCCGCCTCACCGAGCTGCTGATCACCGAGAACCTCGACCGCGTCCCGGCCGAGCAGGCCTCCGCGGGCGACCTGGTCGCCATCGCCGGCGTTCCGGACATCACCATCGGCGACACCCTCACCGACCCGGACAACCCGAAGCCGCTGCCGCGGATCACCGTCGACGACCCGGCGATCTCGATGACCATCGGTGTCAACACCTCGCCGCTGACCGGCCGCAACGGCGGCACCAAGATCACCGCCCGGCAGGTCAAGGCCCGCCTGGACTCCGAACTGATCGGCAACGTCAGCATGAAGGTGCTGCCGACCGAGAAGCCCGACGCCTGGGAGGTCCAGGGCCGCGGTGAGCTGGCGCTGGCGATCCTGGTGGAGAACATGCGCCGCGAGGGCTTCGAGCTGACCGTCGGCAAGCCGCAGGTGGTCACCAAGACCATCGACGGCAAGCTGTGCGAGCCGTTCGAGCGGCTGACCATCGACGCACCCGAGGAGCACCTCGGCGCCGTCACCCAGCTGCTGGCCGGTCGCAAGGGCCGCATGGAGACGATGGACGGGCACGGCACCGGTCGCATCAAGCTGATCTACGTGATCCCCTCGCGCGGCCTGATCGGGTTCCGCACCGAGTTCCTCACCGAGACGCGCGGCACCGGCATCGCCAACCACGTCTTCGAGGGCTACTTCCCGTGGGCGGGCGAACTGCGCACCCGGCACAGCGGCTCGTTGGTCGCCGACCGCTCCGGCCCGGCCACCAACTACGCGCTGCTGCAGCTGGCCGACCGCGGCTCGTTCTTCGTGCAGCCCGGCAGCGAGGTCTACGAGGGCATGGTCGTGGGCGAGAACCCGCGCGCCGAGGACCTCGACGTGAACATCACCAAGGAGAAGAAGCTCACCAACATGCGGTCCTCGACCGCCGATGAGCTGGAGAAGCTGGCCAAGCCGCGCACCCTCTCGCTGGAGGAGGCCCTGGAGTTCTGCTCCGGCGACGAGTGCGTCGAGGTCGGTCCGGAAGCCATCCGCGTCCGCAAGATCACCTTGGACAGCACCACCCGAGGCCGCGAGCGCTCCCGCCAGAAGGCCCGCGACAACGCCTAGAGCTGTCGGTGGTCCCGCCGCTCGGCGGTGCCAGCAGGGGAACCTGAGCGGCGCTGTGGACTCCGCGCGCCACGACTGGTGCATGTCCATGCACGGCGTCGCGGCGTGCTCGCCGCAGCCCCGCTCAGAACCCCCACCGGTGCGAGTTGCTCATGTGGGGTAGAGAGGAAGCGGCTTCGCGCTTGCCTGACGGCACGGGTCGGCGACCCCGGTGACGATCATCGGATCGCTTGCGGAACCATAGGGGGCTCTCGCGCGTCCTGCGTTCGGATGTAGCCGTCCGGACTCGGAATGCCCGCCCCGGGGTGATCCTCCGGCGGCCGATGTGAGGGGAGGTTCGGCGTGTCCCAGGGTCGACGCCGCACACGCGGCGCGGTTCCCCTGCTGGTGGCCATCGTCAGCCTGGTCGCGGGCTGCACCAACGCACCGCCGCCGCAGCTCGTGGAGCCGGCCCCGACGACCAGCCCGCCCACCACCAGCACCCCGGCGCAGCCGATGCCGATCGAGGTCGTCGTCGGCGTCGACGAGCTCGAAGGCGGGTTCAACCCGCACACCCTGGCCGACCTGTCACCGACCAGCTCCGCTCTCGCCGGGCTCATGCTCCCCTCGGTGTTCCGGCCCGGCCCGGACGGCGCGTTGCAGCTGGACGCGAATCTGATGGAGTCCGCCGAGGTCGTCCCGGGCGCGGAGAAGTTCACCGTCCGGTACCGGATCAAGCGGCAGGCCAGCTGGTCCGACGGCGCCCCCATCGCCGCCGAGGACTTCGTCTACCTGTGGGAACAGCTGCGCTCCCAGCCCGGTGTGGCCGACCCGGCCGGTTACCGGCTGATCGAGGACGTCGCCTCCCGGCAGGGCGGCAAGACCGTCGACGTCACCTTCAGCCAGCCCTTCGCCGGCTGGCAGACGCTGTTCAACAACCTGCTGCCCGCGCACCTGCTGCGCGCCGCCCCGCGCGGCTGGGCCACCGTCCTCGACGACGGCTACCCGGCCTCGGGCGGGCCGTTCGCGATCCGGCAGATCGACCTGGACCGCGGCGAGATCATCCTGGAGCGCAACGACCGCTACTGGGGCCCGCCCGCGCAGTCCGAGCGGATCGTGCTGCGCGCGCTCGACAAGCCGCGCCAGGTCGAGGCGCTGCGCAGCGGCGACAGCCACCTGGCGCTGTTCAGCCCCGACGCCGGGACCGTCCAGTCGCTGCACGACCTGGGCGATCAGGTGCAGCTGATGACGGTGCCGCGCCCCGCGACGATGGAGATGCTGCTGCGGCAGGACAGCCGCGCCCTCGCCGACACCAAGGTCCGGCAAGCCGTGCTGGCCGCCCTGGACCGCCCCGCGCTGATCGAGGCCGGAACCGGTGGCGGGCCCGGCGACCAGCTGCAGGCGCACGCGCAGGTCCTCGCGCCGTCCGAGCACGGCTACACCCCGACCGAACCGGCCGGGGCGTTGCCGAAGCAGCCCGACCGAGCGCAGGTCGAGCGGCTGCTGACCGAGGCCGGATACCAGCGCAGCGGCAGCTCGTGGGTCCGGGACGGGCGTCCGCTGAACCTGGTGATCGCCGCGCCGTTCGAGCACGAGGGCTACATCAGCATCGCCGAGGCCGCCGCGAAGCAGCTGCGCGACCAGGGCATCCAGGCCACCGTGGTGACGCCCACCGGGGACCAGCTCTTCGGCGACATGCTCGCCACCGACCCGCACTCGGCCGAGGCCGGGACCTCGGGCACCGTCGACATGGCCGTCGCGCCGCGTCCGGCGGGCGGCGACCCGGCGGCGACGATGGCCTCGTCCTACGGCTGCCCGGGAGTGGACTCCGACAGCGAGCAGCCGCTGCCGTACAACGCGGCCGGGTTCTGCGACGAGCTCCTGCAGCCCACGATCGACGCCGTGCTGAGCGGTCGGCTGTCGTTCCAGCAGGCCTCGGCCAACGTCGAATCGGTGCTGTGGCGGGACGCGATCGCCCTGCCGCTCTACCAGCAGGCCCAGGTCCTGGCGCTGAGCAAGGAGGCCAAGGGGGTCCAACCGGGGCACGGGTTCGCCGGGCCCTTCTCCACGGCGGCCGAGTGGCTCGGAACACCGGCTGAAAACGACGGCTATTAATTGCTGATCTGATCCGTGGTCGTATTGCTTTGCGGTGCCAGTTGCTTGCTCGGGGCAAAGAGAAACCGGCTTCGCCGGTTGCCTGACGGTGGTTCTGGGCCCTTGGCTGTGTGGTGCTGGGTGGCGATTAGGCTGGACCGGTGACGCTGACGGCCCCACCGCGGTTGCTGCTGGTACACGCACACCCAGACGACGAGACCCTTTGGACCGGCGGGACGATCGCCCGCTACGCCGCCCGCGGCGTGCAGGTGTACGTGGTGACCTGCACGCTCGGCGAGGAGGGCGAGGTCATCCCGGAGAGCTTGCAGGGGCTGGTCGCCGACCAGGCCGACCAGCTCGGCGGCTACCGGGTCGGCGAGCTCCGCTCGGCCTGCGCCGCGCTTCGGGTCGCCGACCAGCGGTTCCTGGGCGGCGTCGGCCGGTGGCGCGACTCCGGGATGCTCTGGGAGCAGCCCGGCCAGGCGACCTCCCGCCCCGACGCGCATCCGCGCGCCTTCGCCATCGGAGACCCGGAACCGCAGACCGCGGCGCTGGCGGAGATCCTCGACGAGGTGAAACCGCAGGTCGTCGTGACCTACGCCGAGGACGGCGGCTACGGCCACCCCGACCACGTCCGAGCTCACGAGATCACCCGCGCGGCGGTCGAGCGGGTTCCTGACGTGGACCGGCTGTTCTACGCGGTGCCCTCGCGCGACTCGCTGGCCGCCGGGCTCGCCGACCTCGCGCGCGCCGATGACCTGCCCTTCGAGCTGCCCGAACCGCACGAGCTGGCCAGCGTCGCCGACGAGTCGATCACCACGGTCATCGACATCGCCGAGCACCTCCCGGCCAAGATCAGCGCGCTCCGGGCGCACGGCACCCAGGTCAAGGTCTGGGTCGAGCAGTGGCGCAACGGCGACGGCGTCGCCTCCTACGCGCTGTCCAACGGCGTGGCGCAGCCGGTGCTGAGCACCGAGCACTACGTGCTGGCCACCGGACCGGCCGAGGGCTGCGAGGCGGACCTGTTCGGCGGGCTCGGGGTGAGCGGCACCGAACCGGTGGGGGACCGGTGACGCGAGCCGACGCCACGCTGTTCGGGTTCCTGCTGGTCGACGCGGTTCTGCTGGCGATCCTGGAGCTGCTGTTCCTGCCCCTCTACATCGGGTCGGTGCAGTTCCCGATCACCGCCGCGGTGGCCGCGGTGACGACTCCGCTGCTGGTCGCCGAGGCGGGCCGGATCTCCCGGCGGCGCCGGGTCGCCGGAGCTCCCCTGGTGCTGTGGTTCTTCGTGGTGCTCGTCTTCGGCGTCCTCGGCCCCGGCGGCGACGTCGTCCTCCTCGGCAGCGACTGGCGAACCCTCCTGCTCATCGCGGGCGGCGCCCTCCCCAGCGCCATGATGCTCGGCATCGTCCTCGCCAAACCCGCCCCCTGACCGCGAACAACGCACACCTCCGGAGGGCGAACACCGCGGTTCTCGCCCCGGGAGTTTCGGCAGAATGGGGGTGGGAGGACCGATGGCGGAAGTGTTGACCGATGAGCGGGTCGCCGGGGTGCTGCGGCCGTTCGTGCGGGCCGCGACGCCCGTGCTGGCCGCGCTGCGCGAGGCCGATCCGGTGCGGTTGCGGGGGCGCGAGATCGAGGCCCTGGGCGACGGGGCGGTGAACAAGCTCCTGCGGCAGCTCGACTCGATGCAGCTGCCCGGCAGCTCCACCTGGGACGCGATGAGCGTCGACGAGCGCTGCGACTGGTGGACGCAGCGCGTCGGCCGGTTCCTGGCGCTGGCGGCCGGGTTGCCGCGCTTCGGCGGGGCGATCACCTCCCGGCTGCCGCTGCGCAACGCGCTGGGCATCACCGGGCAGAGCCTGGTGCTGTGCGCGATCGCCGGCGAGCACGAGGTGATCGATCCCGCCGTGAAGGTCCAGCTGATCGCCGAGGTGTTGCTGGGGCGGAAGATCAGCCCTGAGCTGGCCGCCGGGGCCGCCGAGGACGACGCGCGCACGCAGGAGCTCACCGAGGACCTCGACGCCGCCGAGCGCAAGCACGGTAAAGCGACCGTGAAGGCCGTGGTGCGCACGGTGTGGCGCATGGCACGTGCGCTCTGGGAGATCGACTCCGAACTCGACAAGCGGCCCCAGGGACGGCTGCACCACCAGCTCCTCGGGAACGTTCCCGTGGTCGGCGTCGTGGGTGGTTACCTGGGGGAACGCTCGGCGCTCAAGCGCATCGGCCGGAAGGGGGCGGAGTGGTTGCGACGGAATGGTTTACGCTGTTAACTACGGCGACGTAGGCTCGTCGAGCCTCCCGAGCTGTGGGACCAGTTACGCGCTCAGGGGGGTGCGAGAGATACTGTCAGCAGTCGCGCCAGGAGATTCCTGCGCGCGCGTTGGACAACGCTTCGAGCAGGAGTGCAACCGTGACCTACGTGATCGCCGAGCCCTGCGTGGACGTGCTCGACAAGGCATGCATCGAGGAGTGCCCTGTCGACTGCATCTACGAGGGCGGGCGGATGCTCTACATCCACCCCGATGAGTGCGTCGACTGCGGTGCCTGCGAGCCGGTCTGCCCGGTCGAGGCCATCTACTACGAAGACGACGTGCCGGACGAGTGGGCCGCCTACACGAAGGCGAACGTGGACTTCTTCGACGAGCTCGGCTCGCCGGGTGGCGCCGCGATGGTGGGCAAGGTCAACACGGACGTCGAGCCCATCACGAGCCTGCCGCCCCAGGGCGAGTGAGCTCCACGACCGGCCCGGGCGCAGCGGCGCCCGGGCCCCGGCTCCCTGACTTCCCCTGGGACTCGTTGGCACCGCACAAGGCGACCGCCAACGCCCACCCGGACGGCATCGTGGATCTGTCCGTGGGCACCCCGGTCGACCCGGTTCCGGCGCGGCTCCAGGAGGCCCTGTCCGCCGTGGCGGACGTGCCGGGCTACCCGGCCACGCACGGCACCCCCGACCTGCGCGAAGCGGCCGTGGAGTCGCTGCGCAGGCGTTACGGCATCACCGGTCTGGAACCGGACGCGGTGCTGCCGACCATCGGCTCCAAGGAGCTCGTCGCCTGGCTGCCCACGCTGCTGGGCGTGCGGCCCGGCGACGTCGTCGCCATCCCGGACCTGGCGTACCCGACCTACGAGGTCGGGGCGAAGATCGCCGGTGCCGAGGTCGTGCGGCTCGCCCCCGGTGAGCTGCCGCCCGCCGCGACCCGGCTGCTGTGGCTGAACTCGCCGTCCAACCCGACCGGGCGCGTGCTCACCGCCGACGAGCTCGGGCGGATGGTGCGCGCCGCGCAGGACGCGGGCGCGGTGGTGGCCTCCGACGAGTGCTACCTGGCGCTGGGCTGGGACGCCGAACCGGTGTCGGTCCTGCACCCCTCGGTCGGCGCCGCGCGCGACGGCCTGCTGGCGGTGCACTCGCTGTCGAAGTCGTCGAACCTGGCCGGTTACCGCGCCGGGTTCGTCACCGGTGACCCGGTGCTGGTCGCGCGGCTGCTGGAGCTGCGCAAGCACGCCGGCATGATCGTTCCGCGCCCGGTGCAGGAGGCGGTCACCGCCGCGCTGCGCGACGACGAGCACGTGGCTGCTCAGCGCGATCTCTACGCCGCCCGCCGCGCGGTGCTGCGTCCCGCGCTGGAGGCAGCCGGGTTCACCATCGAGCACTCCCAGGCCGGGTTGTACCTGTGGTCGACCCGGGGCGAGGACGCCTGGGCGACGGTGGAATGGCTCGCGCAGCGGGGGATCCTGGCCGCACCGGGCACGTTCTACGGACCCGACGGCTCCCGCCACGTGCGCATCGCGCTGACGGCCACCGACGAGCGCATCGCGGCCGCGGCGAAGCGCCTCGGGGCCTGACCAGGGCAGTTCTCACCAGGATCGCGTGAGAACTGCCCTCACACCTCGCTCGCCGCTGCGCTGAGGGCGGCCCAGGACTCCGGCCAGCGGGCCCGGCGGTCGGCCTTGCGGACCTCTTCGCGCTCCACCAGGCGCCCTGCGGCGAAAGCGATCTCGACCTCCGGGCGCGGCCCGACGGCGTCGAGCAGCGCCCGGAGCCGTTCTTCCGCGACGCAGGCGTCCTGGTGCTCCCCGAGGACGTCCTGGAAGCCCTTGGTGGCCTTGATCAGCCGCTTGACCGGGGCGCCGAGCAGCGGCTCGGCGAGCTCGGCGGTGTAGCGGACCCTCTTGCCGTCGATGCGCAGCGCGTGCAGCTGGGCGTCGGCGGGCTCGTCCGGGAGCCGCTCGACGGCCTTGTGCAGCTTGCCGAACTGGCGGCGGACCAGCCTGCGCAGCTGCGATTCGGCGTCCACATCGGAATCCCGGCCGGACAGCTCCCGCGTGGCCCAGGCCAGCCGGTCCAGCAGGTTCCAGTACCGGTCGCCGTCCAGCGCCGCCAGCATCTCGCCCCTGGCCTGCAGGTATTCGGCGTCGAGGCCGGAGATCAGCCGCTCGGCGGCGTTGCGCTCGGACTCGTTCAGACCGGTGAACTCCGAGCGGAGCCGTTCCAGCAGCACGTCCAGGTCCCGCACCGGGCCCAGCGCCCTCCCCAGCCAGCCGAGTTCGGCGCGCAGCGGCTCGGACTCCTCGCGGATCAGGAACGGCCGGGCCGAGCGCAGCATCGCTCGCATCCGCCGCACCGAAACCCGCATCTGGTGCAGTTCCTCGGGGTCCTCGCCGACGCGCGTCCCAGCCTCGTGCGCCAGCAGCGCCCGCAATCGCGCGTCCAACCCGGCGCGGACGTGAGCCGCGATCGGGGCGCTTCGACCCACCTCGACCGGCTCGGCGGCCAGCACGTCCTGCAGAAGCCGGGAATCAGCCATCCCCCATGCTAAAACGGCCAACTCACACGAACGGTTGCTCCAAACGGATCAACCTCAACGCGAAGGGCCCCTCCCACCTGCGGCGGAAGGGGCCTTGCGGGAACCTGACCTTCAGTCGTTGGCGTGCAGCGCCGCGTTGAGCTCGACCTTGCCGCCGGTCTTGTTCACGACCTCGACCGCGCCGGTGGTGGAGTTGCGGCGGAACAGCAGGCCGTCGTTGCCGGAGACCTCGGAGGCCTTGGTGAGCGTGCCGTCCGGCAGCGTGATCTTGGTGCCGGCCGTGACGTACAGGCCCGCCTCGACGACGCAGTCGTCGCCCAGCGAGATGCCGATGCCGCCGTTGGCGCCGATCAGGCAGCGCTCGCCGATCGAGATGACCTCCTTGCCGCCGCCCGACAGCGTGCCCATGATCGACGCGCCGCCGCCGACGTCGGAGCCGTCGCCGACCACGACACCGGCCGAGATGCGGCCTTCCACCATGCTCGCGCCCAGCGTGCCGGCGTTGAAGTTCACGAAGCCCTCGTGCATCACGGTCGTGCCGCTGGCCAGGTGCGCACCCAGCCGGACCCGGTCGGCGTCGCCGATGCGCACGCCGGAGGGCACCACGTAGTCGACCATGCGCGGGAACTTGTCGATGCTGTAGACCGTCACCGGGCCGCGCGCCCGCAGCCGCAGCCGGGTCGCCTCGAAGCCCTCCACCGGGCACGGTCCGTGGTTGGTCCACACGACGTTGGCCAGCAGCCCGAACTGGCCGTCCAGGCTGACCCCGTGCGGGCGCACCAGGCGGTGCGACAGCAGGTGGAGCCGCAGGTAGACGTCGTGCGCGTCGATCGGGGCGTCGGCCAGCTCGGCGATGTCGACGCGGACCGCGATGACCTCGACGCCCCGGGCGTCATCCCGCCCGAGCAGCGCGACACCGGCCTCGCCGAGGGACTCGGCGGCCTGCTCCGCGGTCAGCTTCGTGGTGCCGGACTCGCCGGACTCGCTCAGCTTGACGGTGGGGAACCAGGTGTCGAGAACCGTGCCGTCGTCGGTCACGGTCGCCAGGCCCACGCCGTGGGCACCCGTGGTCTGCGGGTCGGGGATGTTCGCGCTCATGCCCAAAACGGTAATCGGCAACACCCCACCCGGCCCGCACGGGGTCAGCTCTTCAGGACCCCCGGCAGGTGACATCCGGTGGTGAGGGTGAGGATCGTGTTGCGCGAGGTGCCGAAGGTGTAGACCGCGCCGTAGGAGTCGTTGCCGGTGATCTCGTGGTCCCCGGTGCGGTTGACGATGATCTCCGGCTCGCCGAAGCCGTACTCGGCCGTGATCGACCGCACGATGGACACCGCGCTCGGCCAGTCCACGTCGTCGATCGGCTGCGCGGCTCGCCAGGACTCCAGCACTCGGCTCTCGGCGTCGGCCTCGGCGAACTCGGAGCAGTCCACCGTGCTCTCCGGTGCTGACACCGCCCACTTCAACGGGCCGACCAGGTGGTCGAGCAGATCGCGGAGCCGCTGCTGCATCTGCTCGTACTGCGCGCTGATCTGCTCGATGCTCGGGCGCTGCTGAAGCGCACTTCGCGGGTCCAACACAGCTACCCCCGGTCGCAGTCGGACGTAGACCCGGACTAGAGAAATGATGCCGGACCACCCCACGCGGTCCGGACTCGGCACCCCCCGGGTACCCGTGTGAGCCTCAACACTCAACCGAACAGGTTCAACGTGAGGCTCATCAGCCCGAGGGCGATCAGCGGCCCGGCGACCAGCCCGACCAGCCCCACGACCACCGCCGTGGCGGTCGGGCCCGCACGCCGGACCCGGAACCACAGGAACACCGGCGCCGCCAGCAGCACGAGCACGGACACTGCCGTGGCGACCCCGGCCGGCGTGCAGCCGCCGTGCCCGCCGGAGTGGCAGGGGACGGCCGCGCTCCAGATGCCCACGAACCCGGTGAACGCCACGATCGGCAGCGCCACCACCGTCGCCAGCACGGCGAAGATCACCGCGGCCGTGCGACCGCTGGTGTCGACGTCGGGCACTGAGCTCACCCCTTCGCCGCCTGCGGCAGGTGGCAACCGGTGCGGACGCTGAGCGTGGTGTTCGCCTTGGTGCCGAGCTGCAGCCGGGCTCCGTAGGAGTCGTGCAACTCGATCTTGTGGTCGTTCGGGCGGTCCGTCACGACGTGGAGCTCGGTGAACCCGCGGCTGCCGCCGACCTCGGTGGCGATGCGCAGCGCCTGCGCCCACTTCTCCTCCGGGATGCCGCCCTCCTGCAGCCAGGTGGCCAGGGTGCGCTGCTCGGCCTCGGGCACGTCGGCGAACTCGGGGCACGCCGACTGACCGGTGTTGCCCCTGTCGGCGAACTCGGGCAGGCCGAGTTCGGCCACCAGCCGGGACCGGAGCTCCTGCTGCATCTGGTCGTAGCTCGCGGTGACCTCCTCCAGGCTGGGACGTTGCCGCAGTGCGTTGAGCTGGTCTTCCATGCTTCCCCCGTCGGGCTGTCCGGTCGCGCAGCCGCTCAGCAGCGCGGTGCCGAGGATCAGTGGTGCGAATCGCCTCATGAGAACAGGTCCTTGACGTCTGAGATCCGGTCGCTTCCCCAGTCGGTGACCGCCGAAGCGCCCTCCTGGACCTGGTGCGGGACGTAGGACAGGCCGTCGCCGACCCCGTTGGTCTTGCCCTCCACCGCGTTCTCCGGCACGCCACCGACCACCGAGGCGATGTTGTGCTGGCTGGTGGTGTCGGGCTGGAGGTAGTCGCTGTGGCCGGTGACCTGCACGCCCTCGCCGGACTTCTCGGTCGACAGGTCGGTGAAGCCGTCCATGTGCGACGGATCTCCGCCGAACCGGGCGAAGTCGGCCACCGGGTCGTTCTTGGCCTCGAGCCGGTAGGTGTGGCCTTCCGGGACGTGCAGGTCCTCGATGTCGTTGGTGCCGACGCCGGGGGAGCCGTAGATGATCGCGTCATCCACCCCGTGCCCACCGCCCTGCAGGGCGTAGCCGGTGGTCGTCGAGCCGTACGAGTGACCGATCGCGGTCAGGTGCGGGTCGGTGTCGCGAGAGCTGTTGATGCCCTTGTAGAACTCGTTCAGCTTCTCGCCGCCTGCCTTCGCCGATTCCGAGCTGGCCACGGAATCACCGGTCACATCAGCGGTCTCGGACGACTGCGGGGCCTCGTAGCCCAGCCAGAACACCCCCGCCACCTCGCCGTCCTCACCGGACCGCATCATCTCCCGCTGGGATTCGGCGACCAGTTCCTGGGTTTCGGCGTCGGCGCCCTTGAGGCTGTCCTGGGCGGTGGTGGTGAAACCGGGGGTGAACACCGAGACGTGATCGGCGGTGTCCACGTTGCCCACGGCCACTGCCGTCTTCAACCGCTCGCCGCTCGCGTCCAGCACGAGCAGCTGCCGGTTGTCCCGGGCGATGGTGTCCTCGACCGCGTCGAGCCCCTTGAGCTTGGCGTCGACCTGGTCGGCCTTCTCCTGCTCGTCATCGCTGATCCCGCCCTGCGCCAAGCGGTTTCGCTCGCTGCGCAGCCGGGATCGGGTGTCGTCGAGGTTCACGCGGTTGGCGCTGTCGCGCACGACCGCCGGGATGCCGTCCCGGTTGCCCAACCAGGCGGGCGGGTTCTCCTGCAACGCGGCGCGCTGCTCGTGGGACAGCGACTTCCACCAGGCCGCGTTGGCCTGCGCGGTGTTGTGCGGCGGTTGTCCGGCGGAGGCGGCGAGCGCGCTCAACTCGCCGGTCTTGGCCGCATCCGCCAGCGAGCTGCCCTTGCCGGGCTCGATCTGGTCCTCGTCGGCGGCGTTGAGGGCCTTCGCCAGGGCCGCGTCGGTGCTCTCGGCTTGGTCGAGGATCTTCTCGATCTCCTGGACCAGCTCGTCGCGGACCCGGAGGCGTTGCGCGCGAACCTGTTCCGCCTCACCGGTGGGCACGTCCTCCGGCGGTGTGACGTCGCGGACGCCGCCTTCCTCGGTGATCTGGAAACCGTGGGCCTCGGCCTCGCGGTCGGCCATCTCGACCCGGCGCTTGATCGCGGTGACCTCGTCGGCGGCGGTGGCCACCGCGGCGCGCACCGTGGCGACCTCGGCGACCAGCGAGCGCATCCGGTCCACCAGCTCCCGGTGCTCGGCCGCGGAGCGCTGAGCGGCGTCGCCGGTCCAGCCGTCGGGGTTGCGGGCTCCGTCGAGCTCGTCCTGCAGGTTGACCAGGTCGTCCCGGCGGTTGCCCAGTTCGCCGTGCACGGCGTCGAGCTGCTCGGGCTTCCAACGGCGCACGTCGGCGTAGCTGACCACCTCGCTCACCGCCCTGCCACGTCGATGCCGCGGGCGCCCTCGCGGTCGCCGCGCTCGTACTCGCCCGCCGAGGCGGTCAGCGATTCACCGTGCTTCCGGGCGTCGGCGCCCCACGTCTTGAGCGTGCGCTGCCAGCTCTGCGCGACGCGCTTGGCCGCGCCTCCGCTCTTGCCGCCGGAGAGAGCCTCGGCGATGTCCTCGGCCGCTTCGCCGAGCCGCACCCGCTCGGCTTGTTCGCCGGCCAGCGCCGCCTTGTGCCCCGCCGCGCGCAGTGCCTCCGGTTCTGCCCTGTACCCCATGTCGCCTCCGCGAGCCGCCCAGTTCAACGCGGGAGCCTAGCCCGCTGATCTTGATTCCGATGGTGGTTCCGGTGATCTGGTTCCCGCTGATGCGAGGCGTGCTGGTCAGCGCGGTAGCCTGCCGGGCGTGACCGCTTCGTTGGACCTCACCTCGGACCCCGTCGAGCTGACCGCCGCGCTGGTGGACATCCCCAGCGTCTCCGGCTCGGAGAAGAACATCGCGGACGCGGTGGAGCGAGCGCTGCGCGCCCAGGCCCCGCACCTGGAGGTGGTCCGCAACGGCGAAGCCGTGCTCGCGCGCACCAACCTCGGCCGCGACACCCGCGTCGTGCTCGCCGGGCACCTCGACACCGTGCCGGTCAACGACAACCTGCCGTCCCGGCGCACCGGTTCGGGTGCGGACGAGCTGCTGCACGGCTGCGGCACCACCGACATGAAGAGCGGTGACGCGGTGATGCTCAACCTGGCCGCCACGCTCACCGAACCGAGGTACGACCTGACCTTCGTGTTCTACGACTGCGAGGAGATCGAGGCCGAGCGCAACGGTCTCGGCCGCATCGAGCGGGAACTGCCCGAGTGGCTCGACGGGGACCTGGCGGTGGTGTGCGAGCCGTCCAACGCCGCGATCGAGGCGGGCTGCCAGGGCACCATCCGCGTCGAGGTCCGCACCACCGGCACCCGCGCGCACACCGCGCGCGCGTGGATGGGCGAGAACGCGATCCACGCCGCGCAGCCGATCCTGCAGCGGCTGGTGGAGCACGCGCCGCGCAACCCGGTGATCGACGGCCTCCAGTACCGGGAGGGCCTGCAGGCCGTGAAGATCACCGGCGGGGTCGCGGGCAACGTCGTCCCGGACTCGTGCGTGGTCACCGTCAACCACCGCTTCGCCCCCGACAAGTCCGCCGAGCAGGCCGAAGCCGAACTGCGGGAACTGTTCGCGGGCTACGAGGTCACGGTCACCGACGTCTCCGCCGGCGCCCTGCCGGGCCTGACGTCACCGGCCGCGGCGGAGCTGGTGCGGGCGTCCGAGACCGAGCCAGTCGCCAAGCTCGGCTGGACCGACGTCGCCCGCTTCGCCGCCCGGGGCCTGCCCGCGGTCAACTTCGGCCCCGGCAACCCGACCCTCGCCCACACCCAGCAGGAGCACGTCCGCACCGCCGAGATCCACCACTGCGCAGCAACCCTGCGCCGCTTCCTCTCCTGACCGGGAACCCCACGAATCGACGGATCACGGCCGTCTTCCGAACCCCGATCACGGCGGTATTCCGGCCCCTGATTACGGCGGTATTCCGGACCCCGATCACGGCGGTGTTCCGGATCCCAACCCGGATTACCGCCGTAATCGGGTGACGGATTACCGGAGTAATCGGTCACCCGCCGGGGGCGGGTCAGGCGGTGCCGAGGACCTCGGTGTCGGTGGGTTCTTGGGTGGTGCGTGGTTCTTGCGTGGCTCGTTGCTTGGGCAGGGCCGGGGTGGGGGTGGAGTCCTCCTGGAGTTCGGCGGCTCGGCGTTCGGCTTCGGTGAGTTCGAGCTCCGGGGTTTCGGGCACCTCGGGTTCCTCCGCCGGGGCCTGGGCCTTCTCGCCGCTGGACTGCTGCATCTTGTCGACGAACTGCAGGAGCTCCACCGGGAACGGCAGGACGAGGGTGGAGTTTTTCTCGGCCGCGACCTCCACGACCGTCTCCAGCAGCCGCAGCTGCAGGGCGGCCGGGGTGTCGGACATGACGCGGGCGGCGTCGGAGAGCTTGCGGGAGGCCTGGAACTCGCCGTCGGCGGAGATCACCCGCGACCGGCGCTCCCGCTCGGCCTCGGCCTGGCGGGCGATGGAGCGCTTCATCGACTCCGGCAGCGAGACGTCCTTGATCTCCACCCGGTCGATGTGCACGCCCCAGCCCAGCGCCGGGCTGTCGATCATCAGCTCCAGGCCCTGGTTGAGCCGCTCGCGGTTGGACAGCAGGTCGTCGAGGTCGCTCTTGCCGATGATCGACCGCAGCGAGGTCTGCGCGACCTGGCCCACCGCGAACAGGTAGTCCTCGACGTTGACCACGGCCCGCGCCGCGTCCTGCACCCGGAAGTACACCACCGCGTCCACCCGAACGGTGACGTTGTCGCGGGTGATGCCCTCCTGCGCGGGCACCGGCATCGTGACGATCTGCAGGTTGACCTTCTGCAACCGGTCCACGACGGGAACGATCGTGGTCAGTCCCGGTCCGCGGGTGAGTTCCTGCAGCCGACCGAAGCGGAACACCACGCCCCGCTCGTACTGCTTGACGACCTTGACGCTCGAGGCGACGTAGATGACACCGAGCACGAGGATTGCGATGAGCAGTTCGATGAGCATGACCGGCTCCCGGGCTCGTGGAGGAACGGCCCGACGGCGCTGGAGCGCCTGCGTAGATCGCGGAGCAGATCTGCGTGTCGCGCCCGGCTCGCGTCGCCGGCGCCACTAGATCTTTTCTTCGTATCGTACGCCGCGAGACCGCGCTGTGAATCCCCCGTGAACAGGCATTTCACCTGGACCGCGCAGCGGCGGGGCGGCTCGGAGGAGGATCGGTGCGTGCGTAGGCTCGACGCCATGACAGTCGATGGCCAGTGGGGTGAACCCAACGGTGCGGAGCGTCCGCACGAGAAGCAACGCGGCCCCGTGGTGCTGCGCCGCTCGCGGCTGAGCGAGCCGACCACCACCGACCAGCGCCTGCTGGACTCCAGAGGCCCCTCGGACTGGGTGCACACCGACCCGTGGCGGGTGCTGCGCATCCAGGCCGAGTTCGTCGAGGGCTTCGGCGCGCTGGCCGAGGTGCCGCGCGCGGTCACGGTCTTCGGCTCCGCCCGCACCCCGCGCGAGCACCCGGAGTACGCCACCGGCGTGGCGCTGGGCAGGGCGCTGGCGGGCATCGGCTGCGCGGCCATCACCGGCGGCGGGCCGGGCACGATGGAAGCCGTCAACCGCGGCGCCTCGGAGGCCGGTGGCCTGTCGATCGGCCTGGGCATCGAGCTGCCCTTCGAGCAGGGCCTGAACCCGTGGGTGGACCTGGGGGTCAACTTCCGGTACTTCTTCGTCCGCAAGACGATGTTCATGAAGTACGCGCAGGCGTTCATCTGCCTGCCTGGCGGCTTCGGCACGATGGACGAGCTGTTCGAAGCGCTCACACTGGTGCAGACGAAGAAGGTCACGAAGTTCCCGGTCGTGCTGTTCGGCAAGGACTACTGGCAGGGCCTCTACGACTGGATCCGGGACCACATGCTGGAAAGCGGCAAGATCGGCGAGAAGGACATGGGGCTGCTGCACGTCACCGACGACGTCGATGACGCGGTGTCGATCGTGCAGGAGGCCTACGAGGCGTGGGAGGCGACGCATTGAACACCCCTTCGGCGGACGTGTCGGTCTGCGTCTACTGCGCGTCCGGGCCGGTGCCGCAGCACTACCTGGACCTGGCCGCCGAGGTGGGCCGCAAGATCGCCAAGCGCGGCTGGACGCTGGTCTCCGGCGGCGGCAAGGTCTCGATGATGGGCGAGATCGCCCGCGCGGCCCGCGCCGACGGCGGCCGCACCATCGGTGTCATCCCGCGCGCGCTGGTCGACCGCGAGGTCGGTGACACCGACTCCGACGAGCTGCTGGTCGTCGACACCATGCGCGAGCGCAAGGGTCTGATGGACGCCCACTCCAGCGCCTTCCTGACGCTGCCCGGCGGCATCGGCACCTGCGAGGAACTCTTCGAGATCTGGACCGCCCGCTACCTGGGGATGCACGCCAAACCGGTCGTGCTGCTGGACCCGGACAACCACTTCAAGGGTCTGCTGGACTGGCTCAACGGCATGGTGGAGACCGGTTTCGCCTCGCAGCACTCGCTGGACGTGCTCACCGTGACCGCCGACGTCGACGAGGCGCTGGACGCACTGGTCCCATGAGCGCACGACCACTGCGGTTCCGGGACAAGGAGATGCCCGCGGACCGGCCGCTGGTGATGGGCATCGTCAACCGCACCCGGGACTCGTTCTTCGACCGCGGCCGCACCTTCGCCGCCGAGGCCGCGCTCGCCGCGGTCGACCGGGCGGTGGAGGAGGGGGCCGACATCGTCGACATCGGCGGCGTCCGCGCCGGTGCGCAGGGCGAACGCGTCGACGCCGAGGCCGAGGCGTCCCGGGTGGTGCCGTTCGTGGCCGCCGTGCGGGAACGCCACCCGGGCCTGGTGATCAGCGTCGACACCTGGCGGCACGAGGTCGCCGCCCAGGTCTGCCAGGCCGGTGCCGACCTGCTCAACGACACCTGGGCGGGTGCCGACCCGCGCCTGGCCGAGGTCGCCGCCGAACACGGCGTGGGCGTCGTCTGCTCGCACACCGGCGGGCTCGAACCGCGCACCGACGCCTACCGCTCCCGCTACGCCGACGTGGTCGCCGAGGTGTGCGACGAGCTGGTCGAGCGGGCCGAGCGGATGGTGGCGCTGGGCGTGCCCGCCGAGGGCGTGCTGATCGACCCGACGCACGACTTCGGCAAGAACACCTGGCACGGCCTGGCGCTGCTGCGCCGCGCCGGTGAGCTGGCCGCTACCGGCTGGCCGGTGCTGATGGCGCTGTCGAACAAGGACTTCGTCGGCGAGACGCTCGGCGTCGAGGTCACCGAGCGGTTGGAGGGCACCCTGGCCGCGACCGCGGTGGCGGCCTGGCAGGGAGCCCGGGTCTTCCGCGCGCACCAGGTGCGCGAGACGCGCCGCGTCCTCGACATGGTCGCCACCATCGCCGGGACCCGGCAGCCGGACCAGGTGCGGCGCGGCCTGGCCTGATCAGGCCGCGCCGACCGCGGTGCGGATCAGGTGGGTGAGCGCGGGGATCGGGATGTCCGGCCGGACCTCCTGCAGCACCGGTGCGAGCCGGATCCAGCGGGACTGCACGCGCGGCGGGCTGGGCTGCTCGACGGCCAGCTCGTCGACGAGCTCGGCGAGCCGCCACTGCGACTCGTCCAGGTCCAGGCTCGGCTCCGTGTGCTGGTCGAGGACCTCGACCAGCGAGTTCAGGTAGACGCGGATCTGGTCGAGGGCGGCCAGCCGGTCGGCCTGCCCGGAGCTGGCTCGGGGGTTCGGGGTGGCCCTGTCGAGCAGGCCGGCACCGTTGGTCGTTTCTGCTTCGCGGTCGGGCACGGGTATCGCCTCCTGATCGGGGTCTGCCGGAGGAGAGACGGCCTCCGCTTCTCGATCTCCGAGTGTGCTCGGTTCAGCCGATCAGGAGCGTCCGTTCGGGGCCACGCCACCCGAACGGCCGACTCAAGTTGCTGTGATTCACATCATGGGAGTCCTGATCGCGAAAGGACCTTGGTCCTCTTGTGTGGAGGCGGTGACACTGCCCGGAAATATCCGTAGAGTCACTACCTGTGAAGGCTGATGCGCTCCGCGGCCACCTGGACGCCCTGCTCCTGGCCGCCCTCGACGGCAGGGCGTTGCACGGTTACGCGATCATCGAGGCTTTGCAGGAACGCAGTGGTGGCGCCCTGGACCTGCCGACCGGCACGGTCTACCCGGCGCTGCGCAGACTCGAGCGAGCTGGATTCGTGCAGAGCTCCTGGAGCACCGTTGGCGGACGTCAGCGGCGCACGTACCGGCTCACCCAGGCGGGCACCCAAACCCTCCAGGCGGAACGCCGCGCCTGGCGAGAATTCACCCACGCCATCGAAGGCGTGCTGACGGCCCCCGCCAAGACCTGAGGGTCGGTGGGGCGTGCCACGATTGAGTCGTGGCTAGTGCGCTCATCTACCTGTTCGTGGTGCTGGCGGTCGCGGCCGTCGTGTACCTGCTGGCTTCGCTCGTGTTCGGGCGCGGTGAGCAGCTCGCGCCGCTTCCGCCCGGCTCCACGCCCACCCGGTTGCCGTCGTCCGACGTCGAGGGGTCCGACGTGCGCGCCGTCCGGTTCCAGCAAGTCCTGCGCGGGTACAAGGTCGCCGAGGTGGACTGGGTGCTGGACCGACTGGCCGGTGAGCTCGACGAGCTGCACGGCCGGATCGCGGTCCTGGAACGGCAGCTCGACGTCGCCGGGCAGGAGCTCGACAAGGCTCGCGCTCGAGGCGGTGCCGGGGATGAGTGACGGCACGGCGATCGTCGGCGAGGACGGCCGCGCGCGGTGCCCGTGGGGCGCCGGCCAACCCGACTACGCCGACTACCACGACCAGGAGTGGGGCGTTGCGCTGCGCGGCGTCCCGGAGCTCTACGAGCGGATCACCCTGGAGTCGTTCCAGTCCGGCCTGTCGTGGCTGACGATCCTGCGCAAGCGGCCCGCGTTCCGGGAGGCCTTCGCCGGCTTCGACCCGGAGGCCGTCGCCCGATTCGGCGAGGACGACCGGCAGCGGCTCCTGGCCGACGCCTCGATCGTCCGCAACCGGGCCAAGATCGACGCGGCCATCACCAACGCCCGCGCCGTCCTGGAGCTCGACCGGCCGCTCGACGACCTGCTCTGGTCCTTCGCGCCCGCGCGGCGCCCCGACTCCGAACGGCCCGTCAAGCTCGGCGACGTCCCGGCGACCACCGACGAGTCGAAAGCGATGGCCAAGGAGCTCAAACGCCGCGGCTTCGTCTTCGTCGGTCCCACCACCTGCTACGCCCTCATGCAGGCCACGGGCATGGTCGACGACCACCTCAAGAACTGCTGGCGGGCCTGACCCCCGGTGGTGACGCGATTTCAATGGAAGTCGGGGACACGACTTCAATGGAAATCGCGAACCGGATTTCAACGGAAGTCGGATCACGGACTTCGGCAGAAGTTCGTCACCACCCGGGGCGGCGGGTCAGCGGCCGGTGAAGTTGGGGGTTCGCTTCTCGACGAAGGCGGCGACCGCTTCCTTATGGTCCGCGGTGAGGCCGGCTTCGTTCTGGGCGCCGGCTTCGACGGCGAGGGCCTCGTCGAGGGCTTCCGCCGAGGCGGCCTGGACGGCCTCCTTGATGCGGGCGTAGGCGAAGGTCGGGCCCGCCGCCATCCGGGTCGCCAGCTCCATCGCGACGGTCAGCGCGTCGTCGACCACCTGGTTGACCATGCCGATGCGCAGCGCCTCGTCGGCCTGCACCGGCTGCGCCAGCAGCAGCATCTCCATCGCCCGGCCGTAGCCGATCAGCCGCGGCAGCGTCCAGGACGCGCCGGAGTCGGTGGACAGGCCCACGTTGGCGAAGGCCATCAGGAACTTCGAGCCGGTCGCGGCGATCCGCAGGTCGCTGGCGTAGGCGATCGACGCGCCCGCGCCCGCCGCGGTGCCGTTGACGGCGGCGATCACCGGCTTGGGCATGGTCGCCAGCGCCTTGGTGATCGGGTTGTAGTGCTCCTCGACGGTCTTCAGCGGACTCGGGTCACCGCTGGAGAGGAGTTCGATGTGCTCCTTGAGGTCCTGCCCCGCGCAGAACGCCTTCCCCGCGCCGGTGATCACCAGCGCGCGCACCGAGTCGTCCGCCGCAGCTTCGCGCAGGGCCGCCAGCAGCGCCTGCTTGAGCTCGATGTTGAGCGAGTTGAACGACTCGGGGCGGTTCAACGTGAGCAGCCGCACACCCGCGGTGTCCTCGGTCAGCAGTACGTCGGTCACTCCAAGCTCCTTGCCTTGACGTCCGTTGTGTCGGGTCGCGCGAGCACTTCCACTGTGGACCGCGCGGCCGGCGCGTCGTCCCGGGTGGACGGTGTCCCCGCTGGTCGCCGGGATGGCCGCCGTGAGATCGGTGACACGCCGGAGCGAAACGACTCCTCACGGTGATCGCTGGGAACTCCCGCGATGTGCCGAACGGCGCCGAAACACCCCACACGAACGGTGAGTCTGCCAGTCGACGGCGATATTCGACCAGCGCACGGGCGACACGAGTTGATCGGTTCGGTTTCGTCCACGCCTCGAGATGGGGGAGAATGGGGACGGACCCGAACTGGTTGTGGCGACCAGCGGGGGAAGATTTCACGGAGGGAGCACGCTATGGCGGCCATGAAGCCCCGGACCGGTGACGGTCCCCTCGAGGTGACTAAGGAGGGACGCGGCATCGTGATGCGCGTTCCGCTTGAGGGTGGTGGGCGGCTCGTCGTCGAGATGTCGGTCGAGGAGGCCAAGAACCTGGGCGACGCCCTGGAGTCGGCCACCGGCTGAGGCCGCCAGGCGGTCCGGGACGCGCTGCCGGCCTGATGCCTGGTCACGGCGCCTCCCGGCCGAGGCGACAACTCAATAATCACGTCGACGGGTGGCGAGAACGCTTCGCCGCTGTCGGGCCCCGGTGCCGAGCGCGGTGCCGGGGTCTCTCGTCGGCCCTAGTTCGAGTTCGCACGGCCAGTCCGTGCAGGAAGGTCTTCTCGTGTCCGGTGCCTCCGTGTTCCGTTCCGCCCAGCCCGCCCGCGGGGTGGAGCCCGAGCTGCCCGTGATCCCGACCGCTCTGGTCGAAGTGGACGTGGTGCAGCGGTGGCGGGACGGAGTGCCGGGCGCGACGGGGATCTTCGACGGGGAGTCCGGCCCGGACCTGGCCGCTGCGGCCGAACCGTTCTCTGTGGACGCCGAGGTGCTCACCGCGATCGGCGCGTCGGCGTCGGCCGGTGACGCGAAGGCCTTCCCGCTGCGCTCCGGCGGCATCGGCTGGGTCGTCGGCGTGGGCTCCGGTGAGCCCGCCCAGTGGCGCACCGCCGGTGCGGCGCTGGCCCGCGCGGTGCGCGAGCGGCTCACCGACGCCGCGGACACCGACTCCGAGCCCGGCGACCTCGGTGAGGCCTCCGACGCGGACTACCTGCAGGTCCGGCTTCCCGACGACGCCGGCGAGGAGTTGATCGGCGAGCTGACCCTCGGTCTGGCGCTGGGCGGCTACCGGTTCAAGGTGACCGGCGAGCCCGCGCCGCCGCGGCTGCGCAAGGTCCTGCTGGTCGCCCCGGAGGACGCCGACGTCGCCGCGATCCGCGAGCACGTGCGGCGCGCCCGCGAGCTGGCGGCGGCCACCGCGCTGGCCCGCGACCTGGCCAACGCGCCCTCCAACGTCAAGGACCCCGCCTGGTTCACCGGGCTGGCCGCAGAGCTCGCCGGTCCGATCGCGAACCTCACCGCGACCGTGCGGGACGAGAAGTGGCTGGCCGACCACGGTTTCGGCGGCATCCTCGCCGTCGGCGGCGGCTCGGCCCGCCCGCCCCGTCTGCTGCAGCTCGACTACCGGCCGCAGGACGCGACCGGGCCGCACCTGGTGCTGGTCGGCAAGGGCATCACCTTCGACACCGGCGGCATCTCGCTCAAGCCCGCCGACGGCATGCACCTGATGCGCACCGACATGTCCGGTGGCGCTGCGGTCATCGGCGCGCTGCTGGCGATCGCCCGGCTCGGCCTGCCGGTGAAGGTGACGGGCCTGGTGCCCTCCGCCGAGAACCACGTCTCCGGCACCGCCTACCGGCCCGGTGACGTGGTGCGGCACTACGGCGGCAAGACCACCGAGGTGGGCAACACCGACGCCGAGGGCCGCATGGTGCTGGCCGACGCGATGGCCTACGCCGTCGACGAGCTCCAGCCCGACCTGCTGGTCGACGTCGCGACGCTGACCGGAGCGATGAAGGTCGCGCTCGGCCTGCGCACCGGCGGCCTGTTCGCCACCGACGACGAGCTCGCCGAGCAGATCACCGGCGCGGGCGGCCGGGTCGGCGAGGCGTGGTGGCGGATGCCGCTGCTGGAGGACCACGCCGAGGCCGTCGAGGGCGCCCTCTCGGACGTCAAGCAGACCCCGGCGGGCCCGGGCGGCATCACCGCCGCGTTGTTCCTGCGCGAGTTCACCGGTGGCGTCCGCTGGGCGCACCTGGACATCGCAGGCCCGGCGCGGGCGGACAAGGACTACTCGGAGGTCACCGTCGGCGGCACCGGCTTCGCCGCCCGCACCCTCGCCGAGCTGGCCGCTTCGCTGGGCTGAGTCCTGCGCCACCGGTGATGACCGGCACGCTCGCGAGCGCGGGTGATCGGCTGGTGTTTAACGTCTAAAGCATGGTGTCGGCCGGACGTTTGCGGAGGATTCGGTTCGCGCTGCTGCTCGGCGCGCTCGCGCTGTTCGCCCTGCTCTACGCGCCGCAGCCGGTGCTGCCGCAGCTGGCGGGCGAGTACGGGCTGAGCCCGGGCGCGGCGGCGCTGCTGGTGTCCGCGGCGACGCTCGGGCTGGCGGTCTCGGCGATCCCGCTGGGCACGCTGTCGGAGGCCGTCGGCCGCCGCCGCACCATGATCACCACCCTGGTCATCGCCGAAGTCCTCGGGCTCGTGCTGCCGTGGGTGCACTCGTTCCCGCTGATGGTGGGGCTGCGGCTGGTGCAGGGCGCGGCCGTGGCCGGGCTCGCCGCCGTCGCCACCGCCTACCTCGCCGACGAGACCGGAGGGGTGCGGCTGGGTACCACCGTCGGGCTCTACGTCGCCGGAACCACGATCGGCGGGATGACCGGGCGGCTGCTCGGCGGCATCGTCGGTGACTTCTGGGGCTGGTCCGGTGGTGTGCTCGCGGTCGCCCTGCTCGCCGCGGTGTGCACGGTCGCGTTCATCGCGCTGCTGCCGCCCGAGCAGCACCACCAGCGACAGCCGCTGCGGTGGAAACCGCTGCTAGGCGGCCTGGGCGCCGCCCTGCGCGACCCGGGGCTGTACCCGCCGTACCTGGTCGCGGCGCTGGGCATGGGCAGCTTCGTGACCGTCTACAACGTGCTCGGCTTCCGCATCACCGCGCCGCCGCTGCTGCTGCCCCCGGCGCTGGCCGCCCTGGCGTTCCTCGCCTACGCGGCCGGCACCGTCACCTCGGCGCTGGCCGGGCGGGCGGCGGATCGCTGGGGGCGCGTGAGGGTGCTGCTGACCAGCCTCGTCGTCACCGTCGCCGGGCTGCTGCTGATGCTGCCGGACTCCGTGCCGGTGATCCTGATCGGCCTGGTGATCTTCACGGGAGGCTTCTTCGGCGCTCACTCGGTGGCGAACGGCTGGGTGGGGACCCGGGCCTCCAAGGCGGCTCGCGGCCAGGCCTCGGCCCTCTACCAGCTCGCCTACTACGGGGGCGGCAGCGTCGGCGGAGTCCTCGGCGGCATCGCCTACGGCGCCTGGGGCTGGTCCGGCATGACCCTCCTGCTCACGACCTGGCTGACCCTGGCCGGACTCGCCGTCCTGTTCTCCCGCCCCCAGCGCCCAACAACCCAACCCTGATTACCGCCGTATTCAGGTATCCGATTACCGCCGTATTCCGTCAGTCACCTGAATACCGCAGTAATCAGGTGACGGAATACGGCGGTAATCAGGGTCTACCTGCGTGCGTGAGGGTGCGGCTGATCGCGGTTGTGAACCCGCTGAGGTGATGTGTCAGGTGGCGTCTGCGTCGTACGGGGGACGCTCTCCGGGGGCCAGCGGGCGTTCGGCCGGTTTGGGGATGGACGCCGGGGTGTGGCCGTTGGTGGACGGGGTGTGACCGTTGAGCGGGGAGGAGTTTTTGCTGAACTCCTCGAACGGGTTCTCGCCGTCCAGCAGGTGCTTGGTCACCGCGCTCTTGGGGTTGAAGTTGCGGACGCTGCGGAGCTCGTCGAGCGGCTTCTTCAGCTCGTCGAACTCCGGGCCGATCTCCGAGCGGATCTGCTCGCGGGCACCGCTCGCGTACTCCCTGACCTGCCGGACCGTCTTGCCCAGCCACGCGGCGCCTTGGGGCAGCCGCTCCGGGCCGAGCACGAACAGCCCGACCAGGGCGAGAATCAGGAGCTCGGGCCAGCCGACGCTATCGAACACCTCTCGACTCCTCCGGGATTCTCGCGGCTCGGGGACCGACGCCGAGCTGCCGACACCACCAGAGTACCGACCGGGTGACACCGGCCGAAGAGGGGAACTGGCGGAACTTCGACCCGTGTCCCAGCGGTGTCCAGCTGTTCACGCCGATGTGATCGGTCATTTCAGCGTCACGTCGAGCACCAGCTCACGGCCCTGCCGGACCACGGTCACGGGAACGCGTTCGCCGACTTGGTGCCGGTCCACTGCCACGATGAGTTCGTCGGCGCTGCCGACCTTGCGGCCGCCGACCTTGATGATCACGTCGCCTTCGGCCATCCCGCCACCTGCGGCGGAACTGCCGTCCTGCACGTTCTGCACCTGCGCACCATCGGCGAGCCCGTCGCTGACGGACTTGACGTTGACGCCGAGGTCGGCGTGCCGGACGGTGCCGGTGCGGATGAGTTCCTGAGCGATCCGGCGGACGTCGTCGATCGGGATCGCGAATCCGAGACCGATCGAACCGCCCTCGCCGCCCGAGCCGAGCGTCCGGATGGCGCTGTTGATGCCGACCACCGCGCCCGATCCGTCGACCAGCGCGCCGCCGGAGTTGCCCGGGTTGATGGCCGCGTCGGTCTGGATGGCGTCGATGACGGCGTTGGTGTCGGTGCCCTCGCCGGCCAGCCGGACCGGGCGGTGCACCGAGCTGACGATGCCGGTGGTGACGGTGCCGGCCAGGCCCAGCGGCGAGCCGATGGCGATCACGTCGTCGCCGACCCTCAGCTTGTCCGAGTCGCCGAGCTGGGCGACCGTCGGGTTGGCGACCTCGACCTTGAGCACCGCCAGGTCGGTCTTGACGTCGCGGCCCACGACCCGCGCCGGAGCCCGGGTGCCGTCGTGGAAGACCGTCGAGACCTGCGCGTTCGGCGTGTCCGCGGCCATCGAGACGACGTGGTTGTTGGTGACCACGTAGCCGTTGCCGTTGATGACCACGCCCGAGCCGGAGCCGCCCTGACCGCCGATGCGGACCTCGATGGAGACCACCGCGGGCACCACGCGCTGCGCCACCTGCGACACCGCGCCGCGCGGCCGGTCGCCGGAGCCCTGGTCGACCTCGGCGAGCGTGACGTCCGGGTTGACCAGCGGATTGCCCTCCTCAGCGGTGATCCGCCCGAGGAAACCGCCCGCCAGGCCGACCAGCAGCGCGACCACGCCGAGGATGGCCAGCGCGCGCGGGTGCACGCGGCGGCCGAAGAGCACTTCGCGGGCGCTGAGCAGCGGCCCCGGTTCGCGTTCGCCGTCGTCGGAGGACTGCTCCTCGGCCACCGCTGGTGGCCCGAGGATCGCGCCCGCCGCCGGGTCGCGCCACGGGTCCCGGTCACCGGAGTTCCACAGCGCCGGGTCGGGCTCGCTCTCCGGCGTCATGGGCTTCTCGCCCGGCGCGCGCTGCAGCGGGTCGCTGCTCTGCGGCGGGCGGCCGAACGCCTGCACCAGCGCGTCCGGCGGGGGAGGTGCCTGTTCGATGCCGCGGGCGGCCAGACCGTGCTGGTCGGGGTCGAAGCCGCCGGACACGCCCTGCGGGCGGGCGAAGGCGTTGCGCTGCGACGGGTCGACCTCAGGACGCTCCAGCGGGCGCGGCTGCAGCCGGTCGGGCGCGTGGCCGTTGCCCTCGGCTGGCCGGGCAGGAGCGGCTGCGAACCGGTCGGCGGGCACGCCGCGGCCGGTCATGGGGCCGCCCTGCCAGGGGTGCACCGGCTCGGCGTCCTGCTGACCCGCCGCAGGTTCGTCCCGGCGCGCGCCGGGACCCTGCGCGGGCGTTCCTGGCTGGTCGCTCATCGCTCCCCGGGCTGTCCGATCGGGCTCGTCGCTTCGAGTGGATCACACGGGCCCACGGCCCGCCTCACCGGCATGGTGCCGACGAGCCCATTTTGCCCGCAGCGCGGTGAAGTCCGTGTGGAGTGGGCGCGAACTCGCCAGCCGGTTGCTTACTCGGAGGGCGGGGAGGACGTCGCCGCGGCCGCCGACGGGGTGGTCGCAGCGGACGGGGGAGTCGACGGGACCGGCGGGGCCGCAGGCGCGCTCTTGCTGACCGGGGCGGTCTCCGACGGCAGGGCCGCGCTGCCCGCGGCCGGGATGACGGCGTTGGTGAACGCCCCGCCGGGCAGCGGCACGGGCGCACCGGGCAGCGGCTGGCCGTCCTCGTCGGTGATGGGCACGTTCATGAAGGCCAGCGCACCGAGCACCAGGCCGGAGAACACGACGCCCGCGCCTTGCTTGGTGCGCCGCGCGACCCGGCGGTCGGCGGAGTCTTCCGGCGCGTCGTCGTAGGAGACGACGGCGCTGCCCAGCGGCTGCTGCGAGCCGCCGAGCGGGGTGGAGGAACCCAGCACCGGTCCGCCGCCGAAGCGCTTCACGCGGTTCGGGCGGGACACGGTGACCAGCTGACCGTCGGAGGTCAGCGCGAGGTTCTCGGGCTGTGCGGGGAGCTCGGCGCTGGAGGGGATGGCCTGCAGCGCCTGCAGGAGCTGCGGCGAGACCGACGGGGTGTCGGCCGCGCGGACAGCTGCGCGGGCCTGCCGCTGCGCGGCGGCGTCGGCCGCGCACGCGGGACAACCGGCCAGGTGGGCCACCGCGCGGTCGTGGGCGCTCGGGCTGAGCTCGCCGTCGACGAAAGCGACGAGAGCGTCCAGCGCGAGGTGCTGCTCGGGCAGCCCCCACCCCCGCAGAACCGTCATCCGTCAATCCTCCCGGCTTGTTCGCGGCGCGCTTCGAGCGTCGACTTCAGCATCTGGCGCCCGCGGTGAATCCTGCTGCGCACGGTACCGAGCTTCACGCCCAGCGTGGTACCGATCTCCTCGTAGGAGAGGCCCTCGACGTCGCAGAGCACGATGGCGGCGCGGAACTCCGGCGGCAGCTGGTCCAGCGCCGCCTGCAGGTCGGGATCGAGGTGGGTGTCGTGGAAGACCTGCTCCGGCGTCGGACCGCCACCGGGCAGCCGGTCGGTGTCCTCCGGCAGGCCTTCCATGCGCAGGCGGGACCTGCGGCGGGCCATGTCCAGAAACAGGTTCGTCGTGATCCGGTGCAGCCATCCCTCGAACGTGCCCGGCTTGTACGACGCCAGGGAGCGGAACACCCGGATGAACGTCTCCTGGGTGAGGTCCTCGGCGTCGTGCTGGTTGCCGGACAGGCGGTAGGCGAGCCGGTAGACCCGGTCGGCGTGCTGCCGGACCACCTCGTCCCAGCTGGGCGGGGTCCAGGCGGCTTCCTCCGCGCCGGGCGAGACGGTGCTCGGCGAAACGCTGTTCTCGTGGGGCCGGTCGGTGCCGGGGGCCACGCTCATCGGCTGTGTTGCCATCGGGCGAAAAGCCACCTCCTGTGGGCTTGCATCTACCAGAACGAGCGGGGCGGGACCGTTGTTCCCGCGCCCGCACGCCGGTGAGACGCCGATGGGTGTCGGTGTATGACGTCCACTGTCGTCCTCCCTGGTGAAACCGGCATGAAAGCCGCCTGAGAGGGGCCTGAGAGTCTTGGTGAGGCTGCTCTCACCCACTCGGCCGCGAACCGCTGCTCACTCAGCGTGACGGAATGTCGCGCATGGAAACGGCCGTCTAACGATGTCGTCCGGAAACATCATTTGTGGGCACAACGCCGATAACCTTTCGCGTTGTGATACCCGAAAGGTCGGTGGCCCGCTACTCGATGGGCGGCTATGCGGTGGGGGAGCGGACGAGCGCTCGCCCGATCGGCGACGGTCCGCAGGACTCGCCGGTCGGTGCGTCGTCGCTGCACGTGCTGCGGTTCCTCGCCGCCGCGCTGCGGGCCAAGGCCGTCGTGGAGATCGGCACCGGTTCCGGTGAGAGCGCCCGCTGGCTGCTCCGCGGAATGCTGCCCGACGGCGTGCTGACCTCGATCGACGCCGATCCGGCCAACCAGCGGACCGCCCGCGCCGCGCTGCGGGAGGAAGGCGTCGCCCCCTCCCGCACCCGGTTGATCACCGGCTGCGCGGTGGAGATGCTGCCGCGCTTCACCGAAGGCGGCTACGACCTGGTGTCGGTGGGCGTGGCCAGCACTGACTACCCCGCCTACCTGGACCTAGGCGCCCGGCTGCTGCGCCCCGGCGGCGTCATCGTCTTCGCCGGGGTCCAGCTCGGTGGTGAGGACGATGACCGCGGCGCCCTGGCCACCGCCATCCGCGCCCTGGTCAAGGCCGTGCAGGACGACGAGGGCCTGGTCCCGGTGACGTTGCCGACCGGGCCAGGCCTCCTCGCCGTCGCGAAGCGCTGAACCGGAGTCCCAGCTCCGGTCCGGCAGTGGATCAGGCGGGCGAGACCGACAGGAGCTTGCCCGCGAGGCCCCGGGCGCGGGTGCCGAGGCGCTTGGCGATGTCGTTGAGGGCCGCACCGGCCGCGGAGTCCGGCTCCTGCAGCACCAGCGGCTCGCCCGCGTCGCCGCACTCGCGCAGCTTCGGGTCCAGCGGGATCTGGCCCAGCAGCGGCACCTCGGTGCCCAGCGAGCGGCTCAGCGAGTCGGCCACGATCTGGCCGCCGCCGGAGCCGAAGACCTCCATGCGCTGGCCGTCGGGCATCTCCATCCAGGACATGTTCTCCACGACGCCGGCCAGCCGCTGGCGGGTCTGCATGGCGATCGCGCCCGCGCGCTCGGCCACCTCGGCGGCGGCCTGCTGCGGGGTGGTGACCACCAGGATCTCGGCGTTGGGGATCAGCTGCGCGGTCGACAGCGCGACGTCGCCGGTGCCCGGCGGCAGGTCGAGCAGCAGCACGTCCAGGTCGCCCCAGAAGACGTCGGCGAGGAACTGCTGCAGCGCGCGGTGCAGCATCGGCCCGCGCCAGACCACCGGGGTGTTGCCCGGGGTGAACATGCCGATCGAGATGACCTTCACACCGTGCGACTGCGGCGGCATGATCATCTTCTCGACCTGGGTGGGCTTGCCGCCGGCGCCGAGCATGCGCGGCACGGAGTGGCCGTAGATGTCGGCGTCGACGACGCCGACGGACAGGCCGCGAGCGGCCATCGCGGCGGCCAGGTTGACCGTCACGCTGGACTTGCCGACGCCGCCCTTGCCCGAGGCCACGCAGTACACGCGGGTCATCGAGCCGGGCTCGGCGAAGGGGATGCGCGGTTCCTCGGCGTCGCCGCGCAGGCTGCGGCGCAGCTCGGTGCGCTGCTCGTCGCTCATCACGTCGAGCTCGACCTGCACCGAGGAGACGCCGTCGACGGCCGAGACGGCGTCGCTGACCCGCTGCGTGATCGTCTCGCGCATGGGGCAGCCCTGGACCGTCAGGTAGACCTCGACCGTCACCGCCCCGCCGTCGCCGACGGACACGCTCTTGACCATGCCCAGGTCGGTGATCGGCTTGCGGATCTCCGGGTCCTCGACCTTGGTGAGCGCCTGGCGGACGGCTTCCTCGGTCGGTGCGGACTGCGTACTGGTCACGGTTACCTCGACAAGCGTTGGTGAACGTGGTGGGGACGGGACGTGTCCCGCCGAACCTGAAAAGGGTCTCACACCCGGATTCGGCAATTCCCATGTTACGGACGAGTAGCCCGGTGGGGGCAACAGCATCGCCGCCGGTAGGGTCATCACCCGGTGTGGTTGCCCGGGGGCGCTGCGGAGTCAAGGGCGTGCGGACAGTAATATCCGTCACGTGGCCGAGACGGCTCTGGACCGATTACCCACTCGAAGTGAATTGTTGGCGTACCGCAGTTTCCTCCGCGCGCACGCCCGGGTCACGCGCTGCCTGGAAGGCGATCTGATCGCCGAGCAAAGGCTCACCCTGGCCGCCTACGACGTGCTGGAAGCGCTGGCCGAAGCACCGGAGCAACGGCTCCGGATGACCGAACTCGCCGATGTCGTGCTCCTGTCCCGCTCCGGGGTGACCCGGCTGGTGGACCGCCTCGAACGGCTCGGACTGGTGCGCCGCGTGCGCGTCGACTCCGACGGGCGCGGCGTGCAGGCCGTGATCACCGAGCGTGGTGAGGGTCGGCTGCGGATGGCGGCGGCGACCCACCGGCACGGTGTGGCGCGTTACTTCCTCAACGCCGCCGACGGCGAGCTGGAGACCCTGGTGCGCGCCTGCGAACGCCTGGCGGACGGGGGTGTGCCCTCGCCTCCCGGTCAGCGTGCGCAAGCATGAGCGGGTGAACTCCCTGATCAAGGCCGTGGGCCTGGTGCGGTTCGTGGACCGGCGGTTGCTGCTGGTCCGCTCGGAGGACCAAGAGGCCTTCTACCTGCCCGGCGGCAGCATCGAACCCGGCGAGACCGAGGCCGAAGCGCTGCACCGCGAGGTCGCCGAGGAGCTCGGGGTCGTGCTGCGCGAACCCGAGTTCCTCGCCCGCTACCGCACCGACGCGGTCGGGCGCGGCGAAGGCGTGCAGGTCGATCTCGCCTGCTACACGGGCGTTCTCGACGGTGAGCCGATCGCCTCGGCGGAGATCGCCGAGCTCGGCTGGTTCACCCGCACCGAGTACGCGAAGCACCGGGTCACAGCTCCGGCCATCCTCGACCTCTACGCCGACCTCGATCCGGCGTGATAGACACCTAGCTGGTTTCCCGGTCGTGGAGGTGGAGGTCAACGTGGACGGTCGTCGTGCCCGGCGCAGTTGCCTGGCGGTGCCCGGGTCGAGCGCGAAGATGATCGACAAGGCCCGCGGGCTGGCCGTCGACCAGTTCTTCCTCGACCTGGAGGACGCGGTCGCGCCGCTGGCCAAGGCCGAAGCGCGGGACCGGATCGTCGGCGCCCTCAACGAGGGCGGCTGGGACGGCAAGGTCCGGTCGGTGCGGGTCAACGCGCTGGACACCGAGTGGACCTACCGCGACGTGGTGACGGTCGTCGAAGGCGCCGGGGCCGAGCTCGACACGATCATCCTGCCGAAGGTCTCCACGCCCGATCACGTGCGCTGGCTGGACCTGACGCTGACCCAGATCGAGCGCGCGATGGGCCTGGAACCCGGCCGGATCGGCATCGAGCCGCAGATCGAGGACGCCCGCGGGCTGGTCGAGATCGACGCGATCGCCGCCGCGCCCCGGGTGGAGGCGCTGATCTACGGGCCCGCCGACTTCATGGCCTCGGTCAACATGCGTTCGCTGGTGGTCGGCCACCAGCCGCCCGGCTACGACGTGGGCGACGCCTACCACTACGCGCTGTTCCGCATCCTCACCGCGGCGCGGGCGGCCGAGGT
Source organism: Saccharopolyspora mangrovi (assembly GCF_035320975.1). Classification (NCBI taxonomy): domain Bacteria; kingdom Bacillati; phylum Actinomycetota; class Actinomycetes; order Pseudonocardiales; family Pseudonocardiaceae; genus Saccharopolyspora; species Saccharopolyspora mangrovi. The sequence goes on along the minus strand of NZ_JAWLNX010000001.1, from coordinate 226,052 downwards.
GCAGGCCATCGACGGGCCGTACTTGCAGATCAAGGACGTCGACGGGTTGCGCGCGGTCGGCGGTCGTTCCGCCGCGCTCGGTTTCGACGGCAAGTGGGTGCTGCACCCGGCGCAGGTCGACGCGGTCAACGAGCTGTTCTCGCCGCGCCAGGAGGACTACGACCACGCCGAGAACATCCTCGACGCCTACGAGTGGCACACCTCCGCGGCCGGCGGCAAGCGCGGTGCGGCGATGCTCGGCGATGAGATGATCGACGAGGCCTCCCGCAAGATGGCGCTCGTCATCTCCGGGAAGGGCCGTGCGGCGGGCATGTCCCGAACCGACCTCTGGACTCCGCCGGAAAGCTGAACCGGCCCACGGCCCGGCATCATCGCGGTACGTTCGTGATCGTGGACGACGGTGACGAACTGCGTCTGGCGCTGGCCATGCGCGGCGGCGCGAGCATGGCGGTGTGGATCGGCGGGGCGGTCGCCGAGATCAACAGGCTCCGCGAATCCGTGGTCGAGGACGGCGAATCCGAGCACCCGTGGGCGGCGCTCGCCCGGCTCGCCGGGTACCGGTCGGCGAGCGTGGACGTGCTGGCCGGGGCGTCGGCGGGCGGACTCAACGCGGCGCTGATGTCGGCGACGCTGGTCCACGGCCTGCCGTTCGACCGGATGCGCCGGATGTGGGTGCAGCTGGCCGACCTGGAGGCGATGTCCCGCCCGGTGCCGAGGTTCTGGCAGCGCGGGCCCGAGTCGCTGCTGGAGGGCGACGACTACTTCCGCGCCGAATTCGCCCGCCTCATCCGCGAGAACTGCCCGCCCGAGGCCGAACAACCCGGCCGGCGGGCGGACCTGCTGCTCACCGCGACCCTGCTGGATCCGCTGGTGGAACCGCACCACGACCACCGCGTGGGCCCGATGCCGCTGGAGCGGCGGGACGCGCGGCTGACCTTCCACCACGAGGGGCGGGCGGGGGATCCGCTGTCGGACTTCGGCGAGGTCGACGGCACCGCGCTGCGCCTCGCGCACGCCGCGCGCACCTCCTCGTCGTTCCCGTTCGCCTTCGAGCCGGCGAAGGTCCACTCCGGTCCCGGCGAACCACCGCCCGGTGAGCCGAACATGCTGGGCCTGTTCTCCGAAACCACCACGGGCGCAACGCCGTTCCGGGTGATCGACGGCGGGGTGCTGGACAACATCCCGGTCACCGCCGCGATCGAGGCGATCGCCGAAGCCCCCGCGGACCGCCCGACCAGGCGGTTCCTGCTCTACCTCAACCCCGATCCGGTCGTCTCGCGCGGCCAGCGTCGGACGTCGGCGCGTGCGGTGCCGGTGGCCGCGGCGGCCCTGCGCGGCCGGTTCACCCAGGAATCCCTGCTGTCGGACCTCGACGAGCTCGCCGAGCACAACCGGACCGTGGGGCGCAACGCGCTGCGCCGCAGGGCCCTGTTCGCCCCGCTGCGCGAGAACCCGGAACGGCTGGCCGAACTCAGCGAGTCCGTGGCGGCCGACAACGCGGTGGTGCGCGCGGAGTGGGACGCGCAGGCGGTGCACGCGCTGCTGACCGACCCCGCGGGCTGCGAGGACGGCACGCTGCTGCCGCCGGTGATCGGCGATCCGCTCGCCGAGTGGTCGGCCACGACCCGCGACCAACTGCCCGAGCGGCTCTCGGCCGCAGCTCAGCGGACCGGGCCGGAGATCTTCGACGACGCCCGCGGGTTGATCGCGGCCGTGGCCGAATGCCTGGGCTGGGCTTGGGACGTCGAACGAGCCGCGCAGGTCGGCACGTGCAAGGCGCAGCTGTACCGGCTGCGGACCTTCGCGACGGTGCTGGCCGGGCACGCCGACCGGTACTGGATCAACGGTGCCCGGCTGGAACCGATCGTGGAGACCGCCGAGCTCGACGACTGGATCCGCCGGGTGCAGCGCCGCCGCGAGCGCCTGCAGCACCGGTTGCCGTCGCCGATCGAGCCGCTGCTGGGCGCGGTGCTGCGGGCCGTCTCCGACGGCGACGGCTTCCAGCAGGCGCTGGCCGAGTTCGCCGCCGAGCTGCAGTCCATCGTGGAATCCTCCGGCGCGGACGCCGCGCCCGACTCCGACGGGATCGACGCGGTCGCCCGCGCCCGCGAGGTGTTGCACGACATCGCCGACCGCTTGGCGGAATCGGCACCGTCGCGGCCGGAAGCCGTTGCGGCGGAACAGGTCGGTCACGCGCTGCTGGAGACCACCGACCGCCGCCCCGAGGTGCTGCGCCAGCTCGTGGTGCTGACCGCGCCGCTGGACGTCGGCCGGGTCCCCAACACCCGCATCGACCTGCTGCGCGTGGTCAGCGACGAGCGCACCCCGCTGCCGTTCACCGCGCTGCGCCGCGACGGCGCGCTGCGCATCGAGGACAAGATCCGGGGGATGGACCTGGGCAGCTTCGGCGCGTTCCTGTCGGCGAAGTGGCGCGCCAACGACTGGATGTGGGGCCGGATGGACGCCGCCGCCACGCTGGTGGGCATGCTCGCCGACCCGGAACGCCTGGCGAGGCGCGGAGGTCCGGAGCAGCTGGGTGAGGCGCTGCAGGCCATCGTCAGCCGCCCGACCGAGGCCGAGCTCGGAGTGCTGGAGGAGTCCCAGGCCGAGCGGTGGCGCGGCTTCCTCGCCGAGGTGTGGGCCCGGCACGCGGGGGAAGTCCGCGCCGAGCTCGACGCGCTGTTCGACGCTCCCGACGACCGGCACCCGCTGACCGCGACCCGCGAGCTGCTCACCGAACGTCTCCAGTGGACGATCGCGGCTGCGGAAGTCCCGTTCGTCGAATCGGTTCCGCTCGGCGCGGATCCGTCGGGAGCAGCCGATCCCGTGGTGCCGGTGCCCGACGAGCTGGCCCGTTCCGTGGAGCGCTTCGACGTCGGCCGCCAGCGGGTCCCCGACCTCGGCGAAGCCCGCCTGCTGTCGATGGCGACCCGCTTCGGGCTGCTCGGTCACCGGGCTGCCCGGCCGCGGGGAGGTGGCGTCCTGCGGTGGCTCGGCGGCGCGGCGATGACGCTGATCAAGCCGGTGTTGATGCTGGTCGCGTTCGTCGCGGTCGCGCCCAGGCGGGCGGCGTTGCTGGGGTTCCTCGCCGCCGCGGCGCTGGCGCTGACCGGTGCGGGCACGCCGTCGATCCCGGCGAACGCGCCCGCGGGGCTGCTGCCGGGTGACTGCCCACCGCGAGCGATGTGCGCCGTCTCGGTCGCCCCTTCGGAGGTCAACTGGTTGACGGTGGCCGAGTTCTCCGGTGCCCGCCTGGGCGCGTGGAGCCCGTTCGCCGCGCTGGCGGTGGTCGGCTTCGCGATCTGGTTCGGTCGACGGATCGCCGACCGGTTCGGAACCGGGCTCGCGCGTTGGTTCCCGGCGCTGGCCTTCGCCGCGGTCCTGCTGGCCGCCGCGTTCGCGCTCGCCGGTACCGGACTGCGCTTCGGCCCGCTCGGCGCAGCGCTGGTCGCGACCGCTCTGACCTGGCCGGCCGCGGTCGCCTACCGCCCGCGAGCGAGGGTCGTCGCGACCGTCCTGACGCCGCTGGCCACCGCTGCCACCGCCTTGTTCTGCATCACGGGGCGGCTGGAGGTCGGCGCCTGGCTGGTGCTGACGGCCCTGGCCCTGGCCTACGTCCACACCCTCCACCAGAGCACCGCGGACGTTCTGCACCCACGCCCCCGACCCACCCGCGGCGGCGCCCGCGGGGAGTGGAACCGTCATCCGGACGCGTGATGCCTCGGCGCTCGGCGCGGGACCCTCATCCCCGATTGCGGCTGCGCATCGTTGGGGAGTGGTTCATGATCTCCACTGGTACTGCGGGGTAGCCTGGGGGTAGCGGACATTGCGCCGGAATCGGGCTGCCGCGGCCCTCGCCTGGCAGCACTGTCCCCGGCGAGAAGCTCAACGGAGGTGTCAGCGGTGTCCAACCCCTTTACCGGCTCCAGCCGGCCGGCGCCGGGCACACCCAACCTGCCCACCCCGCCGACCGGGTGGCCGATCGGTTCCTACGGCACGTACGAGGAAGCGCAGCGCGCCGTCGACCACCTGGCCGACAGCGACTTCCCGGTGCAGGAGGTCACCATCGTCGGCGTCGACCTGATGCTGGTCGAACGCGTGACCGGCAGGTTGACGTGGGGGCGCGTGCTGGGCGGCGGCGCCGCGTCGGGCGCCTGGTTCGGCCTGTTCGTCGGCCTGATCATGGGCATGTTCACCCCGCAGGGCAGCTGGGTCGCCCCGGTGCTCGCCGGTCTCGGCGCGGGCATCGTGTTCGGCCTGGTCTTCGCCGCCGTCGGATACGCCTCGACGCGAGGCCGCCGCGACTTCTCCTCGGCCAGCCAGCTGGTCGCAGGGCGTTACGACGTCCTCACCCAGCCCAAGCACGCCGAGCAAGGCCGAGACCTCCTCGCGAAGCTGGCGATGCGCCCGTCGAACCCGTGAACACCCCTACCGCCGAGTAGTGAAACCCCTGATCCAGCCGCCGAAACGGCTAAGTGAGCCAGGGCTAATGGGGGAGCGGCTGCACCTGTTGTTTCCCCTTTCTTCACGGGTTGGCAACAAGGCTCAAGACTCCTTGCACACGGTGATCACCGGGGCCTAGCTTTCCTGCCACCGGCTGACAGCCGGTGGTCGTGGTGCGACGGAGCGTTGGCGAATCCCCGGGAGTTCGGTCGCGTCCGCGACCAGTGCACCGGAAGGATCGAGAGTGAAAGTTCGCCGCACTCGTACGGCGGCACTGCTGGGCGCGTCCCTGGTCTGCGCATCGGCGTTGACCGCGTGCGGCCAAGCCGCAAGTGCCAACACGATCAACCTCTACAGCGCACCCGAGGAGAACCTGCAGCACAACGTCGATCGCTGCAACGCCAAAGCCGCCGGCAAGTACAACATCGTCTACCACAAGCTGCCCCGGGACGCCGACGGCCAGCGCGAGCAGATGGTGCGCCGCCTCGCCGCCGGGGACCCCGGCATGGACCTGCTCTACCTCGACGTCACCTGGACCGGTGAGTTCGCCGAGGCCAAGTGGGTGCGCGAGTGGACCGGCGCGGACGAGGCGGAGGTCGAGCAGGACACGCTGCCCGGACCGCTGGAAACCGCGACCTGGCAGGGCAAGCTCTACGCGGCGCCGAAGAACACCAACGTCCAGCTCCTCTGGTACCGCAAGGACCTCGTCCCCGAACCGCCCGAGACCTGGCACGAGATGATCTCGACCGCCCAGCGCCTCGAGCAGGAGGGCAAACCGCACTGGATCACCCTCACCGGTGCGCAGTTCGAGGGCCTGTACGTGCACTACAACACGCTGCTGGAGTCGGCCGGCGGGCACGTGCTCGGCGAGGACGGCAAGACCGCCGTCGTCGATCAGGGCGCGGTCCGCGGCCTGGAGGCGCTGCGCGACCTCGGCAACGCCGGCGTCACCAGCCCCGGCATGAACAACGCCGAGGAGGACGACGCCCGGCAGGAGTTCGAGACCGGCCAGTCGGCGTTCGAGCTCAACTGGCCGTTCGTCTACGCCTCGATGCAGGAGGAGAAGCCCGAGCTGGCGAAGAAGGTCGGCTGGGCGCGCGTGCCGGGCCTGGACGCGGGCGTTCCCAGCAAGTCCACCATCGGCGGCGCGAACTACGCGGTGAGCAGCTACTCCACCAAGCCGGAGCTGTCCTTCGAAGCCGCGAAGTGCTTGCGCGACAAGGAGAGCCAGGAGTTCTCCGCCATCAACGACGGCGTGCCGCCCACCATCGAGTCGCTCTACGGCGACCCCGAGCTGCAGGCCGAGTACCCGATGCACGAGACGATCCTGCAGGCCCTCAAGGACCCGGGGATGCGGCCGGTGACCCCTGCCGCGCAGAACGTCTCGACGGTGCTGTCCAACATGCTGAGCCCGATCGCCGAGATCGATCCGCAGGCCACGGCCGAGCGGATGCGCCGCGAGGTGCAGAACGCCCTGGAGTCCAAGGGAGTGATGCCCTGATGGCGACCACCGTCAAGGACCCGGTCAGCGACGGCAAGAAGGCCGAACGCCGGCTGGGGGTGCTGCTGGCGGCCCCAGCGGCGCTGGTGATGATCGCCGTCACCGGCTGGCCGATCCTCTACGCGTTCTGGCTGTCCTTCCAGCGCTTCGACCTGAAGTACCCGGACCAGCGCGAGTTCATCTGGTTCGACAACTACATCACCGTGCTCACCAACACCTACTGGTGGAGCGCGTTCTGGGTGACCGTGCTGGTCACCGCCGTGTCGGTGCTGGTCGAGTTCGCGCTGGGCATGGCGCTGGCGCTGATCATGCACCGGGCGCTGGTCGGCAAGGGCCTGGTGCGCACGGTCAGCCTCATCCCGTACGGCATCGTCACGGTCGTCGCCGCGTTCAGCTGGCGCTACGCCTGGACGCCCGACACCGGCTACCTGGCCAACGCCATCGCCCCCAGCGGGGCGCCGCTGACCGAGTACGGCAGCGCGCTGGCGATCGTCATCGTCGCCGAGATCTGGAAGACCACCCCGTTCATGGCGCTGCTGCTGATGTCCGGGCTCGCGCTGGTGCCCGACGACCTGCTCAAGGCGGCGGCGATGGACGGAGCGGGCGCCTGGCAGCGGTTCGTCAAGGTCATGCTGCCGGTGATGAAGCCGGCGATCCTGGTCGCGCTGCTGTTCCGCACCCTCGACGCGTTCCGCGTCTTCGACCACATCGTGGTGCTCACCGGGGGAGCGCAGGACACCTCGTCGGTGTCGGTGCTCGCCTACAACAACCTGATCAAGGGCCTGAACCTGGGCATCGGCTCGACGATGTCGGTGCTGATCTTCATCGCGGTCGCGCTCATCGCGTGGATCTTCGTGAAGCTCTTCGGCACCGCCGCCCCGGGTAGCGAAGAGAAGGGGAGGGGCTGATGGCCGGCCTCGGCGGGACACCGACGCCCGCGCGCAAAGCCAAGTGGGCCGCGCTCAACGTCATCGTGGTGGCCTACGCGCTGCTCCCGGTGCTGTGGATCCTGTCGCTGTCGTTCAAGACCTCCGACACCCTCTCCGACGGGAACCTCATCCCGCGCGAGTGGACGTTGGAGAACTACGCGGCGATCTTCTCCACCACCGAGTTCACCCGCGCGCTGCTGAACTCCATCGGCATCGCGCTGATCGCCACGGCGATCGCCGTCGTGCTGGGCACGATGGCCGCCTACGCCATCGCCCGGCTCGACTTCCCCGGCAAGCGCGCGCTGGTCGGGGCGTCCCTGCTGATCGCGATGTTCCCGCAGGTCTCGCTGGTCTCGCCGCTGTTCGACATCGAGCGGAAGATCGGGCTCTTCGACACCTGGCCGGGACTGATCCTGCCCTACATCACCTTCTCGCTGCCGCTGGCGATCTACACGCTGTCGGCGTTCTTCCGGGAGATCCCCTGGGAGCTGGAGAAGGCGGCCAAGATGGACGGCGCGACACCCGCGCAGGCGTTCCGCCGGGTGATCGCCCCGCTGGCCGCACCGGGCGTGTTCACCACCGCGATCCTGGTCTTCATCTTCTGCTGGAACGACTTCCTGTTCGCCATCTCGCTCACCTCGACGGCGAACTCGCGGACGGTTCCGGTGGCGCTGCAGTTCTTCACCGGGGACTCGCAGTTCGAGGACCCGACGGGGACGATCTCCGCCGCCGCCGTGGTGATCACCGTTCCGATCATCCTGTTCGTGCTGTTCTTCCAGCGACGCATCGTGTCCGGACTGACCTCCGGCGCAGTGAAGGGGTAAGCAAGTGACCGACATCGTGCTGGACAAGGTGACCAAGCGCTACCCGGACGGGGCGCTGGCGGTCAACGAGGTGAACCTGGAGATCGCCGACGGCGAGTTCGTGATCCTGGTCGGTCCCTCGGGCTGCGGGAAGTCCACCACGCTCAACATGATCGCCGGGCTGGAGGACATCAGCGGCGGCGAGCTGCGCATCGGTGGAGAGCGGGTCAACGAGCGCGCGCCCAAGGACCGGGACATCGCGATGGTGTTCCAGTCCTACGCGCTCTACCCGCACATGACGGTGTTCGAGAACATGGCGTTCCCGCTGCGACTGGCCAAAGTGGACAACGCGACGGTGGAGGACAAGGTCACCGAGGCGGCGAAGATCCTCGACCTGACCAACCACCTGAACCGCAGGCCCGCCAACCTCTCCGGTGGCCAGCGGCAGCGGGTGGCGATGGGCCGGGCGATCGTGCGCAGCCCGAAGGCCTTCCTGATGGACGAACCGCTGTCCAACTTGGACGCCAAGCTGCGGGTGCAGATGCGCACCTCGGTGTCGAAGCTGCAGAAGCAGCTGGGCACCACCACCGTCTACGTCACCCACGACCAGACCGAGGCGATGACCCTCGGCGACCGGGTCGTGGTGCTGCGCGGCGGCGTGGTGCAGCAGGTGGGGCCGCCGCAGCACCTCTACGAGAACCCGGCGAACCTGTTCGTGGCCGGGTTCATCGGTTCCCCGGCGATGAACTTCGTGCCGGTGGAGGTCGAGGGCGGGAAGCTGCGCAGCGCGCTGGGCGACGTGCCGCTGCCGGAGCGGCTGCGCAAGGCCGTGGAGTCCTCCGGTGCGCCGCGCGAGCTGGTGCTGGGCATCCGCCCGGAGCACTTCGAGGACGCCGCCCTGGTCGACGACGCGGTCAAGGCCGGCGGAGCGACGTTCACCGGCGAGGTGGACGTGGTGGAGGAGATGGGCTCGGACAAGTACGTCTACTTCACGCTGCAGGGCGGCAAGGCCAGCAGCGCGGAGCTCGACGAGCTCGCCGCCGACAGCGGCAGCTCCGAGGTGCCCACCGACGACGGCCAGGTGGTCACCCGGCTGTCGGTGGAATCCCAGGCCAGGGAGAACGAGCAGCTCTCGGTCTGGTTCGACACCGACAAGATCCACCTCTTCAACCCGAAGACGGGGGAGACGGTCAAGTAGGGCGTGAAAACGGGCCCCTGCCTGACGAGGCGGGGGCCCGTTGCTCAGCGCTCAAAGCTGGTTCGCGATGAGCACGAATTCCGTCGCGATCCAGCCCGCGAGCAGGGCGACGAGAAAGGCGAGCTTGCTGGAGAGCAGGCGAGTCATGGCGGTGCCTCCCAACGTGAAACGAGATTCTGGTTGCTGCAGATCCGTTTTCACGATGTGGGCCCGCGGTCTACCCGGGCATGTGCCGTCAGCGCGCGGCGGCGCTCGGCGCGGGGACCACGTCCCACATCGCGCCGGGTTTTCGCTGCACCCAAGCGGAGTGCCGGAACAGCTTCTCGGCGATCTCCCGGCGGGACACGGGACTTCGTCTCGCCGTGGTGCCGGAGAGGAGCCGCTGCTGGGTCGGCGCGTTGTTCTGCGCGTGCATGTCGGACCTCCTCACGTTCATGATTGACATCGCTGCTGGCGCCGGAATCGTTACAGCCACTTGTTCTTCCGGAAGATCTTGAACAGCACGATGCAGGCCACCAGCATCACGACCATCACCATCGGATAGCCGAACCGCCAGCCGGTTTCGGGCATGAAGTCGAAGTTCATGCCGTAGATCCCGGCGATCATCGTCGGCGTGGAGATGATCGCGACCCAGGCCGAGATCTTGCGCATGTCGGTGTTCTGCTGGAGCGTGATCTTGGCGAGCGTGGCGTCCACCAGGGTGGTCAGCAGCTCGTCGAAGGATCCCACCATCTCCGACACCCGCGCGAGGTGGTCCTCGACGTTGCGGAAGTAGGAGCGGACGTCCTCGGCGATCATCGGCGTGTAGCCCTCGGCCAGCCGCTGCATCGGCTTGGCCAGCGGCTGCACCGCCCGCCGCAGCTCCATCACCTCGCGCTTCATCAGGTAGATCTGCTCGGCGTCGATCTTGGTCCGGGGTTCGAAGACCTCGGCCTCGATCTCGTCGATGTCGTCCTGGATCGCCTCGGTGACGTCGAGGTAGTTGTCCACCACGGTGTCGGCCACCCCGTGCAGCACCGCCGACGGCCCCAGCGCCAGCTGCTCCGGGTCGTCCTCCAGCCGGCAGCGCAGGTCGCCCAGCTCGGCGTGCTTGCCGTGCCGGACGGTGATCACGAAGTCCCGGCCGAGGAAGACCATCAGCTCACCGGTGTCGACGATCTCGCTGGTCGCCGTGCGGGTTTCGGTGTCGGCGTAGCGGACCGTCTTGAGCACCATGAACAGCGTGTTGTCGTACCGCTCCAGCTTGGGCCGCTGGTGCGCGTGGACGGCGTCCTCGACCGCGAGCTCGTGCAGCCCGAAGGTCTCGGCGATGCCGTTGATCTGCTCCTCGGTCGGCTCGTGCAGCCCGATCCAGACGAAACCGGTGCCGCGCCGGCGGACCTCCTCGATCGCGTCGGCGTGGTTCCAGGTGCCCTCCAGCCGGTGGCCGTCGACGTAGACGGCGCAGTCCACCACGTAGGCGGACACCGGCGCGGGCTTGCGGGCGACGGGCTGGGCGGCGCGACCGTTGCGGTTGCGCAGGCCGAGCGAAGGCAGGTTCGGCACGACGGCCTCCAGGGTTTCCGGGGCCCGGGAACGTGCGCGGCGCGAGACCGGTGATCCGGTCGGCGGTCGTCCGGACGGCGGTCCGGGCGGTGCACCGTGGCGGTGTTCCCCTGGGCGGAGATCAACTCTCGCTTGCGGGTGCGCATCCCGGCCTGGCCTGACGGGCCGAAGAACCGTCTCGCTGATCTAGCGGCGGGCCTTCCCGGCGGGGATGCGGTTGGTACTGCACGGAAGCGCGCTGTCGGTACTACTGCTCACGATCCCTCACCTCCCGAAGGTCATCCACCGCATGGGGTGGGCGTTGCCTCAGCCAACGGGCCACGATACTCCGTCCGGGTGGGAAGGTGGCAACCGCGTCGAACTCACGTCACAGGTGGCAGCCGCGACTGAACGCGAAAGCGGACCAGACGACTAATTCGGGCACCCGGAATGGGCTCCGCGCGGGGATCGATCCACCGATCGTCACCGGCGCCGTCGGCAACGGGTAACCCGCCGGCATTTCCGCTCACTCGTTGCGGGGTAAACAATCCCAGGAGCGGAGGGCTTCGGGCAATCCGGCCGTCAGCGCTCCATTTCGATCGAGTGTGGCGAATGTCGCACCGTCCGCCCACATTGCGTCGGCGGCGTCGTCACCAGGGGAAAGTTCCCATTCATTGCTCCGGCAGGAGTAGTCGAGGATCTCGAAGGTCCCGCGGGGCGCGGGGCGCTCGACCCGGCCCACAAGATCACCGACAGTGACGACCAGGCCGGTTTCCTCGAAGACCTCGCGCCGTACCGCCGAATGATCGGTTTCTCCGTGCTCCACTCGGCCCCCGGGGATCGACCACTTGCCCCTACCTGGCTCGTTGGCCCGTTTGACCAGGCACAACCGGCCCCGAGGATCAAAAATGAGAGCTCCGACGCAGCGGATCACGGGATTCTCAGATACGATCATCGACACGGAGGGTAGTTGGTCCGGGCCTGCCCGGAAACGACTGACCCAAGTGCGGTACAAAGCTGCCGTAAAGGGGCGGAGTGCGGTACAACGGATCAGCAGGCGCCTGTGCTACTCAAGGGCTTTTTCGGACGGGGTGCGTCACAGTGAACATGAAGAAAATCCTCACCTGGGCAGTGGTTGCTTTCCTCCTGTTCTTCTTGTTTTCCGCGCCGGACCAAGCCAGCAATGTCGTGAACGGCATCCTGGCCAGTCTTCGTGGTGCTGCAGAAGCCGTAATCACCTTCATGCAGAACCTCTTCCAGGCATAAAGCGAGAATCGCGGGGAGGCGGGTGCCTTGTTCGCTCCTAGGGATCCCGACGAGTACCTGCTGGACTCCGAGCGCCGGGTGATCCGGGTTCGGCGTCACTGGGTAGCCCTGGTGTGGGACCTGTTCGAGGCGGCGGGCCTGCTCGTCGGTCTCGTCCTGGTGTCGTACCTGCTGCCCGCGGGCAGTTCCTGGTTGTTCCAGAACATCCTCTGGTACGCCGGGCTGGTCGTGCTGATCCGCTTCACCTACCAGGTCCTCGACTGGTACGTGGAGCGCATCGTGGTGACCGACAAGCGGTTCCTGATCACGACCGGGATCTTCACCACCAACGTGGCGATGATGCCGGTCACCAAGGTCACCGACCTGACCTTCCACCGCTCGCTGATGGGGCGCATGCTGGGTTACGGCACGCTGATCGTCGAGTCGGCGGGTCAGATCCAGGCCCTGAACCGGATCGAGTACGTCCCGAACCCGACCGAGGTCGAGGACGCGATCTCGGGCCTGGTCTTCGGCGACAAGAAGGGCCAGCAGCAGGACCGCTTCTCCATGCTCAAGGCTCGCCGCGCAGCGGTGGGCAAGCGGAAAGCAGCGAAGCTGTAGCGCTCGTGCACCGGTGATCCCGGAGTGGTCGGGATCACCGGTGTCCGAGCTCCTGGCGGCCGGTCATGGGTCACACTGAGGTGTGCTCATCGACCTGCACACGCATTCCACCGAGTCCGACGGGACCGACACGCCGGCCGAGCTGGTGGCGACCGCGGTCGCCGCCGGGCTGGACGCGATCGCGATCACCGACCACGACACGACCGCCGGCTGGGCGGAGGCCGAGCGCGCGGTGCGCGAACTCGGCCGCCCCGGGACGTTCCGGCTGATCCCGGGTGCGGAGCTGTCCTGCTCGAGCCCCGACGGCAACGGTCGCAAGGTCACCGTCCACCTGCTGGCCTACCTGTTCAACCCCGATTCGCCCGCCCTGGTGCGCGAGCAGTCGCGGCTGCGCGCCGAACGGCGCGAGCGGCTGCACCAGATGGCCCGGCAGATGGCCGAGGACGGCTTCCCGATCGATCCCGAGTTGATCATGGCGGGCCTGCCGCCGGATTCGCCGGGCGGACGCCCGCACCTGGCTCGCGCGCTGGTCGCGGCGGGCACGGTCGCCAGCGTCGACGAGGCCTTCGCCAAGTACCTCAGCAGCGGCGGCAGCTACTACCTGCCGCGCACCGACACCCCCGTGCACCGGGCCATCGAGATGATCGCCGAGGCCGGCGGCGCGACCGTGCTGGCGCACCCCTTCGCCTACAAGCGGGGGCCGGTGGTCAACGCCGAGGTCGTGGCCGAGCTGGCCGATCACGGGCTGGCCGGGGTCGAGATCGACCACCCCGACCACGACGAGCCGACCAGGGCGAAGCTGCGCGAGCTGGCCGCCGAGCTGGACCTGATCCCGACCGGCAGCAGCGACTACCACGGCACCAACAAGACGATCCGGATCGGCCAGGAGACCACGGCCGTCGATTCGCTGGAGCGGATCATCGCGCGTTGCACCGGGAGCAAGGTCATCAGCTGACCTGCGCGTCGGCCGATCTGCGTAGTGTTGTCACCGTGCAGCAGCAGCTCGGCCTGGAAGGCATCCCGAGGGAACTCGTGCGGGTCACGCCCGCCCGCCTGTCGACGTGGGCGGGGTGCCCGCGCCGGTACCGGATGGCGTACCTGGACAGACCCGCTCCGAAACGCGGTGGGCCCTGGGCGAACGCCACCCTCGGTGCGGTCGTGCACAACGCGCTCAAGGCCTACTTCGAGCTGCGTCCCGACGAGCGGACCCCGCAGCGCGCCGAGGTGCTGGTGCACCGGAACTGGAAGTCCGACGGCTTCGCCGACTCCGAGCAGGTCGCCGAGCACCGCCGCCGCGCGCAGCGCTGGGTGCACGACTACGTGTCCGGACTCCCGGCCGATTTCACGCCGGTGGCCGTCGAGCGCTGGGTGTCCGCGCCGGTCGGCGAGATCATCGCCGAGGGTCGGGTGGACCGCGTCGACGAGCGCGACGGCGAGCTCGTGGTGGTCGACTACAAGACTGGCAGGCACGGGCTGCGGGTCGACGACGCCAAGAACTCGCTGGCCCTGGGCCTGTACGCGCTAGCGGTGCGCAAAACCCTGCGCCGGCCGTGCAACCGGGTGGAGCTGCACCACCTGCCCACCGGTACCGTCTCGGCCTGGGATCACACCGCCGAATCCCTCGACGGACTCCGGGAACGCGCCGAACGGCTGGCCGGTGAGATCCAGGACGCGACCGACTCGTTGGAATCGACGACGACGAACACCGTTGCGGAGACCGCGTTTCCGGTCAGGACCGGACCGCACTGCTCCTGGTGCGATTTCCGGGCACACTGCACCGAGGGACAGCAGGCCGCACCCGATCTGCGACCCTGGGCGCTGCTGGGGGACGGATGAGCTTTCGACCGGAGGACGGGCCGATGCACGCACCTGCCCCGCAACGACGAACCCCGCCGCCCCGCACGCGGCACATGCCGCCCGGCGACGCCGCCCGTCGCATGCCACCTCCACCGCCACCACCACCGCCCCGCCCGCGTCACACGGCGCCGGAAGCCCGGCGCACCCGGCGTCCCCACGCCCGTCACGAACTCGCCCAGTCCCGCCGGGTGAGCGCCGCCGGAACCACGCTGCGCAGCTTCACCGGCGCGCTCGCGACGGGATCGCTGATGCTGGCGCTGGTGCTGATCGGCGTCCAGTTCTGGGCGACCGGCCAAGGACAGCAGGGGCCGGGCATCGGCTCGGTGCTCTCGCAGGTCATCGCGGGCCTGGTGGCCCTCGCGCTGCAGACCTACGCCGACCGCAACCGGAACCGCAACGGTGGTCTCGCGGTGGCCGGAGTGCTGGTCGTGGTGCTCGGCTCGCTCTGGTACTGGTGGTGGTGACGGCTCCCAGCGGCGATCTCGGAGGGCCTCCCGCGCGGGAGGCCCTCTTTCGCGTCAGCGCAGCGCGACCAGGGTGTCGCCGCGCTGTTCCAGGACGACCGGTCCGACGGAGTTGAGCCGCACCGGACCGGTGTAGCCGCCGCGGTCGACCGGGATGATGCGCTCGCGGACGCCGGTCATCGGGTCGAGGACGGCCATGCCGCCCTGCACCGGGAGCACCAGCCGGTTCGCAAGCGAGGTTCCGGCGCCGAGCGTGTCCGGGCTGATCCACAGCGGGGTGAGGTTCTTCGGGTCCAGCGCGACCGTGTCGGTGCCGGTGTGCCAGTAGACGCGGCGGCCGATCGCGGTGGCCTCCACCCGCACGTTGTCGTCGCCCGCGAGCGGGCCGACGCGAACCGGGTAGGTGGCGACCACGCCGCCGCCGTTGTCGAACAGCAGCAGCTGCGAGCTGTCGCGCATGACCACCGCGACCCGCTCCTCGGTCACCGCCACCACCGAGGCGTCCCGGCTGCCGAGGGAGACGCTGAAGATCTCCTCGGGCTTCTCGTCGTCCTCCGGGTGGGTCTTGATCGCGGTGATCCGGCCGGTCTCGCCGGGGCAGTTCTCGACGACGCCCGCGCGATCGTGCCCGACCGCGATCGAGGAGTACGTGCAGTCCGGGCGTTCCAGGTTGTTCTTCGGGTTCTTCAGCTGCGGCGGGATGCCGAACTGCTGGGTGCGCACCAGGTCCGAGCGCCACGACTCGAAGGAGCGGGTGCCGGTCGCGGTCAGGTAGGTGCCGTCGCCGAGCAGCCGGGTGCCGAACTCGGCGTCGGTGTTGCGCTGCGGCCCGCGCTCACCGGTCGGCCCGCGCAGCGAGGTGACCTCGCTGCAGTTCTGCGACTTGCGGAAGACCGCGACGGCCCGGTCCCACTCGGTGCCGATCGTGCACAGCGGGATGTCGCGCGCGTAGCGCCAGGCGACCCGGCCGGTCAGCGGGTCGTGGCCGAGGACCTCGTTGCCCGTCCCGGTGACGACCGCGGGCGGCGCGATCACCGGGACCGGGGTGGCGGTGCTCGGCGCCCGCCATGCCTCGTGCAGGGTGGCCGGAACGGCCGTCGGCACCGGCGGTTTCGGCAGCGGCTCGGCCGCGGTCTCCGAGACGGTCGCCCGCGCGTCGCTGTTGAGCCACAGCACGCCGGCGCCGATGAGCGCGGCCACCACGATCACCACGACCGCGGCGATGTCACCCCGAGTGCGCCGCTCAGGCCGGACCAAAACCAACTCCCCAAGTCGTCGAAGACACCCGGCCGCGAGCTTACCCGGGCTCGGAAAGGGCCCAACACGAAGAAATCTCGACCCCCTGAGGAGGTCGAGATTTCCAGATTTTCGCAGATCAGGCGTTGTCGGCCGACTCCGAGGCGCCCTCGGAACCGCCGCGGCGGCGACGGCGACGGCGGCGCGGACGCTCACCCGCGTCGGCCGGACCGGACTCGGCGGTCGCCGGGGCCTCCGACTGCTGCGCGCCGACCTCGGCGCCGACCTCGTCGCCACCGCGGGTGCGGCGGCGGTTGCGGCGCCGCGTCGGACGGGTCTCGGCGTCGGAGTCCTGGCGGGCGCCGTTGGTGGCCTCGCCACCGCCCTCGGACTTGCCACCGCGGGTGCGGCGGCGGTTGCGGCGCGGGCGCTTGGCCTCGCCCGACTCGCCCTCCGGCTCGGCGTCCAGCCCGGCGCGGGTGCGCTTGGCCAGCGGCAGTCGCCCGGTGACGTCGGTCGGGATGTCCAGGTCGGTGAACAGGTGCGCGGAGGTGGAGTAGGTCTCCACCGGCTCCGGCTTGCCCAGGCCGAGGGTGTCGCTGATCAGCTTCCAGCGCGGTTCCTCGTCCCAGTCGACGAGCGTGATCGCCACGCCCTCGCGTCCCGCGCGGCCGGTGCGGCCGATGCGGTGCACGTAGGTCTTCTCGTCGTCGGGGCACTGCAGGTTGATCACGTGCGTCACGCCGGCCACGTCGATGCCGCGCGCCGCGACGTCGGTGGCGACGAGGATGTCGACCTTGCCGGAGCGGAACGCGCGCAGCGCCTTCTCCCGGGCGCCCTGGCCCAGGTCGCCGTGCACGGCACCGGCGGCGAAGCCGCGCTCGGTGAGCTCGTCGGCCAGCTTCTGCGCCTGCCGCTTGGTGCGGCTGAAGATCATCGCCAGGCCGCGGCCGTCGGCCTGCAAGGCCTTGGCGATCAGCTCGGACTTGTCCATCGAGTGCGCCCGGTAGATGAACTGCCGGGTGCGCTCGTGCACCGCGCCCTCGTCGGCCTGCTCGGCGCGGATGTGCGTCGGCTGGGTCATGAAGGTGCGGGCCAGGGTCAGGATCGGGCCGGGCATGGTGGCCGAGAACAGCATGGTCTGGCGCTGCTCGGGAACCATCCGCAGGATGCGCTCGATGTCGGGCAGGAAGCCCAGGTCGAGCATCTCGTCGGCCTCGTCGAGCACCAGCGCGGAGACCTTGCCCAGCACCAGGTGGCGCTGCTCGGCCAGGTCCAGCAGGCGGCCCGGGGTGCCGATGACCACGTCGACGCCGTTGCGCAGCGCGGAGATCTGCTCCTCGTAGGGGCGACCGCCGTAGACGGCCAGGGTGCGCACGCCCAGGTGCTTGCCGGCGTCGGTGAGGTCGCGGGTGACCTGCAGGCACAGCTCGCGGGTCGGGACCACGATCAGGGCCTGCGGGGTGCCGTCGCCGGCGCCGCCCACGCGGTGCAGCAGCGGAACGCCGAAGCCCAGGGTCTTGCCGGTGCCGGTGCGGGCCTGACCGATGAGGTCCTCGCCGCGCATGGCCAGCGGGAGCGTCAGCTCCTGGATGGCGAAGGTCCGCTCGATGCCGCCCTCGTTGAGGGCCTTGACGATGTCCGGGTGGACGTCGAGCTCGGCGAACGTCGGGAGCAGTCGCTCCTCGGTCGCCGTTGTGCTGTCGATGTCGGGGGCGCCGCCCCCGGTCTGATCTTCGAGGCCGCCGGGGGCCTGGCTGTTGGTGAACGTCAGAATGATCGCCTCTCTCGGTGCCTGCGCGCATGCGTCCCGGTTCGGGCCGATCCCGTGGCGACGTCCTCCCGGCACACGGCGGCCGCGCTCTCGCGGCTGCTCGGAGTGCTCGTGGTCACCGACGTAATGGTGCGCGCCTTCGTTTCGCTACAGCGGCGAGTACCCCGCTGGCTGGTTCGTTGTCTCATCGGCATCGCGTGCGCGCCAAGGCCGTCGAGCCGTTCGCTCGAGCCGCGTCGCGCTGACATGTCCGGGGCCGTCCCGCTCGGGCGCCCGTCGCCCGGATCGTGACGTTTCGGGGAGCCGACCCCACGGTGTTCCACCGCGTCGTCTGGACGCCGATTGCTCCTCCGAGTTCCAGGATAACTGTTCTGGCCGCGAACTGACGTGGCGCGTATAACTCGGGCGTGCCGACGGTTACGCTCGCAGCCATGAACGAGGCTGACCAGCGGGCCACCATGCCGGGTGAAAGTGACGAACGTTACCAAGAAGGTGTCGTGGACCTGCTCGCGGCGCTGGCCTACGGCGAACTGTCCGCCTTCGACCGGCTCGCCGAGGACGCGCGCACCGCGCCCACGCTGACCGGCCGCGCAGCGCTGTCGAGCATGGCCGCCGCCGAGATCGGCCACTACCGGATGCTGGAGCAGGCGCTGGCCGACCGCGGGGTCGCGGTCGACGAGGCCATGCGGCCCTTCGCCCAGCCCTTCGACGCGTTCAACTCCTCGACCGCACCGCACTCGTGGCTGGAATCGCTGGTCAAGGCCTACGTGGGTGACGGTCTGGCCGCGGACTTCTACCGCGAGGTCGCCGAGTGGCTCGACGCCGACACGCGCGAGCTGGTGCTCACGGTGCTGGCCGACACCGGGCACTCCGCGTTCGCCGAGCGCGAGGTCCAGGCCGCCTGCGCCGAGGACCGCTCGCTGCGCGACAAGCTGACCCTGTGGGGGCGGCGGCTGCTGGGCGAGGCGATCACCCAGGCCCAGTACGTGGTGGCCGAGCGCGACGCGCTGGCCGAGCTGATCATCACCGGCTCCGGAGACCTCACCGGTATCGGCGCGATGTTCCGCCGCCTGCAGAGCAACCACACCAAGCGCATGGGCGCGCTGGGGCTCGGCTGATTCGCTCTGGGCGAATGGGCAGATCCGGTGCCCTGAGGTGGGGCTGGGATAGCCTTGGCCCGTCACATCGTTTCTAGTGCCCTACGGAGGTTCGGCGTGGAGGTCAAGATCGGCGTCGTGGACAGTCCGCGCGAGCTGACGGTTGACAGCGGACAGTCCCCGCAGGAGATCGAGTCGCTGGTCTCCGACGCGCTGAAGAACGACGCGAGCGTGCTGGCGCTGGACGACAGCAAGGGGCGACGCATCATCATCCCGTCGACCAAGATCGCTTACATCGAGATCGGACCGGCGGACGTGCCGCGCGTGGGCTTCGGGGTCGGCTGACACCCGATTCGAGCTGGTCGAGGGGCATCCCGGGTTTCGCCGGGGTGCCCCTCGTCGCGTTCAGCCCAGCTCGTCGTCGGGGACGGCCTCCAGGTCGGCCTCGGCGAGCAGGTCGAGGTTCTCGTCCGGGTCGAGCACGAGCCCGGCCGAGCGCAGCACACCGTCGATGGCCGACCAGATGACCTGCGCCAGGTAGGTGGTGAGGTCGTCGCGGCTCATCGTCTGCCGGTCCAGCCACCAGTCACCGCTGGCCTGCACGAGTCCGACCAGGCCGTGGCTCCAGACCTCGACGCCGCCGGAGTCCATGCCCAGCGCGCGCATGTAGCGGCCGAGCAGCCTGGCCAGCGAGTTGGCGATGACGGTCTTCTCGTTGGACACCGGGTCGCTGACCACCGGCCGGTCGGTGAAGTTGCGCTGCACGACGAACCGGTAGAGGTCGGGGTACTCCTCGATCAGGCCGAGGTAGGCGTCCAGCAGCCTGCGGATGAGCTCGTTGGTGGACCCGTTGACCCGGAACAGCGGTTTGAGCCGCTGCATCAGCAGGTCGGTGCCCCACTCGCCGACGGCGACGTAGAGGTCGCTCTTGTCGCTGAAGTGCCGGTAGAGGACGGGCTTGCTGACGCCGGCCTCGGCGGCGATATCGTCCATGCCGACGTCGGCGCCGTGCTCGCCGATGGCGCGGACCGCGGCCTGGACGAGTTCGGCTCGCCTGGCCAGCCGGTGTTCCCGCCACCGTTCCTTGCGGGCGTCGCCTTTGCGCTCGTCGTCGCGGACGATCTTGACATGCCGGGCGTTGGAGCTCACGCTACCCAAGATTACTGTTACTGCCGGTAACACGCAATCTCGGGAGTGGAATTTGCAGACCGTGACTGCCGCCGAGTTCACCACCAGCGATGGCGCCCAGCTTCAGCTGATCGACGAAGGCCCGGCCGACGCGCCGGTCACCGCGGTGTTCGTGCACGGCTGGACGCTGAGCAAGCACACCTGGGACCGCGTCGCCGCCGGACTGCCCGCGGCCGCCGGGCACAACGTGCGGACGCTGCGCTTCGACCTGCGCGGCCACGGCGGCAGCCGACCGGCCGAGCCGGGCGAGGCCACCATCCGCCGCTGCGCCGACGACCTCGCCGAACTCCTCGCCGACCGCGTGCCGGAGGGGCCGATCGTGCTGGCCGGGCACTCGATGGGCGGCATGACGATCATGGCGCTGGCCGAGCAGCGCCCGCAGATCTTCGACCGGATCCGCGGCGTGGCGCTCGTGGCGACCTCGTCGGGGAACCTGGCCGCGCCCACCTTCGGCCTGCCCAAGCCCGGCGCGGACGTGTTCAACGCAGGGGAGCGCCTGCTGCGCCGGCACCTCGCGGGGTCGAAGGCGCAGCGGGTCAGCGGCGCTTCGGCCTGGCTGCGGCCGGGGGTCCGCTGGCTGCTGTTCGGCAAGGGGTCCAAGCCCGACGACGTCGCCGCCACGGCCTCGTGGCTGGCCAACTGCCACCCGGTCAACATGGCCGGCTACCGCGACTCGCTCGCCGCGCACGAGCGGCGCGAAGCCCTGGCCAGGCTCGACGACGTGCCGACCCTGATCTTCGCGGGACTGGCGGACCGCCTCACCCCGCGGGACCACGCCGAGAAGATCGCCGGCGCCCTCCCGAACGCCCAGCTCTACCTCTACCCGGGCGCGGGCCACATGCTGCCCCTGGAGCGCACCGAGGAGCTCACGGCCCGCCTCGCGACCCTCCTCTGAAACACCACCCGCCGGGAGTCAAGACGTCACCCGGGCAGGGGCCATTCCAATTTCGCGCGAAGTTCGAGTCCGAACCTCGGGGGTCGAACTTCGCGCGAAATTCGAGTGCTGCGCTGGGTCAGGGGTTCTGCAGCGGGAAGCCCGCGAGGCCCTTCCAGGCGAGGGTGGCGATGAGGCTGACGGCCTCGTCGCGGGGGATCTTCTGCTGCTCGTCGAGCCAGTCGCGGGCGGTGACCTGGGCGAGCCCGACGAGGCCGACCGCCAGGAGGCGGGCCCGGGCGGCGTCGAGGCCGGCGTCGGCGGTCACGGCTTCGGTGATCGCGTCGATGCAGCCCGACAGCGAGTTCTCGACGGCCTCCTCCACCGCGGGCTCACCGCGCAGGTCGGACTCGAACACGAGCCGGAACGCCTGGTCCTCGCTGGCGACGAACTCGTAGAAGGCGCCGATCGCGGCGCGCACCCGCAGCTTGTTGTCGGCGGTCGACTCTATCGCCGTGCGGACGCGCCGGACGAGCTCGTTGCCGTGGGTCTCCAGCAGCGCCAGGTACAGCTCCAGCTTGCCGGGGAAGTGCTGGTAGAGGACCGGTTTGCTGACGCCCGCGCGCTCGGCGATGTCGTCCATCGCCGCCGCGTGGTAGCCGTTGTGCACGAACACGTGCTGGGCCGCTTCCAGCAGCTGCGCCCGGCGCGCGTCGCGGGGCAACCGGATTCCCTTACTCGGCTGCGCGGTCCCGGTCATCCTTGCCTCTTCCTTCCGCCGCGATCGGTGGCCATGCAGCCCCCAAACTTCCCCGACTCTACTCGCCAGTAAAGGCGCCTACCGCAATCCGCCCGGTTCGGACGGCATCCTGTAGCGATGACGACGCGCGCGACGGACGTGAACCCGCAGCGCCCCACCAGGCGCAACCGGCTCGACCGCGCCGCCCTGACCAGGGTGCCGCTGGTCGATGGCCTGCCGGAACCGGATCCGCACCTGCGCCCGCCCGAGGGCCGCCGGATCGACCTGCCCGCCGCCGACGGCGCGGCCGCGGCGCGGTTGCACGTGCGCGAGACCGACGGGCCCCCGGGCGCGGACACCGCCGTTCACCTGCACGGACTCGCCGGTTCCTCGACGAACTGGACGGACCTGTCGGCCCAGCTGGCCGGTCACCTGCGCAGCGTGGCGGTGGACCTGCCGGGCTTCGGCCGCTCGCAGCCGCCGGCGGGCTTCGGCTACACGCGCCAGGAGAACGCCGACCTGATCATCCGGCTGCTCACCGAGCTGGGTGCCGGGGCGGTGCACCTGACGGGCAACTCCTTCGGCGCCGCCGTGGCCATCGAGGTCGCCGCGCGCCGCCCGGACCTGGTCAACACCCTGACGCTGATCTCCCCGGCGATGCCCGACCTGCGGCCGAGCCCGAGCCGGATCTCCGATCCGAGGCTGGCCCTGGCGCTGCTGCCGGTCGTCGGCCCGCCGACCCGCCGCAAGCTGGCCGAGGTCACCCCGCGGGAACGCGCTGAGCAGCTGATCCGGGTGTGCTTCGCCGAGCCGGGCCGGATCCCGCCGCACCGCCTCGACGAGGCCGCCGAGGAGTTCGCCGAGCGAGCCGACCTGCCTTGGGCGGCGGCCGCGCTGGCCCGGACGACCGTGGAGCTGATGCGGTCGTGGCTGGTCGCGCCGGGCCGCTCGCTGTGGCGGTTGCTGCCGAAGGTCGACACGCCCGCCCTGGTCATCTGGGGTGACAACGATCGGGTGGTATCGGTCCGCAAGGCACCACGCACGGCAACGCTGCTCCCGCGAGGCCGCCTGCTCGTGCTCCCGAGGACGGGCCACGTGGCCCAGATGGAACGGCCTGTGATCGTGGCACGCGCCGTGCTGGGCCTGGCACTCTCCGAAACCTGGTGAAACCGCCGCTTACGCAACAAGAGTGATCTTTTCCGGCCTGTTCACCCTTGGTGGCTGGTGTGGCGGAGTGGGCTGGTCGGGCTGTGGCACGCTGTTGGGGTGACGCGCCCGCCGCAGCCCTCCCGTGACTCCGTGGACGACCGCCACCCGGCGGACCGCTCCGCGCGCGAGTCCCGTGGTCTGTCGGACCGGCCGCGCAGGCGCGGCGAGCCGCCCCGGGACGAGCCGCTGGCCGCGTCCTGGAAGCCGGAGCGGCCGGACGGCCACTACCGCGCCAAGCACCGCAAGAGCGTGCTGGGGCGCTACGGCTGGCGCGTGTACGCGCTGCCGCTGCTGGTGGTCATCACCGCGCTCGCCGTGCTGCAGACGGTCCGGCCGGGGGACGTCAACGCTGCGCTGACGGGCCCGCCGCCGATCGCCGAGCAGGGACCGGGCGAGCCGATCGTGCGCGAGGCGCCGCCGAGCCAGACCTTCCCGGTCAACATGTTCTCCGCCGACCTGCCGCCGGGCGGTCCGATCCCGGAGACCGGTGCCCGCACCTTCCAGGTGCTGCCGGGCACCTCGCCGGTCGTGGGCGCGGGTCAGCTCTACCGCTACAGCGTGGAGATCGAGGTCGGCGTGCCGCTGCCCGATCCCAACGCCGACTTCGGCAACCTGGTGCAGACGACGCTGTCGGACCCGCGCAGCTGGACGAACCCGCAGGCCGGCGGCATCTCGCTGCAGCGGGTCGACTCCAGCGGCCCGCGCCCGGACTTCCGGGTGATCCTGGTCAGCCAGCAGACGGCCCGCGAGGCCTGCGACTACACCGACGGCGTGCCCTACGACAGCTCGTGCCGCAAGGGCGACATGGTCTACCTCAACGCGGCCCGCTGGGTGCGCGGCGCGGTGTCGTTCGAGGGTGACATCGGCAACTACCGCCGCTACGCGATCAACCATGAGGTCGGCCACGTCTTCGGCAACAAGCACGTCGGCTGCCCGGGCCAGGGAGCGCTCGCGCCGGTGATGATGCAGCAGACGTTCAGCGTCGCCAACAACGAGCTGCACGACCTCAACCAGGTCGCCGACCAGGGCACGGCGATCGACGCGAACGGTTTCGCGTGCCGCCCGAACGCCTGGCCGTTCCCGGTCGCCCCGGGCTTCTAGCCCTGGTCGAGCATGCGGCGCAGCCGCATTCTCCTTCACCACCCTGGCAGCTGGCACCGCCGCGGGTTCTGAGCGGCGTCGTGGCGAGCACGCCGCGACGCCGTGTATTGGACATACATCAGGAGTGGCGCGCGGAGTCCACGGAGCCGCTCAGGTTCCGCCACCCGCACCGCGAGCAAATCCACACCTCGACAACTCCTGGCCGCCGTTCTCGCATCCCGGATGCTGGGAGTAGTTTGGGTTGGGGAATCGGATCGTTCAGGCTTGCGTTGCAGACTCCGTGTTGCCTTTGAGTCAACACGTGGAAGCTTTGAAGGCACCGGCCGCTCCCGCAGCGATCGGTGCCGCCACCAGAGGAGGAGCTGGGAATGTCCGGCGCAACGTCGCTACCGCCGCTGGTCGAGCCGGCGTCGGAGCTGACCAAGGAAGAGGTCGCGCGCTACAGCCGCCACCTGATCATCCCGGATGTCGGGATGGAGGGGCAGAAGCGGTTGAAGAACGCCAAGGTCCTGGTGGTCGGCGCCGGCGGGCTCGGTAGCCCGGCGCTTCTGTACCTGGCCGCTGCCGGGGTCGGCACGCTCGGCATCGTCGAGTTCGACGAGGTCGACGAGTCGAACCTGCACCGCCAGGTCATCCACGGGCAGTCCGACCTGGGCCGCCCGAAGGCGGAGTCGGCGAAGGACTCGATCGCCGAGGTCAACCCCTACGTCCAGGTCAACCTGCACCAGACGCACCTGACCTCGGACAACGCCCTGGACATCTTCCGGGACTACGACCTGATCCTGGACGGCACGGACAACTTCGCCACCCGGTACCTGGTCAACGACGCCGCCGTGCTGCTGGGCAAGCCGTACGTGTGGGGCTCGATCTTCCGCTTCGAGGGTCAGGCCAGCGTGTTCTGGGCCGAGCACGGGCCGCAGTACCGCGACCTGTACCCCGAGCCGCCGCCGCCCGGGATGGTGCCGTCCTGCGCCGAGGGCGGCGTGCTGGGCGTGCTGTGCGCCTCCATCGGTTCGATCATGGTCAACGAGGCGATCAAGCTGATCACCGGCATCGGTGAGACGCTGCTCGGCCGGCTGATGATCTACGACGCGCTGGAGATGAGCTACCGCACCGTCAAGATCCGCAAGGACCCGAACGCCGAGCCGATCAACGAGCTGATCGACTACGAGGCGTTCTGCGGCGTGGTCTCCGACGACGCGCAGCAGGCCGCGGCGAACAGCACCATCACGCCGCAGGAGCTCAAGGACATGTTCGACCGGGGCGAGAAGTTCGAGCTGATCGACGTCCGCGAGCCGCACGAGTACGAGATCGTCAAGATCGACGGCTCGAAGCTGATCCCGAAGGACCGCATCCTCTCCGGTGAGGCGCTGGCCGAGCTGCCGCAGGACCGCAAGATCGTCCTGCACTGCAAGTCCGGTGGCCGTTCCGCGGAGGCCCTCGCGGCCCTGCACAAGGCCGGTTTCGCCGACGCCGTGCACGTCGGCGGCGGTGTGCTCGGCTGGGCCAACCAGGTCGACACGAGCCTGCCGACCTACTGATCGCAGTCGCCGAGAGCGGTGCACCGGTCCTGCTGACCGGAGCACCGCTCTCGCGCATTCCGGAGCGCCTGCTGCCGAATCGGCGATCTTCGAGGTAGCGTCTGCCGCGTGAGTGCTACGCCGGAGCCGCCACCGCCGCACGTGTGCGCGGCGTTCGGGGCGCGAGTCGAAGAGCCCGAGGCGCTGGAGGGCGCGGTCGCGTGGCGTTGCGGCGAGATCGTGCTCAAGCCGGCCGCCAACACCGCCGAGGCCGCGTGGGTCGCGCAGACCCTCGACGTGCTCGAACCCGACGACATCCGCGTTTCGCGCCCGGTCCGCTCGACCGATGGGCGCTGGGTGGTGTCGGGCTGGTCGGCCAGTCGCGACGTCATGGGCCGTCCCGAACCCCGCCACGACGAGGTCGTGGCCATGTCGCTGCGGCTGCACGCGTCCAGCCGGTACCTGGCGCGGCCGCGGTTCCTGCAGCTGCGCCAGGACATCTACGCCTTGGCCGACCGGATGGCGTGGGGTGAAGAGGACTACGTGCTGCCGCAGGAGAAGGGCGGCCGCCTCTACGACGTGCTGGCCGGTTCGCGGCGCTCGGTGCAGTTGCAGCCGCAGGTGGTGCACGGGGACCTGTTCGGCAACGTGCTCTTCGCCGGTGACGCCTCACCCGGCGTGATCGACTTCAACGCCTACTGGCGTCCCGCCGAGTGGGCCGCGGCCGTGGTCGTCGTGGACTCGCTGGCCTGGGGAGGTGCGGACCCGGCGATCGTGGAGCGCTGGTCGCACCTGACCGACTGGCCGCAGGCGCTGTTGCGCGCCTTGCTGTTCCGGCTCGCGGTGCACTCGCTGCACCCGCGCTCATCTGCGAAGACGCTGACCGGGTTGGAACGCGCGTCCCAGATGGTGCTCGAAGTCCTCTAGCCGAGCGGGGCTGGTCACTTCTCGCTCGGTCCGGGCCGCCGGGTGTGTGACGATGGGCGCGTGCAGGACGTGCTGAGCGGTTTCACGATCGGGATCACGGCGGAGCGCAAGGCCGAGGAGATCGGCAACTTGCTGGCCCGGCGGGGTGCCCGCGTGCTGTTCGGCGCCGCCATGCACACGGTTCCGCTGCCCGAGGACGGCGAGCTCGCCGCCGCCACCGAGCGGGTGCTGTCGGCTCCGGTGGACTTCGTCGTGGCGATCACCGGGATGGGGTTCAAGGGCTGGTTCGAGGCCGCGGGTGATGCGCTGGTGGAGCACCTGCGCGGCGCCCGGGTGGTGGCTCGCGGTGCGAAGGCCAAGGGCGCGGTGCGCGGTGTCGGGCTGCGCGAGGAGTGGACCTCGCCGACGGAGGAGTCCGCCGAGGTCCTGGCCCACCTGATGGAGCAGGGCGTGGCGGGCAAGCGGGTCGTGCTGCAGCTGCACGGCGATCCGATGCTCGGGTTCCGCCGCGAACTCACCGAAGCCGGGGCCGAGGTCGTTCCGGTGGCGGTCTACCGCTGGACCGATCCGGTGGACCTGGACGCGCTGGACCGGCTCATCGACGCGGTCATCGCGGGTGAGGTGGACGCGCTGCCGTTCACCAGCGCCCCGGCCGCGACGAACTTCCTGGCCCGCGCCGAGCGCACCGACCGGGGTGAGGCGCTGCGGGAAGCGCTGCGCGACAAGGTCCTCATCGCCTGCGTCGGCCCGGTCACGGCAGCCCCCATCGCGAAAGCCGGCCTCCCGCACGAGATCCCGGACCGCGCCCGCACCGCGGCCCTGGTCAAACTCGTGGAACAAGAACTCCCGGCCCGCGACGCCCGCGCCTGACGCGATTCGAATTTCGCGCGAAATTCGACACCCGAAGTTCGGATTCGAATTTCGCGCGAAATTCGAATCCTCACCCCGCGAAGCGGCCCTGACCTCGGCGGACGCGTGCGGGGGTCGCCCTTTCGGGTGTGGGTCAGTGGGTCCAGCGGTGGTGGCGCATGTTCACGCGTCCGTCCTGGGCGAGGACGCCTTCGGCGCGGAGCAGTTCCAGCTGCCGGTGGCGGAGGTGGTCCGCGACGGTGCCGTTGGAGCGCAGGACCCGGTGCCAGGGGAGGTCGGCGGTGTCCTCGGACATGATCCGCCCCACCAGTCGCGCGGACCGCAGCCCGGCGAGCTCGGCGACGTCCCCGTAGGACAGCACCTTGCCGGGCGGGATCGACGCGACCACGGCGCGCACTCGCTCGAACGTCTCCTCGTCCACGAACCGAACCTACCGCAGTCACCACGGCGAACGGCCCGCCCAGGGGGAGGGGCGGGCCGTTCTGACAGGGCTGGGGGTCAGCCCTGGAAACCGGCGACGATCTTGGAGAAGTCCCAGTCGCCCTGCTCGATGCCGCTGCAGGAGTCCACGGCACCGCCGCTGCACGGCCGGTCGCGGTTGACCGACCAGAAGGTGAAGCGGCCGAGGCCCTTCTCCTTGGCGTAGTCGGCCATCTTCTGGAACGCCGCCTGGTCGACGATCTCGCCCTCGACGTCGGTCTTGCCGTTCATCGACGAGATACCGGAGTGCGCGTAGGCGTCGGCGTCGTTGTAGCCGAGGCTCGCCTTCAGCGCTTCCTTGAGGCCCTCGGTCGCGGAGATGGTGTCCGCGGCCATGTCGGATCCGTTGAAGTCGAACGGCATCTGCGTCCACACGTCGATGTTCGCGCCGATCTCGGCGGCCTTGGCGAACATCGCCTTGCCGTTGTCGTTCGGGCCGGTGGTGGTGGTCGGGAAGGTGACCACGGTCAGCAGGCCGGGGTTGGCCTCCTTGACGATCTTCAGCGCCTCGATGACCTTGTCGCGGGAGGCCTGGCCCTCGAACTCGGTGGCCTCGATGTCGACGTCGATGGCCTTGAGCCCGTAGGCGTCGATCAGCTTCTGGTAGGCCGCGGCCAGCTGCTGGGCGTCGGCGCACACCTCGCCGAGCTTGGTGCCGGAGTAGCCGCCGATGGACGGGATCACGTCGCCGCCGGCGCCGCGGATCGCGTCGATGGTGGCCTTGTCCTGGCCGTCGAGCGGGCGCTGCCCGTCCCAGGCGGGGTTGCAGCCGCCGTCCGAATTGATGAAGGCGAGGGTGAAGTCCTTGATGCCGGTCGCGTTCATGACGTCGGCGGGCGCGGGCGGGCTGCCCCAGCCGTTGTACAGGTACGGCGAGGCGGCGACCGGGCTGGTGGCCGCGCTGGGCTCCTCGGCGCTGAGCGCGGGAGCCGCGCCGACGGCCAACGTGCCGAGGACGGCGGCACCGGCGAGCAGGCTCTTGCGGATCTTGCTCACGCTTCCTCCTTCTTCGGGGTTGCGTCGCGCGATCGAGGACTGCGCGAATTCGCAGGTCACAGGCGGGGGAAGCCTGCGATGAAAAGCAATCTGCCAGACCGCAAAATTGGTATGTACCACCAAACGCCGGAGTCCGATCCCAGCATTCACAGTTGGAAATCCCAGATATCTGGGGCACCTCCCGGCGTGCCCGGAGCCGATCTTGTCTCCTCGACGTGGTTCCATTCGGTTCGTGCCTGCAGCGACTTCGCCCGTGCTCGTGCGCCGCGCCGAGACCGCGCGGCGCGCCACGACCTGGGACGAAGCGGGCCGGCGGGCGATGGAGCACTCGTTCGGATTCCTGCGCGTGCTGGGCGGTCCGGGAACGGGCAAGTCGACTCTGCTCGCCGAGATCGCCGCCGACCGGATCCGAAACAGGGGAGTGTCACCGGAGAACGTCCTGGTGCTGACCTCCAGCCGCCGCGCGGCGTCGTGGATGCGCACCGAGATCACCCGGTTGCTCACCGGATCCGGCGAGGACGTCCGCACCGCCCCCGAGCCGCTGGTGCGCACCGTGCACTCCTACGCCTTCGCCGTCCTGCGGCTGCAAGCGGTGCGCGACGAGCTGCCGCCCCCGCAGCTGCTCAACGGCCCCGACCAGGACGCCCTGGTCCGCGAACTCCTCGAGGGCGACGTCGAGCAGGGCGCCCGCGACTGGCCGGAGCCGCTGCAACCCGCCCTGACCGTCCCGGGTTTCGCCGAGGAGCTGCGGGACCTGCTGCTGCGCGCGGCCGAACGCGGCGTCGACCCGGACCGGCTGATCGCCCTCGGCCGCGAGCACGGCAGGCCCGAGTGGGTCGCGGCGGGCCACTTCGGCTGCCAGTACGAGCAGGTCACGCTGCTGCGCGGCGCCGGAGGCTCGCAGGCCCCGGCGCTGGACGCCGCCGAGCTCGTCGGCTCCGCGCGCCTGGCGTTCGCCACGGACACCGGCCTGCTCATGGCCGAGCAGGACCGGGTCCGGCACGTGCTGGTCGACGACGCGCAGCACCTGGACCCGCAGCAGTACGAGCTGATCCGCACCCTCGGCGGCACCGCCACCGAGTTCATCCTCGCCGGTGACCCCGACCAGGCCGTGTACACCTTCCGCGGTGCCGATCCGCGCTGCCTGCTCGACTCCGATCCGGACGGCAGCGACACCACCGTGCTCACCGTGGACCACCGGATGTCGAAGTCGGTGCGAGAAGCCGTGCAGCGCTTGGCCTCCCGACTTCCCGGCCACGGTCCCCAGCGCCGCCTGGTCGAGCCCGAGCTGGACGACCAGGACGAGGTGGCCGGTTCGGTGCAGGTGCGGCTGCTGGCGACCGAGGCGCAGGAGGCGTCGTGGGTCGCCGACCAGCTGCGCCGCGCGCACCTGCTCGACGAGATCCCCTGGTCGCGGATGGGGGTCGTGGTGCGCTCGACGGGCCGGTCGCTGCCGGTGCTGCGGCGCGCGCTGCTGGCCGCCGGGGTGCCGATCGCGCTGCCGGTGGACGACGTGCCGCTGTCCCAGCGCGCTGCCGTGCGTCCACTGCTGACGCTGCTGCGCTGCGCGGTCCGCCCGCACGAGCTCGACGCCGATGCCGCCGCGCTGCTGCTGTCCTCGCAGCTCGGCGGTGCCGACCCGCTCGCGCTGCGGCGCCTGCGGCGCGGCCTGCTGCGGCTGGAATCGGCCTCGGGCGGCGCGCGTCCCAGCGGTGAACTGCTGGTCGAGGTGCTGCAGGACGGCGACCGGCTGGCCGCGCTGGAGGACTCCGCCGCCGAACCGGCCCGCAAGGTCGGGGCGCTGCTGCGCACCGCGCGGGAATCGGCGGAGAAGGGCCAGACCGTCGAGGAAACGCTGTGGCGGGTGTGGAAGGCCTCCGGCCTGGAGAAGCGCTGGGTCGCCCAGTCCGAGCGGCACGGTGTCACCGGCGCGCAGGCCGACCGCGACCTGGACGCGATCGTGGCGCTGTTCGACGCCGCCGCCCAGTTCGTCGACCGCTCGCCCGGCAACGACGCCGCCGGGTTCGCCGACTACCTCACCGACCAGCAGATCGCCGGATCCTCGCTGGCGCCGACCGCACCTCGGGACAACGCGGTGCAGATCCTCACCGCGCACGCCGCCACCGGCCAGGAGTGGGACGTCGTGGCGGTGCCCGGGGTGCAGGAGGGCAGCTGGCCGGACCTGCGGCTGCGCGGCTCGCTGCTCGGCGTGGAGCGCCTGGTCGACGTGCTGTCGGGGATGACCGGCGAGCGCGTCTCGGCGACCGCGCCGCTGCTGGCCGAGGAGCGCCGGCTGCTGCTGGTCGCGGCCAGCCGCGCCCGGCGGAGCCTGCTGGTCAGCGCGGTGCGCGGCGAGGACGAGCAGCCCTCCCGGTTCCTCGACGAGCTCGACGGCGTGGAGAGCGACCCGGATTCGGCGGAACGCCCCATCGCCCGACCGGAGCGGGGGCTGACGTTGGCGGACTTGGTCGGCGAGCTGCGCCGGGTGGTCTGCGACGCCGAGGAACCCGAGGAGCGCCGGCGCCGCGCGGCCGGGCAGCTGGCCCGGCTGGCCGCCGACGGCGTGCCCGGCGCCGACCCCGACACCTGGTACGGGC
Organism: Saccharopolyspora mangrovi; assembly: GCF_035320975.1. Taxonomy (NCBI): domain Bacteria; kingdom Bacillati; phylum Actinomycetota; class Actinomycetes; order Pseudonocardiales; family Pseudonocardiaceae; genus Saccharopolyspora; species Saccharopolyspora mangrovi. The sequence goes on along the minus strand of NZ_JAWLNX010000001.1, from coordinate 194,859 downwards.
TGCCCACGCCCTCCACGGACGCCCCGCTGGTCACCGGCGACGACCCGGTCAAGGTCTCGCCCTCCACAGTGGACATCCTCGCGAAGTGCCCGCTGCGCTGGCTGGTCGAGCGCAACGGCGGTCAGGACACCGCCGAACTCGCCGCCGTCACGGGAACTCTCGTGCACGCGCTCGTGCAGGCCGCCGCCGACGGCGCCGACACCGCCCAGCTGCACCAGGCCCTCGACGAGGCGTGGCAGACCATCGACGCCGGTGCTCCGTGGTTCTCCCGCAAGGAGCGCAAGCGCGTCGAGGGCATGCTCAACGCCTTCGTCGTCTGGCTCGTGCAGTCCCGCGCCGAACTCACCCAGATCGGGGTGGAGCGCGACCTCGACATCAAGGTCCAGGGCCGCGAGGGCGGGCCGTGGCTGCGGCTGCGCGGCCGCGTCGACCGGCTGGAGAAGGACGCCGAGGGCCGCCCGGTCGTGGTGGACGTCAAGACGGCGAAAGCCCCGGTCAGCAAGGGCGATGCGGAGGAGCACCCGCAGCTGGCGGTCTACCAGCTGGCCGCCGCGCTGGGCGCTTTCGGCGAGGAGGAGGAGCCCGGTGGTGCCCGGCTGCTCTACGTCGCCAAGTCCGACCGCAAGGGCGCGGCGACCGAACGCGCGCAGGAACCCCTCGACGAGGACAAGATCAAGGTGTGGCTCGACGTGGTGCACAGCGCCGCCGAGTCCAGCCTCGGACCGGCCTACGTGGCCAGCGAGAACACCGACTGCCCGCGCTGCCCGGCGCGCACCAGCTGCCCGGTCCACCCCGCAGGTAGGCAGGTTTCGCAGTGATCAGTCCACAGCGGATCGCCCAGGCGCTCGGCCTGCACCAGCCCACGCCCGAGCAGGCCGAGGTCATCGCCGCGCCACCGGAACCGGCGCTGGTGGTGGCCGGTGCGGGCGCGGGCAAGACCGAGACGATGGCCGCGCGCGTGGTCTGGCTGGTGGCCAACCAGCTGGTCACGCCTGAGCGAGTGCTGGGGCTGACGTTCACCCGCAAGGCCGCCCGCCAGCTCGCCGACCGGGTGCGCGCCCGGCTGCGCAGGCTCGCCGGGTCCGGCCTGCTCGACGAGGTGGAACCGAGCGGGCAGCTGCGCTCCGCGGTGCTCACCGAAGAGCCGACCGTGCTCACCTACCACGCCTACGCAGGCCGGATCGTCGGCGAGCACGGCCTGCGCGTGCCGGTCGAGCCGGGCGCGCGGCTGCTCACCGCGACCGCGTCCTGGCAGCTCGCGCACCGCGTCGTGGCCACCTGGACCGAGGACCTCGACACCGACAAGGTCCCGGCCACCGTCACCGGCTACCTGCTCGCCCTGGCCGGGGAACTCGCCGAACACCTGGTGAGCCCGGACGAACTGCGGGTGCACGCCGAAAAGCTCTGCGAGGCAGTGGAAAACGCACCCCGCGCCAAGGGGCAGCGCGCCAACCTGCCGCAGGACCTGGTAAAAGTCGTCGCCGCGCAACGGCTTCGAGTCGCACTGCTGCCGCTGGTGGAGGAGTACGCGCAGCGCAAGCGGCGCGAGGGCGCGATGGACTTCGCCGACCAGATGTCGCTGGCGGCCAACCTCGCCGCCGGGCACCCGGAGGTCGTGGAGGGTGAACGCGCCCGCTACGGCGCGGTGCTGCTCGACGAGTACCAGGACACCGGCCACGCCCAGCGCGTCCTGCTGCGCTCGCTGTTCGGCGGCGATTCCGCCTCGCTGCCGGTGACGTCGGTGGGCGACCCGGCGCAGGCGATCTACGGCTGGCGCGGGGCGAGCGCGGCGAACCTGCCGCGCTTCACCACCGACTTCCCGCGCAACGAGGTCGACCACCTCGTTCCCGCGCACCGCTACGGGTTGCTGACCAGCTTCCGCAACCCCGAGGAGGTCCTGCGGGTCGCCAACGCGGTGTCCGAACCGCTGCGCAGGATCGGCCTGGAGGTCGACGAGCTCCGCGCCCGCGAAGGGGCCGACGAGGGCGACATCCGCGTGCTGCTGGCCGAGCACGTCCGCGCCGAGCGCGAGTGGGTCGCCGACCGGATCCACGCCCAGTGGCACGCCGCCGTCGACGAGACCGGCCGCCCGCCGACCGCGGCCGTGCTGGTGCGGCGGCGCGCCGACATGGCCGACATCGCGGTTGCGCTGCGGGAACGCGGTCTCCCGGTGGAGGTCGTGGGGCTCGGTGGACTCCTGGACGAGCCGGAGGTGCGCGACCTGGTCAGCGCGCTGCGGCTGCTCGTCGACCCGCTCGCCGGCACCGCCGCCGCCCGGCTGCTGACCGGCTCGCGCTGGCGCATCGGCGCCGCCGACCTGGCCGCGCTGTGGGACCGGGCGCGGGAGCTGGGCGCGCAGTTCTTCGGCGAACCCGAGTCCGACGACCCGTCGGCCGTGGTCCACGCCGCGCTGCCCGGCGAGAACGCCGAGCAGGCGGGACTGGCCGACGCGCTCGACGACCCCGGTCCGCCGGAGCGCTACTCCGAGCAGGGCTACGAGCGCATCCGCAGGCTCGGCGGTGAGCTGGCCGCGCTGCGGCGGCGCCTGGACCAGCCGCTGCCGGAGCTCGTCGCCGACGCCGAGCGCACGCTGCTGCTCGACATCGAAAGCCTCGCCCGCCCAGGCGGTGTCGGCCGCATCCACCTCGACGCCTTCGCCGACGTGGTCACCTCGTTCGCCACGGCCAGCCCGTCGGCGACGCTGCCGTCGCTGCTGGACTACTTCGCCGCCGCCGAGCGCGCCGAGGACGGCCTGGAGCCCGGGGAGGTCGAGGTCGCCGACGACCGGGTGCAGATCCTCACGGTGCACGCCGCCAAGGGCCTGGAGTGGCAGGTCGTGGCCGTTCCGCACCTGGTCAACGACGTCTTCCCGGGCAAGCGCAAGTCCTCGTCGTGGCTGCGGTCGGTGACCTCGCTGCCCGCCGACCTGCGCGGCGACGCCCCCGACCTGCCCAAGCTCGACGTCGACCGGCTGAGCGGCCTGGACCGCAAGGAGCTCAGCGAGGCCCTGGGCATCCACGACGAGGAGTTCGAGGCCCGCCGGCTGGCGGAGGAGCGCCGCCTGTTCTACGTCGCGGTGACCCGCTCGGAGCGCACGCTGCTGCTGTCCGGGCACTGGTGGGGCGAGAACGGCGACAAGCCCAAGGGGCCGTCGGAATTCCTCACCGAGACCGCGCAGATCGTGCACGACGACCGGGTGGGCGTGATCGACGAGTGGTGCCCGGCGCCGGACGAGGACGCCCAGAACCCGCTGGCGGAGGAGGTCCGCTCGGCCGAGTGGCCGGTGGACCCGCTCGGACCCCGCCGCGAAGCCGTCGCCGAGGGCGCGGAGCTCGTCCGCGCCGCGATGTCGGCAGCGGACTCCGTCGAGGTGGACGAGGACCCGGACGGCTGGGCGCGGGACGTCGACGTCCTGCTGGCCGAGCGCGCCGCCGCCGCGCAGCGCCGCGAGCAGGTCCGGTTGCCCGACCACCTGTCGGTCAGCCAGCTCGTCGAGCTCGCCGGCGACACCGACGCGCTGGCCCGCAGGCTGCGGCGCCCGCTGCCGTACCCGCCGAACCCGATGACCCGCCGAGGAACGGCGTTCCACGCCTGGCTGGAGCACCGGTTCACCTCGTCGGCGCTGCTCGACGTGGACGAGCTGCCGGGCGCGGCCGACGATTCCGCCCCGATGCACGAGGACCTCGCCGAGCTGCAGAAGGCGTTCCTCGAAGGCTCGTGGGCGGATCGCACTCCGCACCGGGTCGAGGTGCCGTTCGAGACGCAGGTGGAGGGCGTTGTGCTGCGCGGCCGGATGGACGCGGTCTTCGCCGACCCCGACGGCGGGTGGACTGTCGTGGACTGGAAGACCGGCGCGGTGCCCGGCGGCGACCAGATCCCGTCGCTGTCGGTGCAGCTCGCGGCCTACCGCCTGGCCTGGGCGGAGCTGTCGAAGACACCGCTGGAGAAGGTGCGCGCCGCGTTCCACTACGTGCGCCACGACTACACGCTGCGACCTGCGGATCTGCGGGACGGTGAGGGGCTGCGCGAGCTCATCACCACGGTCCCCCGGGACCACTGAACATTTACACGTTCGGGTGGTGGAGCTTGAGTTCGTCGTGCGCGGCGGTCGAGTATGCCCGCGATGAACACCGACTGGAAGCTCACCACTCCGCCGGAATCCGCAGTGCGCGTGGACACCGAAGTTCTCGCCATGCGCGCCCCTCTGGTGCGGGTCCACCGCGACGATGAGGGCACCTGGTCCTTCGAGGGCCCGGGTGCCACGGGTCGGGAGTCCAAGCAGACCAAGCTGCAGGCCGTCGTGGGCGCCTGGCCGCACGTCGCAGCGCTGTCCGACCTCGACGCCGGCACCGCCGTCGTCTGGTCCTGGCGCCAGCACGGTTGGGCCAGCGAGTTCGAGTGCGAGTGCGGCAGCTGCGAGACGCCGGTCGCCGGCGACATCGACCGCCAGAGCTGGCCGTCGGAGCTGCAGCCGCACACGATCATCAGCGTCGAGCAGGTCGCCCTGTCCGGGCAGCGCCCGCTCACCGACATCATGTCCACGCCCGGCGGCATCGCGATGCTCGGCCCGGGCGAGCACCGCCGCACGGTCGACCAGATGACCCCGGTGGCCCTGGCCAACGTCATCCGCCGCTGGCCGCACACGGTCCAGGCGATGCGGGTCCTGCAGGAGGGCCGCGGAATGCGCTGGAACCCCGAAGCCCTCAACTGGCACGAGTACGTGCTGGCCTGAGTTTCCCACCCGCCGGAGCAGGACGGTTTCAACGGGAACTCCCCCGAGGTGACCCACCAGGGGGCGGGAGTTTCAGTTGAAACCCCGGTTCAGGCGTTCTCGGTGAGCTGCGGGTGGTCGAGCAGCCGCGAGTAGAGGACTTCCAGCAGCCAGCGGCCGAACATCGAGGAGCCGAACTCGGCCGCCCGGTTCTCCGGCGGGATCACGAGCTTCCCCGAGTCGTCGGGCCCGGTCGTGACGACTCCGGCGCCGTAGTAGTCCAGCTCCAGCATCGACAGCGCGTCGTACCGGTGCTGACCAGGGAGGACGACCGCGCAGGGGGCGAGGGTCAGCAGCGTCCCGCAGGCGCGCAGCGCGCGCGAGGGCTTGGCGACGGGCACCAGGATCCCGATCAGGTCGACGGCCGCCACCGGCAGCTGGTCGTGGTGTTCGGGTTCCGACCACGCCTTGAACCACGCGGGGTTGAGCTCGGGCTCCCACCCGTGGTGTCGACGCCACTGGTGGACGTCTTGCCGGATGCGGGCCACCGCGGTGAACCGGGTGCCGAGCACCTCCACATCCGGTACCAGTCGCCCGTCCCACCCGAGGGCGCGGGCCGCGTGCTGAAGCTGCTGCACCGTCGCATGGTAAACGTCCGAACCACTGTTTCGGGATGGCCTTCAACCACTAATCGGCCACATTTCCGGGCCGTCGAGTTCGGAATGTGCGGAGCGGTTACTGTTCAACGCCGTGAGTGGTCACAACGTCGGGGAGCACGACTCATGAATCGAGGTCCCAGCCAGCTGTTCGGCAGGCACCAAGCCGAGGAAGAGCTGAGCACCAGGCCCGATCACGCACTCGTCGGCGTCATCCGGATGCCGGGCACGGTGACGAGCCCGGTGCGCTCCATCATCCGCCGGATTCTCGGTGCGATGGTCGCGCTGGCCGCCACCGTCGCCATCGTCTACATCGGCCGCGACGGCTACAAGGACTCCGCGGGCGGCGAGCTCAGCGTGCTCGACGTCCTCTACTACGCGACGGTGTCGCTGTCGACGACCGGGTACGGCGACATCACCCCGGTCACCGACCAGGCTCGCCTGGTGAATGTGCTCATCATCACGCCGCTTCGCGTGCTGTTCCTGATCGTGCTGGTCGGCACCACACTGGAAGTGCTCACCGAGCGCTCGCGGCAGGCTTTCAAGATCCAACGCTGGAGGTCCAAGGTGCGCGACCACGTGGTCGTCATCGGATACGGAACCAAGGGCCGTTCCGCGGTCACCGCACTGCTCGGCGAGGGCGCCGACCCGGGCCGCATCGTGGTGGTCGACACCGACCGCACGTCGCTGGAGTCGGCGTCGGCGCAGGGCCTGGTGACGGTCAACGGTTCCGGTACCCGCTCGGACGTGCTGCGCGTGGCGGGCTTGCCGCGCGCCCGCGCAATCGTGATCGCCCCGGCCCGCGACGACACGGCGGTGCTGGTGACCCTGACGGCCCGCGAGCTGGCGCCGAAGGCGCAGATCGTCGCGGCCGTCCGGGAGGCGGAGAACGTGCACCTGCTGCGCCAGTCGGGCGCGGATTCGGTGGTGGTCTCCAGCGAGACGGCGGGCCGGTTGCTGGGCATGGCGACGTCGACGCCGTCGGTCGTGGAGATGTTCGAGGACCTGCTCAGCCCCGAGGTGGGTCTGGCGATCGCCGAGCGCGAGGTGGCGCGCCAGGAGGTCGGCGGTTCGCCGCGGCACCTGTCCGACATCGTGCTGGGCGTGGTCCGCGACGGTGAGCTCTACCGGGTCGACGCCCCGGAGGCGGACGCGATCGAGGAGGGCGACCGGCTGCTCTACGTGCGGAAAGTGACTCCGCCGCAAACGTGACCTTCTGGCAACGGATCTCGGGCGATTCCGGTTCGGGCTTTCTGGGACTATCGGTGTTGTGGGAAGCACGCGAGGTTCGGCCTCGGTGGCGCCGATCCTGTTAGCTCTGGGAGTGCTCGGCGTCGTGGTGGCCGGCGTGACCGTCTGGCCGCTGGTCGCGGCATCCGGGCAGCAGGAGAAGGTCGCCGAGCGCAAGGCGACGGCTGTCGTGGTCGAGCCGCGCCCGTGCGGTGCGCGCGCGGCCGGTGACATCGTCGAGGTGCAGCTCGACGGCCAGACCCGCCGCGCCACCTTCGACGGTTGCGGGCACACCCGGGGACAGCGCCTGGAAGTGATGGTCCCCGCCCGCGCGGCGGGGGACCTGCGCGTCACACCGGTGAAAACCGATGAGTCCGAACTGGAAAAGCTCGCGCGGCGCACCAACATCGTGCTGCTGACCCTGGCCGCGGTGGCGGGCGGCGGTTTCGGCGTCCTGCTGGGCCGCCGCTAGGTTCCGCTACCCGCACCGCCAAGCAAATCCAGACCTCAAACAGGCTCTAGTCCACGTCGCTCGAGGGCGAGAGCCAGGTGTTGCACTGGGTGACCTGGTTCTTGGTGAATCCTTGCTGGACCCAGGTCGAGTTGGTCTCGATGCTGCCGTGGTCGTGGACGCTGCTGTTCTCGTCGCCGCGACCGGCGGAGTCGCGCAGCGCGGGGAAGATGAGCTCGTTGCTCACGCCGCCGTTCTGCAGCGCGGCGAGGGTCATGCCCTCGAAGCAGGTGGCCTGGAGTTCGGATCGTCGCGTGAGTTCGAGCCCGGCTTCGCCCCGCGCCTCGGCGGAGGCCTGCCCGTACGCGCCGTTGATGCCCGAAAGCCGTTGCAGCGCATGGCCGAACTCGTGCGCGAACTGCCCGAGGAACACCCCGGCCTCGGTGCGTCCTTCGACCTCGGAGTAGTAGCGCGCGGTCATGTAGATGGTGTTGTCCTGCGGGCAGTACAGCGCGGTCTGGTCCCAGGTCCGAAGCCCGCAGGGCGTGTCGACGTCGCTGCCGGTGGTGACCACGCGCGGGATGTCGGTGGGCAGGTTCGCCTCTTCCAGCGCGGGCTCCCACGCCTGCATGAGGCAGGGGAGGACGGCCTGGTAGAACGCGTCCTGCGAAGCCACGTCGGTGGCGAACTCCGGCAGCGGGCACGGTGTGGTGACGGCCCCGTTGCCATCGATGTTGAGGGGGTTGTCGCCGAGCTTGAGCACCGGCTGGGCGGTCGAGGTCTCCTCGGAGGTGGAGGTCTCCTCGGAAGTGCTGGTCTCCGAGGTGGTTTCACCCGTGCTGGTGGCGACGGGCGGCTCGCTGGGCGGCGGAGGCGCGGCCTGCTCGTCGGACTTGTCGGAGGCCACCGAAGCGGCCACGGCTCCGACGGTCCCGATCCCGAACAACGCCACGGCAGCCAGCACGATCCCCACGACGAACCCGCTGTTGCTGCGCTGCGGCGGCTGCTGCGCGAACGGAGCAGCCGCGTCCGGCGGTCCCCAAGCCGGTGAAACCCACTGCGGCTGCGGGCCCGACGGCCACTGCTGCCACGGCTGACCGGACTGCCACGGCGGTGGCGATGGTTGACCGAACTGCTGCGGTTGGCCGGTCTGGAACGGCGGTTGCGGAGGCTGACCGGACGGCCACGGCTGGTCGGGTTGCGGCGAAGGTCCCACCGGCTGGCCGGGTCCCGCCTGCCCGTGCTGCTGCCACTGCCCGGGTTGTCCCGGACCGGGGTGGCCTTGCGGGTGCTGCTCTGGCTGCTGCCACGGCGGAGGTGATGGAGGCCGGGTCATCCGCCCAACCCCGTCCGCCGCCACCGGCAGGTATCAGCCACCCCGCCACCCAGCCACAACACGGTCATGCCACCGACTTCCCACAGCTCCGAGAACGACTTCGAACCCTAACCCCACGAACCCCGCCCAACCCCCACTTTTCAGCAAACAGATGCCCGCCTCACCCCGGGCCCCCAACGCCACGGCCTCGACGAACGTCACCGGATACCGAGGTTCGAGCCGAGCGCTCAGAGGTCGTTCTCCTGGTTCGCAGGGCGTTCGACGTGGCGGGGAGCCACCAGAGGACGGCGAGGGGAATGGCTACGAGGAGTTGGACGGTGCTCCCGATGTTGCCTTGGGCGAGGGTGACGGTGCCGTTGACCAGGTAGAAGGTGCAGCAGAGGGTGACGAGGAGCCGGCCGGTCCGGCTGCCTTTGAGCAGGGCGAGGAGACTGCCGCCGAGGCCGAAGAGCAGGGTCAGGGTGGCGGCCGTGAGGATGAGGGCGGCGGTGGTGTGGCTGCCTGTTTCGAAGCGCTTGATGCTCATGACGGTTTGGAGGAAAGCGCCGCCGAGAGAGATGCCGGACGTCGTGAGGGCCGCGACGATCAGCAGGGAGCTGGATTTCCTCCGCGGTTCGCGGGAATTCGTCGGTGGCCAGGTGGGGTGGTGGGCGCGGGGAGGGAGCGCTCGTCGGGCCGGGTGGTTGGGGTTGTGCACTTCTCGCGGTCCTTTCAGTAGTCCCAGGTGTGTTCTCGGTGCTGTTCTTTGTCGATGATCTCGGTGCATTCGGAGCAGCGTTCGGTTACGGCTTTGGAGAGGGGTTCTCGTGGCCACGGCGTGGCTGTGGGGATGAGGAGCCATGTTTCGCAGACCGCCGGTACCCAAGCGCCGGTATATACCGAACCGGGAAGTGTCGTCATCGCGTGGCGAATCTTGAAACCTGAGCCGACGATCCAGAACACGTCTGTTCGCTCTCGTCGAAACACGTCGAAAACCATCCCTTTGAGTCCTTTGCTCGCCAAGCCGTGGAACCGGAATGGGATGGGAAGCTAGGTTCGTTTCAGCAGTTCATCCACCAGTGAAACGTTTCCCCGGAACTGAAGCAGTGAAACGGAATTCGAAACGGGGGAGCCGGTCACGCACCAGCCGGAGGTCAGGGTGTCGGCGAGATCCCGCCTGTTTCGCGTCAACCTCGGTGCGGAGCTCCGAACCCTCCGAGAGCGCACCAAGATGTCCACCCGAACGGTGGCCACGCGATTGGGCACCAGCCCGGCCTGGGTGAGCAGAACCGAAACCGGAGTCCGCTTCCCGACCCCGGAGGAAGTCGGTGCGCTCTGCGAGCTCTACGGCGCGACAGGCGAGATGCGCGACCTCCTCACCGCCAAAGCAGAGTCCAACGACGGCACGACGATCAACCTGCCGTCACACGACCAGTTCGCGGATCAGCTCGCAAACGTCATGTTGTTGGAGGCCGAGGCGTGGCGTGTCACCGAATACGAGCTCGCGCTCGTGCCAGGCCTGTTGCAGACGGCTGACTACGCGCGTCAGATCCTCTCCGCGGTTCCGCGACCGCAGGCTGAGGTCGAGCGCATGGTCTCCACCAGGCTTGGACGACAGCCGTTGCTTTCTCGCCCGAAAGGGCCGGAACTGCGGTTCTTGCTGGACGAGTTCGTGCTGCGCAGGCTCATCGGTGGGCCGGCGGTCATGCGCGAACAGCTCAGCAAGATCGCTGCAGAAGCGCGTCGCCCCAATGTCCACGTGAGGGTCATTCCAGCAGCGGCGGGCGCTCATGCCGGTTTGGACGGGACGTTCGCGGTGTACGAGTTCGCGGCGGTGGAGACGTACGTCTATTTGGAGTACCGAAAGGGCGGGATCTTTCTTACTGACCCGGAGGACACGCGTCGGTATGTTGATGTTCGGGACGCAATTTGGGAGTTGGCCCTCGGCGAGCAGGCATCCGCCGAGTTGGTCGGCGCATTGGCAGAAGGGCTGGTCGATGACTGACCTCGTATGGCGCAAGAGCAGCCGCAGCGGCACCGAGACGAAGTGCGTCGAGGTGGCGCAGGCCCCCGACTCGATCGCCGTCCGTGATTCCAAGGACCCGGAGGGTGGTCAACTGCGCGTCGAGGCATCGCAGTGGGGAGCGTTCCTGGACGGTCTCAAAGGCGGGCGTTTCCCCGCGGCCGAGTAGGTGATCTTTGTGCTGTGACCTGGGGCGGGCTGTGTCCCAGGTCAAGTTTGTCCAGATTCCCCGGAACCGTTACGCGCGCGGGCGCGTCAAGCTAAAGTAACCACGGTTCATGGGGGATCACAGGGTCCGGAGGATCTGGGATGACTAGCGCAGAGGGTGGGTTCGCCGCCGCCAAAGAGGGTCTGAAGGCCGTCAGCGGCCAGACGCAGTGGATCAACTCGCAGGTAGGTGCGGGCAAGCTCGCGCTGAACCCGGAGGCGGCCGAGAAGGCAGCTAAGCACTGCGAAGAAGAAGTTCGCGAGCTCGCCAAGCTCCTGAGGAACGCGGCGGCGTTGAGGACCGTCAAGGGCCTGGGTGACTACGAGGATGGTCAGCAGCTCGCCAAGCGCTTTCAGGACAAGGCAACCGACCCCGACTCGGGCATTCTCAAGTTGATCCGTGACATGCAGGACGAGTTGACGAAGCAGGCGGAAGCTTTTCGCGCTGCTGCCAAGGACTACCGTGCCGTCGACGAACAGAACGCTGACGACCTTAGGCGAGGGATGAAGTGAGCACGTTTTCCAGGTCCTTGTTCGTGACCGTAGCCGGCTTGGCGCTTTTCGGCCTGAGCGCTTGCGGCGGAACAAGCACTGGTGGTGGCCCCTCGGTGCAGCCACCCGCTCCGGGCGCGGCTCTTCAGAGCTTCGACCCGTGCACGTTCTTCACGCCTGAGGAGTTGACTTCGTTCGGCGTGGGGACCACCTCGCAAGACTTTACTCAGGTCAGCTTCCAACCGGGTTGCGAATGGGAAGGTGAGAAGCTGTCGATCGGACTGCAGAAGAACGCCAAGGACACCGTGCAAAGCCTTGGGCAGGGCGGTGGCTTCGACAAGTTCGAGCCGACGAACATCGCAGGTCGTGAAGCCGCGGAGATCATCGTCGGTGGAGCGACTGACCAGGGCGTATGTAACTACGCGGTGTCCGCTGGCGGCGGTTTCGTGATGTACCAGCTTTCCGGATTCATGCGTGATTCCGTTCCGGATCCGTGCGGCGAGCTTGAGAAGGTCGTTAACCAGACTGCTTCGAGATTGCCTCAGTGACACAGGGGGAGTGATGGGGCTTTTCAGCGCACTGGACAATGCCGGCGGGCACGTTTTCGGTTGGGAAACCGAGGCTGACGAGAACCGCATCGAGCAAAGTGCCGAGGCCAAGCGGATTGCTCAGCAGCAGCAGGCGGAGCTCGCGAGGCAGAACTCGGGCTTGAACGTCGGTTCTTTTGATTCGCCTGCCATCACCCAGTGCATCAACTGGGGCGGGCGCAGCCACGCGGACATCTACAAGACCAACCAGGAGTCAATCGATCAGGCGGCTGTCGCCGAGGTGGCGCAAGCCTGGACGAAGCTTGCTGAAGGTCTTCGCGAGCGTGGCGAGCGGTTCGGTCCGGACCTGTCCAACATCGTTCGCGATGGATGGCAGGGCGAGGCGGCTGACGCTGCGGCTGAAGTCGGAAAACCTGCATCCGACTGGATGAAAGCCAGCGCCGATGCCGTCGAGATGACAGGCAACAACCTCAACACGGCTGGGGATGCTGCTGGTCAGTCGAGGAAGCTCGTCCCGGAGCCGGAGGGGTTCAGCTGGGGTGAGGCCGCGGCGTCCGCGATTCCATTCGGTCTCAGTGGGGGTGGTGTCAACGCTCTTTCTCAGATGGAAGAGCAAGAAGAGGCCGAGAAGGCTGCTCAGGAGACGATGGGTCGCGTTTACAGCCCGACGCTGACGCAGGTCGACGCGAAGATGCCGCAGTACACCGCGCCTGATGGGTCGACCGCGAACCCGCCGCCGGTCCCGCCGCCCGGCGGTACCGACTGGGGTGGCGGCATGGGCAACGGTGGCAATGTTCCCGGTGGTTCGGGGGCGGGCTCCGGCGCTGGTGGCGGCTACTCCGGTAGCGGCATGCCCGGCGGTGGGGTCGCCGGTGGCGGTTACACCGGCGGGGCCTACCCGGGCGGGACCAGCCCGGCCGGAACCGGCACTGCCTGGGCGAACCCGCCCGGTGGCGGTCTCCCCGGCGGAGGTGTGCCCGGTGGTGGCATGCCTGGTGGTGGAACTCCTGGCGGCGGCGCAGGTCTCGGGCTCGCGGCAGGTCTCGGCGCGGGTGCCGGAGCTGGTGCGGGCGGCCGGGCCGGTGGCGTCGGCGGTGCCGGAGCAGGTGCTCGCGGCGCCGGAATGGGTGCCGGCGGTCGGGCCGGAGCGGGTGGTTTCGGCGGTGGTGCCGGTGCGGGCGCTGGTGCTGCGGGTGCCGGTGGTCGCGGAGCTGCTGGCCGCGGTGGCATGGGCGGCATGGGTGCCGGTGCCGGTCAGCGCGGGCAGGGCTCCGAGGACGACGAGCACGAGCGTCCTTCCTGGCTCGAAGAGCAGGACGACGTGTGGATGAACGACATGCCCAAGACCGCTCCGCCCGTTCTCGGCGAGTGAGCGGAATCTTCACCTGATTCGGTGGGGTGGGGGGGGGGGGGGGGGGGCACCCCCCCCCCCCCCACCCACCAGAAAGATAAAGGAAACAGAGGG